>CACNCF010000001.1 GCA_902618795.1 uncultured Prochlorococcus sp.
ATTTTCTTAAAAGAGATTTTGAACTTTGTTCCCATTTTTTTGCTTCTAGCGGATGCAAACCAACTGAATAGTAAATTTCATTAAATTCATGGGATATTTTTTTCAACTTTGGAATTTCTGTTAATTCACAACAAGCATGAACTATTTTTTTTACACCTTTTGAACGCAATCTTAAAACAACATCTTCAAGATCTTCCTCAAAATTTTCAAATATTAAATGACAGTGCGAGTCTATGAGTTCTATATCGCTCATAATTATGATCTGTCTTTTTACTTAGTGGTAAGAGTAGTTTTTACAAAATTGTTGATTTTCGATTTTTTATTAGCACCGTTGTTTTTGTGAAGAACATTTTTTTTAACTGCTTTATCAATTAAGCTAAAAGCTTTATTAAGACTTGTTTTCACTAAATTTTTATTATCCTCATTAGGATTTTTTGTATATTTTTCGCAGTTCTCAAGGGTTTTTTTGGTTAAAGTCCTAACAGTAGATTTATATGACTTATTAATTAATCGATTTCTTTCGGCAATTTGTATTCTCTTTTTTGCTGATTTGTTGTTGGCCACAGAGGGTTAATAAATAGAAGAATATAATCATAACAAATAAGTCGACTACTAATCAATCATATATAATTTAAAAGATATTAAATTGGATTTTAAGCCTTTTAATTTGAGAAAATTAAGCAAATGAAGATCATAAACAATAAAAAAGAAGCTATTAAGGAATTAAAAAGGATTTCTAGTAGAACTAATTCAGATAATAATAATAAGATAAATAAAATTGTTGAAGAAATTCTTCAAGAGGTAAAAATTTCTGGAGATATAGCAGTAGAAAAATATACAAAAAAATTTGATGGTTTCGACCCTGATCCTATGCAAGTGAGTCCGAATCAATTAAAAAATGCATGGGATGAAATTGATAATAATTTGAAGCACTCGCTTGTGGTAGCTCATAAAAGAATTCAAAAATTCCATGAAAAAGAAATTCCTCAATCTTTCACTTTAAAAGGTGAATATGGTGATACTGTCCAAAGAAGATGGAGACCAGTAAAAAATGCAGGTATTTATATCCCTGGAGGTAGAGCTGCTTATCCAAGTACAGTATTGATGAATGCTATACCTGCAAAAGTAGCAGGAGTAGAAGAAATTATAATGGTATCTCCTGGAAATAAAGAAGGGGAAATAAATAAAACTGTTTTAGCTGCAGCTCACTTATCAGGGATAAATAAAGTATTCAGAATTGGAGGAGCTCAAGCAATTGGTGCATTAGCATTCGGGACAAATCAAATCAATAAAGTTGATGTTATTTCAGGTCCAGGGAATATATATGTTACGACTGCGAAAAAACTCATTTATGGCTCTACAGGGATTGATTCTTTAGCTGGTCCAAGTGAAATTTTAATCATTGCAGATGAAACTGCTCAAAGCACTTATATAGCATCTGACTTACTAGCGCAAGCAGAACACGATCCTTTAGCTTCATCAATACTTCTAACTACATCAAAGAACCAAGCAAAAGAAGTTTTAGAAGAACTTTATAAAAAAATAGATGATCATCCAAGAAAAGAAATTTGCATGCAATCAATAAAAAATTGGGGTTTAATTGTGATCTGCGAGAATTATGAATCATGTGTTGAACTAAGCAATAACTTTGCCCCGGAACACCTAGAAATTCTTACTACAAATTCAAAAAAAATTCTGGCAGGGATAGAGAATGCAGGAGCGATATTTTTAGGAAAATGGACCCCAGAAGCTGTTGGAGATTATCTTGCTGGACCAAATCATACCTTACCTACTTCAGGTAATTCTAGATTTAGCGGTTCTTTGGGGGTTGAGACTTTTATGAAAAATACTTCAATAATAGAATTTAATAAAGAAAGTTTAAAAGTTAATAGCCTTGACATTATTAATCTCGCTAAAAGTGAAGGCTTACATAGCCACGCTAACTCTGTAGAAATAAGATTTGAAAATTAGCCAGCTCTTGAGGGTGAGTAAACCACTGGAACATTGTCTTCAATTTTACCAACTAATACTTTATCTGTAAGATCAACAAATAATCCATTTTCTAACACTCCTGGAATATTATTAATCTTCATTTCAATGTCTTTTGGATTTTTAATACCATCATTGAATAATACATCTAGGATAAGATTTCCTTGGTCAGTAACAACTGGGCCAGCTTTTTTAGTAGCCATTCTTAAAGAAGAACTGCCATTCATTTCTAAAATGACTTCCTGTACTTGCTTCCAAGCATTAGGAAGAACTTCTACAGGTAAAGGGAAAGATTGATTTAGATTTTGCACAAGTTTAGTTTCATCAACAACAATCAACAATTGATTAGCTTTAGATGCCACTAACTTTTCTCTAACATGGCAGGCTCCTCCTCCTTTTATTAATTGAAATCCTGGATCAACTTCATCTGCTCCATCAATAGCTAAATCAATTTGAGATAAAGAAGATAAATCGATAAGCGGGATATCCAGTTCAAGAGCTAAAACTTCTGATTGAAAAGAAGTTGCAACACCTCTTATATTTTGAAGTTTTCCAGAACGTATTTCATCCGCTAAACTTTTTATCATTAACGCAGCTGTAGATCCAGAACCTAATCCGAGAATCATGTCACTCTTAACTTCCTTTATTGCTGCATCAGCAACTACTTGTTTCATTTGAGTTTGTGAATCCAAAATCTTTTTCTCTGATGGTTATAGATTATTAAATTTCAATGGGTGCTTTATGTCAAACCTGGAAGAGGTTCTGGTTTAATATTTATCTGTATCTCTTTATTATCTCTCAAAATATTTAAAAGGAATACTTTGCCTATCTGAGCTTTTTCAACTTCATCAAGCAAAGTTTTAGGTTCTTTTATAGAGATATTTTCGGCTGCTATTACTAAATCACCTCTTCTTAAACCAGCTTTTTCAGCGGGGCTATTAGGTATTACTGATTGAATTAGAGCTCCATTTCTTTCAGGTAATTGAACTAAGGAATTGGGATCTCTATTATGCTCTTTAGCAATTCTAGGATTTAAAGAAATTAATTGTACCCCTAAATATGGATGAATGACTTCCCCATTTTTAAGAAGCTGATCAGAAACGCTTTTAGCTAGATTGATGGGAATCGCGAAACCTAAACCAGCTCCAGGGCCACTTCTTACTAATGTATTAATTCCTATGACCTCACCATTAGAATTTATGAGTGGTCCCCCAGAATTTCCTGGATTTATTGCGGCATCAGTCTGAATAAGATCAAGCCTTTTATCTGAAAATCCTAAACTATTAATATCTCTATGCAGACTGCTGACAATGCCTAAGGTAACTGTTTTTTCAAGACCATAAGGAGTACCAAGAGCTATTGCCCAATCGCCAACTTCAAGATCTTCAGAATTTCCAAGTGGAGCAAAACCAGAAGAAGCATCTTCATCAATTTTTACTAAAGCAAGATCAGTTACTGTATCTGTGCCCAAAACTTCACCATCGCAAATAGATCCATCTGCCAAAGTGACTGATACATTATCGACTCTTTCTACGACATGAGCATTTGTAAGAATCAAACCATTCTCATTAATGATCACTCCAGAGCCTTGACCTCTCTCCCTTTCAGGAGTAATTCCCTGCTCACCAAGTAAATCCCTTAATAAGGGGTCAAGTAAAGTAGGATCAAATTGTTGCCTCTCTACCAATCGCTCAGTATCAATTTTTACAACTGCAGGGCCAATATTTTTAACTGCGGATGATACAAAATTATGACTTTCAAGAGAGTTTATAGCTAAAACTTCAGTATTTTGAGAGAAATTGAATATGCAAAAACAAATAATAAAGAATATTTGGATTAAATTAATAAATTTAATCTTGAGATACTTCATTTAAATAATAGTTTTTGAGTTTATTTGATAAATCTAATTGAAGAAAATGATTATTGTTGTTTTTTTGTTTACATCCATAAAATGCAAATTTTCAATTATTTTAGATAGAAAAAACTTCTTAATGTGTGAAAATAAATTTTAAATAAGTTAATCAATAAAATTGAATAAAGAAAACAAAATTAAACTACAAGCTCTAATAGAAAAAGTAGCTGATGAACAGGATTTAGAAATCTACGGTTTAAATATACAAACTAATCAAAATCCAATTGTTATTGAAATAACTATAAGAAAAACTAATGGGGATGACATTTCCTTAGATGATTGTGCGCTATTTAGTGCCCCAGCATCCGACAAAATAGAGAAATCAAATCTTTTAAATTGTTCATATGTGTTAGAAATTAGTAGTCAAGGGGTCAGTGATGAATTAACCTCAGAAAGAGACTTCAAAACTTTTAAGGGTTTTCCAGTTAATGTTGAGTTAAACCAAAAGAATTCAAAAATAAAATTCCTGAATGGTTTACTTTATGAAAAGTCTAATGATTATTTAGCCATTAACATTAAAGGTAGGATAAAGAAAATCCCTTTAGATGAAGTATTAAAAATTAGTCTTTGTACCTTAAAAGATTAATTATTTTTCAACCATTATTCAATTTTCCCATCATAGATGGCATTAGTTATTCTCCCAGGTTTAAACAATCTTATTGAAGACATTAGTGAGGAAAAAAAGTTACCTCCTAATATCGTTGAAGCAGCATTGCGCGAAGCTTTGTTAAAAGGATACGAAAAATACAGAAGAACTTTTTACATTGGAATTAACGAAGATCCATTTGATGAAGAATACTTTAGTAATTTTGATGTTGGACTAGATTTAGATGAAGAAGGTTACAGGATCTTATCAAGTAAAATAATTGTAGAAGAAGTTGAAAGCGAAGATCATCAAATATCTTTAGTAGAAGTTAAACAAGTAGCTGATGATGCTCAAATAGGTGACACGGTTGTTTTAGACGTTACACCAGAAAAAGAGGATTTTGGACGAATGGCTGCTTCAACAACAAAGCAAGTTTTAGCCCAAAAATTAAGAGATCAACAAAGAAAAATGATCCAAGAAGAATTTGCAGATTTGGAAGATCCTGTTTTAACGGCTAGAGTTATAAGATTTGAGAGACAATCAGTAATAATGGGAGTTAGTTCGGGTATTGGCAGACCTGAAGTAGAGGCCGAACTTCCTAAAAGAGATCAATTACCCAATGATAACTATAGAGCAAATGCAACTTTCAAAGTATTCTTGAAAGAGGTTAGCGAAATAGCCAGAAAAGGACCACAACTTTTTGTAAGCAGAGCAAATGCTGGATTAGTTGTCTATTTATTTGAAAATGAAGTACCGGAAATTCAAGAAGCCACAGTAAAAATTGTTGCTGTTTCAAGAGAAGCGAATCCTCCTTCAAGAGCCGTTGGGCCAAGAACAAAAGTAGCTGTTGATAGCGTCGAACAAGAAGTAGACCCTGTAGGTGCTTGTATTGGAGCGAGAGGGGCAAGAATCCAACAAGTAGTGAATGAATTAAGAGGAGAAAAAATTGATGTTATTAAATGGTCATCTGATCCAATACAGTATATTCTAAACTCTCTAAGTCCAGCGAAAGTAGATCTCGTGAGACTTGTTGACCCAGAAGGTCAACATGCGCATGTACTTGTTCCTCCCGATCAATTAAGTCTCGCAATAGGTAGAGAAGGACAAAACGTAAGACTCGCAGCAAGATTAACTGGTTGGAAGATTGATGTCAAAAACTCACATGAATACGATCAAGAAGCAGAAGATGCTGCAGTCTCTGAATTGATCATTCAAAGGGAAGATGAAGAGAATCTTCAGCGAGAAGCTGAGCTTAGATTAGAAGCAGAACAAGCTGAGCGTGCTGCGGAAGATGCAAGATTAAGAGAGCTTTATCCCCTTCCTGAAGATGATGATGAATATGAACAAGAATTATATGAAGAAAAGAACTTCTCAGATAGTGATCAATTAGAGACTATGCAAGATGGTGAAATATCTGCCAAAGAGGAGAGGAAACGGTGATACGACAAACCCCTGTTTTGCGTATATGCATTTCGTGTAGAAAAACATATGACAGGAAACATCTTATAAAGATTACTAAAGATCATAAGCAAGGTATTATGTTTCAAAAGGGTATGGGGCGATCAGCCTACATTTGCAAGTCAAAAACATGTTACTCAGATTCCAAGATCAAAAAAAAGCTTCAAAAAGCTTTAAAAACATTTTTAGAACCTGAATTTTTTGATATTTTTGAAAAAGAAATTACAAGCTACAATGACTATCCCAATAAGGGAATATAATTAAATTAAATCCTCTTTAATATCCAAAAAGAGTACAAATCAGATTAAATGACTATCAGCGATAAAATCAGAATTTATGAACTTTCCAGAGACTTAAATCTGGAGAATAAAGATATATTGGATGCCGCTCAAAAACTTTCAATTTCAGTAAAAAGCCATAGCAGTTCAATTAGTGCAGAAGAAGCAAAAAAAATAAAAAATCTTATTAATAAAAAAAATTCCGATAAAAAAATTCTTTCAATTAAGAAACCTTCAATTAAAAAAGATAATTATAAACAAAACACTGAAAATGAATCTTCTGTTATCTCTTCTATGAAAGGGAAACCTCTTAAAGATAATCCAAACAAAAAGCCATTATTGATAAAACCTCTTAATAAACCTGAAAGTCAAAAAATAATTTCAAATAAACCTATAAATCTCAATAAACCCAGAATTACCAACAGCTCAAACTCTCAAGCAAATCTTACAAATCAAAATATAAATAGTCAAACTTCACAAAATTTTAAAAATGATAAAAAGAATTTCCGAAATAACACTACCCCAGCTATAAAAAACTCATCAAAACCTCCTATTCAACTAATTGCTAAGCCTAAAAATATTAATAATAATTTTGAATCTAATAAATCTTCCCAGAACATCTCCAGTGCAGGGGGAAAAAGACAAATATCAAACAAAAATGACCAAAATTCGAACAAATCTAAACCAAAAAATATTAATAACAGAATCTCCCCTCCTGAGCTCGTAGGAGCTCCAATAAGAAGAGACGTAACCAATCAACAAAATAATAAGCAAAACATTTCTTATAAACAAACTCTCCCCAACAGAGCTGGTACGCCTAATAGACCTGGCATGCCCAATAGGCCTGGGTTAAGAAACAAACCATCTGATCAAGGCAGACCTGGATCTTTCAATAGACAAGCAAATACAAGTAGGTCTGGTGCTCCCAACAGACCTGGCATGCCCAATAGGCCTGGGTCTAAATTCAATGGTCAAAAGACAACTGGAATTAGAAAGCCAGTATCACCTAATGAACTCTTACAACTTCAAAAAACTAACAAATCTGACAGTGACAAAAAAGTTATAAAGGGTAATGAAAACCAAAATATTGAGATAACTAAACAGAAGGTAAAAGCTCCAAATACTCGTCCACAAACTGCCCCTAATTCAAAAAAACCACCCCACAGAACATTTTCAAATAATTCTAAAAAACCTGGGAAGACAGACTGGGACGATAGTGCAAAACTTGAAGCATTAAGAAGCAAAAATCCCCAAAAACAAAGACAGAAAGTTCATATTATTGGTGAGAATGATGATTCACTAACATCTGAAACTAGTGGATATTCAGGCGAAAAGATTTCAATCTTATCAGCTAGTTTGGCGCGTCCAAAGAAAGAAAAATCTGATGAATCCAAATCTCAAAAAACTATTAAAAAATTTCAAAAGAAGAAAAAAGAGACTACTAGGCAAAGACAGAAAAGAAGAGCTATGGAGTTAAAGGCTGCCAAAGAAGCCAAACAAGTACGACCTGAAATGATAATCGTACCCGAAGATAATTTAACAGTCCAAGAATTAGCGGATAAATTAAGTCTTGAAAGTTCTGAAATAATAAAATCTCTTTTTTTTAAAGGAATAACTGCAACTGTTACTCAATCACTCGACTTAGCAACTATTGAAACAGTAGCAGAAGAATTTGGGGTACCTGTTTTGCAAGATGATATCCAGGAAGCTGCTGAAAAAACAGTTGATATGATTGAATCTGAAGATATTGATAATCTAATCAGAAGACCACCTGTTATTACTGTGATGGGTCATGTAGATCATGGCAAAACAAGTCTTTTAGATTCCATCAGAGAATCAAGAGTAGCTTCGGGGGAAGCAGGGGGGATTACTCAACACATAGGAGCTTATCAAGTTGAATTTGAACATGAATCTCATAAGAAAAAATTAACTTTTCTTGATACCCCTGGCCATGAAGCATTCACCGCAATGAGAGCAAGGGGTACAAAGGTTACAGATGTAGCTGTTCTTGTAGTTGCTGCAGATGATGGTTGCAGACCTCAAACACTAGAAGCTATAAGTCATGCAAGAGCTGCAAAAGTACCAATTGTTGTTGCAATAAATAAAATTGACAAAGAAGGGGCATCTCCAGACAGAGTAAAGCAGGAACTATCAGAAAAAGATTTAATTGCTGAAGATTGGGGAGGAGATACAGTGATGGTTCCAGTAAGTGCTATCAAAAAACAAAACATTGATAAATTACTCGAAATGATTTTATTAGTTTCAGAGGTAGAAGATCTACAAGCTAACCCTGATAGATTTGCAAAAGGTACTGTTATTGAAGCTCACCTAGACAAAGCAAAAGGGCCTGTAGCTACTTTGTTAGTACAAAATGGAACCTTGAAATCAGGAGATGTTTTAGCTGCAGGTTCAGTCCTTGGAAAAATTAGAGCAATGGTTGATGAACATGGTAATAGAATCAAAGAAGCAGGGCCATCATTCCCAGTGGAAGCGCTAGGATTCAGTGAAGTACCCACTGCAGGAGATGAATTCGAGGTCTACCCTGATGAAAAAACTGCTCGAGCCATTGTCGGAGAAAGGGCTACAGATGCTAGAGCCACAAAATTAGCTCAGCAAATGGCCTCTAGAAGAGTTAGCTTATCATCCTTATCAAATCAAGCCAATGATGGAGAACTTAAGGAGTTAAACTTAATTCTGAAGGCTGATGTTCAAGGTAGTGTTGAAGCGATATTAGGATCACTAGAACAATTACCCAAAAATGAAGTTCAAGTCAGAGTGCTACTTTCTGCTCCTGGAGAAATAACTGAGACAGATATAGATCTTGCTGCTGCATCTGGGTCTGTAATCATTGGATTTAACACTTCAATGGCTTCTGGCGCGAAGAGAGCAGCTGATGCTAATGATGTTGATATAAGAGAATATGAAGTAATCTATAAACTCTTAGAAGATATTCAGTTAGCCATGGAAGGGCTACTTGAACCCGATCTTGTCGAAGAATCATTAGGGCAAGCTGAAGTTAGAGCAACTTTCGCAGTCGGTAAAGGAGCAATTGCTGGCTGTTATATACAAACTGGCAAATTACAAAGGAATTGTTCTCTGAGAGTTATTAGATCAGAGAAAGTAATTTTTGAGGGTAATTTAGACTCTCTAAAAAGGGCTAAAGATGATGTAAAAGAAGTAAATACAGGATTTGAATGTGGAGTTGGCTGCGATAAATTCTCTTCATGGATTGAAGGAGATGTAATCGAAGCATTCAAATTTGTCACCAAAAAGAGGACCTTATCACAATAATTAGACATCTAGCTGATTAATCTTTATTTCTGTCCAAGATTAATAAAGTAGGAAATATTACACAAGCTCCCAACTGTATGAGTAGGTTATTTTGCTGTAATTCAGCTCCGCTTGCAATGCTGGAAAGCATTATTAGAAGTCCCAAAAATGCAGAACCGCTAAAAGCTATCCACAATATTCTTCGCAACCCCTTGAAAGGAGCTTGGGATTCCTTAAGTAATTTCTTTTTCAATTCAGGATCTATTTTTGACATTAATTCTTTGAATTATAAAATTAAGTCTATATGAAAAATTCAACATTTAATTTGGCCGGTATAGCTCAGCGGTAGAGCAACTGTCTCGTAAACAGTAGGTCGTTGGTTCAATTCCAATTATCGGCACTTACAAAGCAAATTAAAATGGTTAACAAAATTTTAAAATTTAGATATCTTTTTAAATTATTTATTTTTATTCCTCTTATATTTTATTTTGGCAAAAGAAGTTATATTGCCTTTGATGAAGGTTTTTATGCACTCCAAGCTAGATGGATATTAGAAAAAGGTAACTGGACAATTCCTCTTTGGTGGGATGAACATGTATTAGATAGAACTATAGGGTTACAGTTTTTAATAGCAAAGTCACAAGATTTATTTGGAAGAAATATTTTTTCTGCATATCTACCAACAACAGTCGCTTCAATATTGATGCTATTTGCAACTTATAAATTACATGAAGAATTATTTAATAAAAAATATGCAATCATATCTCCACTAATCCTTGCTACTACATATCTATGGTTTGACTACTCACACTTAGCCACTCAAGATATTATTTATTCATGTTTAGTAACTATTGGAGTTTTAGCTTTAGTCAAAATAAAAAGTAAAAATAACAAATTCAATATTCTGCTTTTTGGAATTTGGATTGGATTAGCTTTTATGATGAAAACTTTTTTAGTTTTTGTGCCGTTATTATCACTCATACCATATATTTTTTTTAAAAAAAATTTTTTATTCACCAAATTCTTTTGGTTAGGACTACTAATTGGATTTATTCCTTTTTTATTCTGGACGTTTTCTATCAACCCTTATTTAGACAAAAATATTATTTTTTACTTAGTTGAAAAGTTTAACTTTCTATCAAGTAAAAATACTTTCACAAATCCTTTCTATTATTATTTCTGGAATGTACCTGTAACATTTCTGCCATGGAGTTTTTTCGCAATTATTGGCACAACATACAATATTTCTCAAAGTAAAGAGAATAAATATATACTTGCTTTTTTCCCCTTGATTTTATTAGCGACCCTTAGCATTTTCTCTACAAAAACACCCTACTATCCTCTACAAATCTCATCAATTTTTTCATTAAATAGCTATGTAGGCATAAAATATTTATTCAATTCTTATAGATATAGTCGATTTTTTATATTTATTTCTTCAAAAATAATTCCATTATTTATATTTGCTCTAACTTTCACATATTATTTTTTCTTTAAAGATTCAATTAACTTTAATACAAGGGAAAATACATTTATAATTCTTGGATTATTTGCTTTCGGCTTATCTTGGTCATTAATAAAACATAAAAATTCGTTCAAAGAAATATTAATAACTCTCATAATTGGGCCTTACTTATTCACTTCATTTATTTTGCAATCAGGTTTGTTTACTGATAGATCTAGAGAATTAAGAGAGAAAATGGAATATGTTTCATCCCTTGATTTAGTAAAAAATCAAACAATCATGGTTGATAAAAAAGGAATCAACAACTCTCGATCGCAATCAAAAATCATAAGGATCTCTTTATCAACTCCTAAATTAGGTGTGGGATTAGAAAGTATTAATCAGTTAAAAAAATCTGAATTAGCATGGACAACTGACCTTCAAACAATAAAAAGAAACGATACTACTTATGAAATGATATACGAAGATGATGTCTTAAATCCATGGAAATTAATATTAAAAAAGTAAATAATCCATATATAATGAATTGTTGTTAGTAATCTTTAATAATGAGATCCGTTAATAGTTGGAATTTAACTAACAATAAACTTCATCAATTATTCAAAGACAATAACGAATTTATTTCTATTAAAGTCCGTGGTAATACTTGGGAGCCAATCACTAGATGGCTAAGACTAGATTCAAGAATTTTTAGAGAAACTACTAGCAAAGCAAGAATAACTTTATGCGATATCGAATCTCTAGCAGAAATTTATAACTACAGATCAATTAGATGGAAAGCAAAAAAACTAACTCCTATAAACACTAAGGTAATTCCACAATCAATTAAAAATATTTTTCGGAAAATACCAATTATAAAACAACTCGCCTATGAACTAGAAATAGTTTTTTATAAATATAGTGAAAATATTTCTGAACATTTAATATCAATAGTAATACCTGCAAGAAATGAAGCTGGTAATAAAGAACTTTTAATTAATGCTTTAAATAAATTTAAAAATATACCCAATAAATTAGAAATTATATTTGTTGAAGGTAATAGCAATGATAATACATTTGATATTTTGAGAGAATTAAAAGAAGATTTCTCAAATTTCTTCAAGATATCTCTTTTAAAACAAACTTCAAAAGGGAAGAAAAATGCAGTAGTGGAAGGGTTTAATATTTCTTCAGGTGAGACCCTCGCCATAATTGATAGTGATTTTACTGTAGATATTGATGACAGTATTGCAGCAATTATGGAATCAACCAAAAATCAAAATATCCTAATCAATTGCACCCGTACAACTTTTCCAATGGAAAAAGATGCGATGAGATGGGCAAATTATATAGGAAATAGACTTTTCGCAATTTTTCTATCAATACTCATAAATAAGCCAGTATCAGATTCTCTCTGTGGAACAAAAGTTTTTTCAAGAAAATTCTTTAAACTTATGAAACAAAACGGAAGTTGGGATTCCAAATCTGACCCATTTGGAGACTTTACAATAATTTTTGAAGCTGCTAAAAATAATATCAAAATACTCAATTATCCTGTTAGATATTATGCTAGAAAATCTGGAGCACCAAATATATCTAGATGGATAGATGGATTAAAACTTCTCAAAGTATGCTGGATTTATATGATTTCTGATATCTGAATTAAACAAAATTTCGTGAGTATTTGATTAGGATTTTTAATTTCTCCAAATTAGTAATAAAGTAGTTAGATTCTTAGATAAGTCAAATTCATTAAATTTCATGACATGAATTTTAATTTGAAGTTAAAAAAATTAAATAAAAAAAATTTCCAAAGAAGGCAATATGAAAAAATCTTAACTGTAAGACTGCCGTGTAATCCAATATTTCCAATAGGTCCTATTTATATAGTTGACCATGTTCATAAATGTTTTCCAGGTATAGAGCAGCAATTCATTGATCTAGCAATAATTCCATCTAATAAAGTTTCCAAATATTTATCTAGAAAAATTGATCAATTTAGACCACATCTCATCATTTTTTCATGGAGAGATATACAAATTTATGCACCTGTTGATGGTAGAAGCGGAAATCCCCTACAAAACTCTTTTGAAGTTTTCTATTCAAAAAATATCTTAAAAAAAATTAGAGGGTCCTGGGGAGGATTAAAATTAATTGCATCTCATTATGGAGAAATATATAGAAATACTTCTTTAGTTAAGATGGGACTAAAAAGAGCACAAAAATACAACAAAAATATAAAAGTAATTTTAGGAGGTGGAGCTGTTAGTGTTTTCTATGAACAATTGGGTAATCTACTCCCAAAAGGAACTGTAATTTCAGTTGGAGAGGGAGAAAATCTCATAGAAAAAATCATTAAAGGAGATGCAATAGATGATGAAAGATGTTACATTGCTGGACAAAATCCTCGGAACAAATTAATACATGAACAACCTTCAGGCACTGTTAAAACTGCCTGCAACTATAAATATATTGAATCAATATGGCCTGAATTCAATTGGTATATTGAAGGTGGAGAATACTACGTAGGGGTGCAAACAAAAAGAGGATGTCCTCATAATTGTTGTTTTTGTGTTTATACAGTTGTTGAGGGGAAGCAGGTTCGTGTTAATCCTGTTAACGAAGTAATCAAAGAAATGAAGCAATTATATGATCTTGGCGTAAGGGGATTTTGGTTCACAGATGCACAATTTATACCAGCCAAAAAACATATTGAAGATGCAAAAACGCTTTTGAAAGCAATTAAAGATCAAGGCTGGGACGATATTAATTGGGCTGCCTATATCAGAGCAGATAATATTGATGCTGAGCTAGCTCAGCTTATGGTTGATACTGGTATGAGCTATTTTGAAATAGGTATCACGTCGGGGTCTCAGGAACTTGTTAGAAAAATGAGATTAGCATATGACCTTGAAACTGTATTAAATAACTGTAGAATGCTAGTCAAATCAGGTTTCAAGAATCATGTTTCAGTCAATTATTCATTTAATGTTTTTGATGAAACGCCCAACACCATAAGTCAAACAATTGCTTATCATAGAGAATTAGAAAATATTTTTGGTAAAGGCTTAGTTGATCCAGCTATATTCTTTATAGGTTTGCAACCTCACACTCTTCTTGAGAAGTATGCCTTGGAACATAAAATTTTGAAACCAAATTACAATCCAATGAGCATGATGCCCTGGACAGCGAGAAAACTGCTTTGGAATCCAGGATCATTAGGAAAAAAACTTGGTCAAGTTTGCTTAGAAGCTTTTGATAATCAAGAAGATGAATTTGGCAAAACAGTTATCGACATTCTTGAGAGAGAATATGGTAAGTCCTCCTTAAAAGAATCCTTAAAAGTCCGACCCTTATCAGAAAGGAAATTAGCTCATTCTAAATAATAAATTCAACCGTTATTAATCCTCCTTCTCAATTGAACTTGAAATTCCTTTAGATTTTAATGATTCTGAGTAGAATTCTGCTGGCTCTAAATCGCAAACAATTACCAAACCTACACCCGTATTATGTGCCTCAAGCATTATTGCGATAGCATCTTGTTCGCTTAATTGCGGCACAACTTCTCGTAGTGAAATAGTTACGTACTCCATAGAATTAACTGGGTCATTATGAATTAAGACTTTATATTTTGGAGATTTATTTTTTAATTCAGCAGGTTTCTTTTCAATAACTGCTGAATTATTACTTACACTTTGTTCTAACTTTATGAATGGCATAAAAATTTTTAGAATCTAAATTGTACTAATAATTATATATTAATAATTCTTTCCATTGCATCAATGACGTTTAATCGTGAATTAAATGCTGACAAACGAAAATAACCTTCTCCTGACAATCCAAATCCGCTCCCAGGTGTTCCCACTACACTAACTTTTTGAAGAAGGAAATCAAAAAAGTCCCAAGATGTCATATGATCAGGAACTTTAATCCAAATATAAGGAGCATTGTCCCCACCATAAACTTTATATCCTGCATTCTGAAGTTTATTTTTCATGATTTTTGCATTTTCCATATAAAAATCAATTAAACCTCTCACCTGTTTCTTCCCTTCAAGAGAATAAACAGCCTCTGCTCCTCTCTGGACTACATAACTTACTCCATTAAACTTTGTAGATTGTCGCCTATTCCAAAGAGACCATAACTCTATTTCCTCATTTGTTGAGCTAAAACCTTTAAGATTTTTTGGTATTACTGTAAGAGCACATCTAACTCCCGTGAATCCTGCATTCTTTGAAAAAGATCTAAATTCTATAGCACAATCCTTCGCTCCCTCAATCTCATATATTGAATGTGGAATATCATTATCTTGAATAAATGCTTCATAAGCTGCATCGAACAGTATCAGAGATTTATTTTGAAGAGCATAGTCAACCCATTTTTTCAATTCTTTTTTAGTGATAGTTGCTCCAGTCGGATTATTAGGAAAACAAAGATATAAAATATCAATTTTTTTTTCAGGTAGTTTTGGCAGAAAGTTGTTCCCCTCGTTTATTGCAAGATATGTTAATCCTTTATAAGTACCATTTTCGAGAGCATCTCCAGTTCTGCCTGTCATGACATTACTATCTACATAAACAGGGTAAACAGGATCTGTTACAGCAATTGAATTATCTTTGCCAAGAATATCTAAAATATTACTGCTATCGCATTTAGAACCATCTGAAATAAAGATTTCTTCAGATGAAATTTGACAGCCTCTCGAAATAAAATCATGCTTAGATATTTTTTCTCTCAGCCAAGAATAACCTTGTTCTGGTCCATAACCTCTGAAACCATCTGTTGTACCCATTTCAACTAAAGCTTTACCCATAGCCTCTATGCATGCTCTAGGTAATGGTTCTGTAACATCACCAATACCAAGCTTAATAATTTCTGCACTCTTATTTGATTGAGAATATATTTTTACCCTTTTAGCAATTTCTGGGAATAAATAGCCTGCTTTGAGTTTTAAATAATTTTCGTTTACTTGTACCACTTTAGATAAAAAATTTCACCAATATTAGAATAATGTATTAACGTGCTTTAGTGGTGATTAGATGTTAATATTATTTTAGTTATGGTTAATTTAAGAGATAATCATAGCTGTAAAATCTATTTCAATTAGTTTGAAAATCGTTTAAAGCTTTATAGATAGCAGAATTCAATCACTATTAATTTTTAAAAGTAAATAACAATAGCTAAAAAAATTGCTCTATTAAAAGATAAAATTCAAATATTTAATTTAGACGATTTTCAAAATCCAAATCATTCAGGATAAATTATATGTCTCAGCAAATTATCATCGCTGAGCAGGCTCGCATTGCAGCACTACTCACAGATGATCGAGTTGATGAATTAATCGTCGCACAAGGTCAATATCAAATTGGCGATATTTTTTTAGGAACAGTTGAAAATGTTCTCCCTGGGATTGATGCCGCTTTTATAAATATTGGAGAAAGTGAGAAAAATGGATTCATCCATGTTTCAGATTTAGGCCCACTTAGACTTAAAAAAGGGATATTTGGAATAACTGAATTACTAGAACCAAAACAAAAAGTTCTAGTTCAGGTAATAAAGGAACCCACAGGATCTAAAGGTCCAAGACTAACTGGAAGTATTTCAATCCCAGGAAAATACTTGATATTACAGCCATATGGCCAAGGTGTAAACATTTCAAGAAAAATAAATACAGAAACAGAACGAAGCCGTTTGAAAGCTCTTGGGGTTTTAATTAAACCCCCCAGCACAGGCTTGTTATTTAGAACAGAGTCTGAAAAAATAAAAGAAGAATTTTTAATTGAAGATTTAGAACAATTAATTCAACAATGGGAAAATGTACTAAAAGTTTCTGAAGCTTCTAATCCGCCAAAATTAATAAAAAGAGATGATAATTTCTCTCTTAAGATCCTAAGAGATCATATTAAAGAATCAACTAAAAGCATAATTATTGATAGTAAATTTTCAGTTGCAAGGGCAAAAGATTTTTTAATAAATTATGAATCTGATATAGATATTGAATTTCACGATAACAGTTTCAACCAACATATTTTAGAAAAGTACGAAATTAAAAAAACAATTCAAACAGCTCTCCAGCCTAGAGTAGATCTTCCTTCGGGAGGTTATATCATTATCGAACCTACTGAAGCTTTAACAGTAATCGATGTTAACTCTGGATCATTTACAAGATCCGCAAACTCAAGACAAACCGTTTTGTGGACGAACTGCGAAGCAGCAGTTGAAATCTCAAGGCAAATGAAATTAAGAAATATTGGTGGAGTTATAGTGATAGATTTTATCGATATGGAATCAAGAAGAGATCAATTTCAGTTACTTGAGCACTTTACCTCAGCAATAAAAGATGATTCTGCTAGGCCTCAAATAGCTCAGCTTACTGAATTAGGCTTAGTAGAATTAACCAGAAAAAGACAAGGTCAAAATATATATGAATTATTCGGTAAAAAATGTTCTACATGCGATGGTACTGGACATGTAGAAAATATCTTAAATCAAGAAATTTCTAACTTAAAAATTAAAAATGTTGAAAATAAATCTAATCAATCAAACAATCTAAAATATTTAGATACAGATACTTCTCAATCAACTGATCAGCAGGAAAAAATAATTGACAAGGAATTAATTAACTCAAAAGACCTAAATAAAGATAATTCTTCTAAACAAAAAGAAAATGATAATTTGAACCAATCAAATTCAAAAGAAAAAAATATAATAACAGTTGATCTTACAAATGAAGAAAAAATTGTTTTTAGTGAATTAGGTATTAATCCACTTATAAAGTTAGGCAAAGAATATCTCACAAGCAATAATTTTGTGCTTTTAAAAGAAAGTAATAAAGAAACGGAAAAATTCTTAGATAATAAAAAAACAAAAGCAAAACAAATTAAAAAAATCTCAAAATCGGGAGAAGAAAAGATTCAAATTAAAATTGAAGCAAATGCAAATTCTAAGGATAAATCAATAAATAAAACTGATGAAAATGATGAAGTTCTAATTACAGATAAAAAGGATGAAATTGAACTTACAGATGAGCTAAACAATCTAAGAAAAAAAAGAAGAAGATCTTCTGCAAGCATTGAATAAAGTATTCGAAGTTGGAATAGATGAAGTTGGAAGGGGAGCAATCTTTGGTCCAGTTTTTGCTGCTGCTGTAGTATTGACTGAAAAAAATATATCTATCCTAAAACAATATGGCGTAAAAGATAGTAAGAAACTAACTCCCAAAAAAAGAAAATTACTTTTAGCAAAAATTTTATTACTCTCTTCAGATTATGGAATTGGGCAATCTTCGGCAAGAGAAATAGATAAGTTAGGAATCAGAGTTGCGACAGAAATTTCAATGATAAGAGCTTTAAAAAAATTAAAAGAAAAGCCATCTGAATTAATAATTGATGGTCCCTTATCATTAAGGCCATGGAACGGAATTCAGAAAAACATAGTATCTGGAGACTCAAAGTTTATCTCGATAGCCTCAGCAAGCATAGTTGCCAAAGTTTCTCGCGACAATCTAATGGAGAGGTTAGAAAAGAAATACTCCGGATACTTGATTTTTAAAAATAAAGGTTATGGAACCAGAGAGCATCTTTCATTAATCAAAAAAAATGGAATAACTAAACTTCATAGGAGAAGTTTTTTAAAAAAATCAAATCTTATTTAATTCACACCAATCTAAAAAATCTTTTACGAGTTGCTGTTGAACCCTTGACTTTATACCCAGCAGAATCCCATTCAATACTGAATGTCCAGTAGATTCCAAAATTTTCCTTGGTACTAGCTTCAGCAGAGGGGGTTGGCTTACAGATACCCCAAGAAGCGCTTCACCTTCTAAACCAGTATCAGTTGCTTCCAAATTCGCTTTCAAAATAAGATTAAAATCATCTATCATCCCCAAACCATCCAATGTACTCTCAAGAGCACTCATTTTTAAAATTCCATCTTTATTTTCTACCGCAATTGAAACAACAGGGTTAATATCTAATTGAAAAACCTTAAAACTTGTTACTGTATACTTATATCTACCTACTCCTTCTGGTACTAATTTTTTGGAGTCAAGCATTGCTCCAACAACTCTTTCTTCTTCCAAAAGATATTTAGAAAGATATTCTTTATTACGTGTTACAGAAAGCTTGAGTTTCTGTTTAGCATCAAAAGACAATAGCATTTTCTATATTCCTCCAATGCTTAATTGATCTCTTTTTTTTTTACAATTAATCATGCGCAAACAAGTTGCATATTTAGGTCCTCAAGGAACATACGCAGAAAAAGCAGCTCATATATTATCAAAGCTTGCCGATTTTCAGACACCTACATTTGTACCATGTAATGGGTTACATTCGGTCATTAAATCAATAGCCTACAACAATTGTGATGCTGCTGTAGTACCTATAGAAAATTCTGTTGAAGGGGGAGTTACAGCTACTTTAGATGCCCTTTGGAAATTTCCTGAAATTTTTATAAATAAAGCAATTGTTTTACCTATCAAACATGCATTAATTAGTGATGGAGAACTTTCAAACATTTCAGAAGTATTATCTCATCCTCAAGCATTAGCTCAATGTTCAGAATGGTTATCTGAAAATCTTCCAAATGCGATTCCTCTCCCAACAAATTCAACATCAGAAGCTGTCAATATGATCAAGGGAAGTAAATTTAGAGCTGCTATCGGTTCAAAATCGTTAATTCAAATTGGAGGACTTAAAGAATTAGCATTTCCTATTAATGATGTTCCAGGAAATTGCACTAGATTTGTTTTATTGAGCAAGGATTCAAATTCAGATTTAGCTAATATTGCCAGTTTTGCTTTTTCATTAATTTCAAATAAACCTGGTGCCTTGCTTAAAGCTTTAAATTATATTGCAGATTTTGGATTTAATATGAGTAAAATTGAATCTAGACCTTCAAAAAGAGAATTAGGCGAATATATAATTTATGTTGATTTAGAAATCAATAATCAAAAAAATACCAAAAATTTCCTCGAATTAAAAAAAAAGCTAAAACCACTTTGCAAGAATTTTGTAGATTTTGGAAATTATTTTTCAGAGAATGTTGAACTAGATTAATTTATCCTCTACATTTATAAACTCCAAACTCCATTAAACCTTTTCTAAATGCCCAATTCATTAGAAGTATTGTTGGAATCTCTCTAATCGACTTCACTATCGCAAATGGGCCAAGTGACAAAATTGCTAAGGGCCTTCGAATGCCTTCAATAATGGAGTCGTGCCATGAAGGATTAGTATAGGAATTCCAATTTTCAGAAATAACTCTTCCTGAACTATTTTCGTTAGTTCTAAGAATATTACTAAATTCGTTAATGCTAATAAAATTAGGATGTACCCATTGTTCAAGTAGTTGTTTAAGAACTAACTTTTCAAAAAATGATGGTGGGTATGCCTCTAGGTCTCTTGAGTTCCAATCAGCCAAAGCAAAATACCCTCCAGGTCTTAGAATTCTCAGCATTTCATCAGCAAACCTAGTTTTATCTTTCATGTGTGCACCAGCCTCAACACTCCAAACTGCATCAAATGATCCATCTTCAAATTTCAAATCCAAAGCATCCATAACTAGGAAGTTGCAATTTAGCCCATCAGGAGTAAGTTCTCTTGCTCTTTTAACTTGAGCCGGACTAATTGTAATGCCAGTTACATTAAACCCATAATATTCTGCAAGAATCCTAGAGCTTCCTCCTACTCCACAACCTACATCAAGTATTCTGGATCCTTGTGGTAATTTATCTAAACTACTCCATTTGACTAATTCATGGACAAACTGAACTTTAGCCTTTCTAAAATCAATATTTTTTTTCCCTGAAGGATAAAAACCTAAATGTATATGATCTCCCCATAATCTCTCAAGTAATTTATCTTGGGTCCAAGCATCATATGCAGAAGCTACTGTGCCGGAAGAAATATATTTTCTGGCATTATTTCTCCACATTATCGCTAGTGCGAGAAAGAATAAAACTATTAAAAAAAAAGGGAATAATAATTCAGACATTTAATTTTCTTTTATATCAGGAAAACTCTCTTTTAATGCCGTTCTTGCTGCAAGTTGTTTTCTTGTATGATCAAGCATTTCATATTCTCTTTGCAAACGAGTAAAAGTATTTCTCTCCTCAAGGAGTCTTTGCTGTTCTTCCGCAACAGGACCGCCCAAATGAGCTCCTATCCAAAATGATAAATCCATTGGGTTGTCTGGTAATTTATCAGGTAGATTTTTCTTAGTATTAGTCAATTTACTAGTTAAATTAATAACATCACTAAGTGCTTCTTTTACTGAATCTTTTAGAGAATCTAATTTTTGAATGTCATCAATATTATCATCACTAATCCAACTAACCATCGCAGTGCAAAATGGTGTCGAACGGGTAATTTCTAAGACTTGAAATCTTTGTTGACCGAGAGTGATAATATTACTCCTCCCATCCTCTGCAGTTTGATGTTTTAAAATTTGTGCGCAACAACCAACTTTAGCCATACTTTTAGTAGTAGGATCCCACTTAATCACTCCAAACATAGAATCAGTTTCAAGAACGGATTGAAGCATAATCCTATATCTCGATTCAAAAATATGTAAAGGCAATACTTCTTGAGGAAAAAGGACTACCTCTGGCAAAGGAAATAAAGGTAATTCCCTTACTGAGAGTTCTCCCATATAAACCTCATTTCATTTTTTTTATACTAATCAATTTAGGGCAGTTTCGGGATTTATTAAAGTTTAACTTCTATATCTACACCACTAGGGAGATCTAGTTTCATTAAAGCATCAATAGTTTTTGCAGAAGGACTGTAGATATCTATTATTCTTCGATGTGTTCTTGTTTCGAAATGCTCTCTAGAATCTTTATCAACATGTGGTGATCTTAGCACACAATAAATCTTCCTTTTTGTAGGTAAAGGTATTGGACCTATTGCTGATGCAGACGTAGTATCAGCAGTCTGGATTATTTTGTCGCAAGATAAATCAAGCATTCTTCTATCAAATGCTTTAAGCCTTATTCTTATTTTTTGTTGTGCAATTGATGCAGTCATAATTTTAAATAACTTCTGTAGGAGGGTCATTGATTAAAATGACCCTTACGAATAAACCTATCTTAGATGATTGAGGTTAAATTTTTAAAATTCAAATTTATTATTTGAGTATTTTAGAAACAACGCCAGCACCAATGGTACGTCCACCTTCACGTATGGCGAATCGCATACCTTGTTCAATAGCTACTGGACAAATTAATTCTCCAGTCATCTTAATTCTGTCTCCTGGCATTACCATTTCAACATTAGAGCCATCATCTGAGGTAAATGCGGTAATTTGACCTGTCACATCAGTTGTTCTGATGTAGAACTGAGGTCTATATCCTGCAAAGAAAGGAGTATGTCTTCCGCCCTCTTCTTTTTTGAGAACATAAACTTCTCCTTCAAACTGAGTATGAGGGGTAATAGATCCTTTCTTCACAAGAACCATACCTCTCTCAATATCTTCTTTCTGAACACCCCGTAAAAGCAAACCAACGTTATCGCCAGCCATACCTTCGTCAAGAAGTTTTCGGAACATTTCAACTCCAGTAACAGTTGTTACTCTTGTATCTCGTATTCCAACTATTTCTACTTCTTCTCCAACCTTAACTTTACCTCTCTCAATTCTTCCAGTAGCTACAGTTCCTCTACCAGTAATCGAGAAAACGTCTTCGACTGCCATCAAGAATGGTTTATCAACTTCTCTTTCTGGTTCGGGAATGCTAGCATCAACTGCCTTCATTAATTCTTCAATTTTTGATTCCCAAGTAGAATCTCCTTCTAGAGCTTTTAAACCTGAAACTTGAACTATAGGAATGTCATCTCCAGGGAAGTCATAACTATCTAAGAGTTCCCTAATTTCCATTTCGACAAGTTCAATAATTTCTTCATCATCGACCATATCACACTTATTGAGAGCAACTACAAGAGCAGGAACTCCAACCTGTTTAGCTAAAAGAATATGCTCTTTTGTTTGAGCCATAGGACCATCTGTGGCTGCGCAAACTAAAATAGCTCCATCCATCTGGGCAGCTCCTGTAATCATGTTTTTCACATAATCTGCATGTCCTGGGCAATCGACATGAGCATAATGTCTGCCTTCAGTTTCATATTCAACATGAGCTGTATTAATGGTAATGCCACGCTCTCTTTCTTCAGGAGCACCATCAATGTCTCCATAGTCTTGAGCTTGAGCTTGACCTTTTTTGGCTAATACATTTGTAATAGCAGCTGTTAGTGTTGTTTTTCCATGATCAACATGGCCAATAGTACCTATGTTGACATGTGGTTTGTTTCTTTCGAACTTCTCGCGAGCCATTTTGAATTAAAGAATCGAGGGTTTAAGAGTGTTTAGTTTAGAGATCAGGAGTTGCCCTGATTCTTGGAAATGATAGCTTCAGCAACATTACGAGGAACTTCCTCATAATTTGCGAACTCCATTGAAAATATACCCCGACCTTGAGTCATTGATCGGAGTTGAGTGGCATAACCGAACATTTCGGCTAATGGCACTTTGGCCTGTACCTTAGACAATCCATCATCAACAGATTGTCCTTCTACTTGACCTCTTCTGGAAGAGAGATCACCAATTACAGATCCAAGAAAATCGTCAGGACTTTCGACCTCAACTTTCATCATAGGCTCTAAAAGGACAGGATTGCATTTTTTAACCCCGTCTTTAAAAGCCATGGAGCCTGCAATTTTGAAGGCCATTTCAGATGAGTCTACATCGTGGAATGAACCATCGACTAGTGTTACTTTTACATCAATGAGTGGATAACCGGCAAGAACACCAGATTCACAGGTCTCTTTCATTCCATTAGATGCAGGACCAATATACTCTTTTGGTACAGCTCCACCAACAATTTTATTTACAAATTCAAAACCTTTACCAACTTCAGCAGGTTCCATTTCAATAATTACATGACCATATTGACCTTTACCTCCAGTTTGTCTTGCATATTTACCTTCACCTTTAGAACTAGACCTAATAGTTTCTCTATATGAAACCTGTGGAGCACCAATATTTGCCTCAACTTTAAATTCCCTTAACATTCTGTCAACAAGGATTTCTAAGTGCAACTCACCCATACCTGCAATAACAGTTTGATTTGTCTCAGGATCTGTACTTACCCTAAAGGTTGGATCCTCTTCAGACAGAGCAGTTAAAGCTTTCGATAATTTTTCCATATCGCCTTTAGTTTTTGGCTCAACAGCTACTGAAATAACTGGTTCAGGGATAAACAATGTCTCCAAAACTATTGGATCTTCTGTGTTACACAAAGTGTCGCCAGTTGTTGTGTTTTTAAGACCTAATACAGCCCCTAAATCCCCAGCCCTTAATTCATCAACTTCCTCTCTTTCATCAGCCTTAAGAATCACTAATCTAGAAATTCTCTCTTTAGCATCCTTAGTAGAATTCATTACATAACTTCCCTTTGAAAGTACACCAGAATACATTCTTACAAAAGTTAATTTCCCATAAGGATCTGACATCACTTTGAAAGCTAATGCACTGAAAGGAGCATTATCATCTGAAGGTCTAACATCTTCTTTTCCACTTGGCAAAACACCTTGTATTGGTTTCACATCAACTGGAGCTGGCAAGTAATCAACTACAGCGTCTAATACAAGTTGGACACCTTTATTCTTAAAAGCTGAACCGCATAATACCGGCACCAATCCATGTTTTAATACTCCTTCTCTAATCCCTTTTTTAAGTTGTTCTTCAGATAATTCTCCTGTTTCGAGAAATATTTCTATTAACTCTTCATCATTTTCTGCAACACTTTCCATTAATTTCAATCTCCATTCAGCAGCTTCCTCCTCCATGTCAGATGGAATTGGTGCTTCTTCAATGTCAGTACCTAAATCGTTTTTGTAAAGATATGCTTTATTAGCTACTAAATCAATAATGCCTGTGAGATCACCTTCAGCCCCAATAGGTAGCTGAATAGGAAGTGCATTTGCCTTTAGTCGATCTTTAATTTGCTTATTAACCTTTAAAAAATCCGCACCAGTTCTGTCCATTTTATTAACAAAAACCATTCTTGGAACAGAGTATCTATCTGCTTGACGCCAAACTGTTTCTGATTGAGGCTGCACTCCACCAACTGCGCAAAATACAGCTATAACTCCATCCAACACACGCATTGATCTTTCAACTTCGATAGTAAAGTCAACGTGTCCAGGTGTATCAATAATATTAATTCTATGATCTTGCCAACTAGTTGATATTGCAGCAGCAGTAATAGTAATTCCTCTTTCTCTTTCTTGAGCCATCCAATCTGTTACTGCAGCACCATCGTGAACCTCTCCTATCTTATGAACTACACCTGAATAAAACAAAATTCTTTCAGTAGTTGTTGTCTTACCTGCATCAATATGAGCGGCTATACCTATGTTTCTTACTCGTTCTAGGGGAAAGTCGCGTGCCAATTTTAAAGCTCCAAATAAAATAATTTTGTTAAGTCTAGTTCACCCTAAAAGCAAACTTTAATAATAATAAACTACTTAAGTACCTTTTGATGAAATTAATATCTGTAATGTGCAAAAGCTTTATTAGCTTCTGCCATTTTATGGGTATCTTCTCTTTTTTTAACGGCACTCCCAGTTTCATTTGCTGCATCCATCAACTCCCCAGCAAGTTTTTGGGACATGCTTTTTCCATTTCTTGCACGTGAGAATGTAACAAGCCATCTTAATGCCATAGCCGTGCCCCTCTCTTGGCGAACTTCCATAGGTACTTGATATGTTGCACCACCAACTCTTCTGGCTCTTACCTCGACAAGAGGAGTAGCATTTTTTACAGCTGTTTCAAATAATTCCACAGCATTCCCACCTGTTCTCTCGCTTATTAAAGAAAACGCATCAGACAATATTCTTTGAGCTGTAGATTTTTTACCATGTTTCATCAATCGAGAAATCATCATTGAAGCAAGACGACTATTAAATTGAGGATCAGGTAGAACTGGTCTTTTTACTGCTGCATTACGACGTGACATGTTTTTAAAAAAGTGATGTTTACAAATTAATCTTTTGGAGCTTTTGCTCCATATTTAGATCTGGATTGACGCCTATCTTTGACTCCAGCAGTATCTAAAGTACCTCTTATTATATGATATCTAACTCCGGGCAAATCTTTGACTCTTCCACCTCTAAGAAGTACTACAGAGTGTTCTTGCAAATTATGTCCAATCCCAGGAATATAAGCCGTTACCTCGAAACCAGAAGTTAATCTAACCCTAGCAACTTTTCTCAAAGCTGAATTAGGCTTCTTTGGTGTTGATGTATAAACTCTTGTACATACCCCTCTTCTCTCAGGGCAAGCTTTTAATGCAGGAGACTTTGTTTTCTTTGTCAGACGTTTTCTTTCTGAACCTACTAATTGTGAGATGGTGGGCATCTATTAAACTTAGATAAAAATAGAGATTTAACTATCATAACCTTTTACGAGCACCAACTAAAAGTTTTTAATTATATTTTTTTTAAAATTTGTCAAATTAAAATTCTTTGGTAAATATTCATTATCTTTAGATTTATTTTCATATTTATTTTTATAATAGAAATACATAAATAACTAAATAGAATTAAATAATCTATGGGAGAGAGTATCAAAAGAATCGTTGGCCCATATCAAGATAGTTATTCCCCAAATGGAATAATTGGGGAGAAAGATGCGTGTGGAGTTGGTTTCGTAGCACATGTCAAAGGTATAGAAAGCAACTGGATCCTTAAACAATCACTAAAAGGGCTTAACTGCATGGAGCATAGAGGAGGTTGTGGTGGAGATAGTGACTCAGGTGATGGAGCAGGAATTTTATGTTCAATTCCATGGGGATATCTAGAAGAGGAAATTAATTTAAAAAATAATCAAGAATTTAATAGAGGTTTAGGTATGGTTTTTATGCCTAATAAAAAAGAAAAAATTGAATTATGTAAATCAATATGTGATCAAGAAGCACAAATATTAGAAGTCAAAAAAACATCTTGGAGAAAAGTACCTGTTAATAATGAAATCTTAGGTCCTTTAGCTAAAGCAAATGCTCCATTCATCTGTCAGTGGATTTTATATATAGATAAAAAAGATCATCAGGATGTTGAAAGGCTTTTATTTCAATTAAGGAAAAGAATTGAGAAAAAAATAAGAGAAACTTTCAAAAATGATGTTGGGGATTGTGAATTTTATTTTGCCTCACTAAGTTCTAAAACAGTTGTTTATAAAGGTATGGTTCGCTCTGAAATATTATCCGAGTTTTATCAAGATCTAAAAGAAGAGAGTTTTAAAGTTTCATTTTCTGTTTATCATCGTAGGTTTAGTACTAATACACTTCCAAAATGGCCGCTATCTCAACCCATGAGATTTTTGGGTCATAATGGCGAAATAAATACTCTCTTAGGTAATATCAACTGGGCTAAAGCTTCAGAAACGCATATAGATGATTTTTGGGGAGAGTTATCTAATGAAATCAAGCCTATTGTGGATTTAAACAAAAGTGATTCATCAAATCTTGATGCAACACTTGAAATCAATATTCGTTCAGGTCAGCCCATTACAGACTCATTATTAAAACTTGTTCCTGAAGCATTTAGAGATCAACCAGAACTTGAGCAGAGAGAAGATATAAAAGCTTTTTATGAATATTCTGCAAGCCTACAGGAGGCTTGGGATGGTCCAGCACTCCTTGTATTTGCTGATGGAAACTTTGTCGGAGCAACGCTTGATAGAAATGGCCTAAGACCAGCAAGATATTCAATCACAAATGATGGCTTTGTAATAATGGGTTCTGAAACAGGAGTAGTAGATCTTGAAGAAGAAAGAGTAATAGAAAAAGGTCGATTAGGACCGGGACAAATGCTGGCAGTTGATTTTCATCATAATAAAATCCTAAGAAATTGGGAAGTAAAATCTGAAGCCGCTCAAAGGCATGATTATAAAAATCTTCTCAGTAATAGAACCATAAAAATTGAAAATAATGAATGGGTAAAAGACTGCAAACTCAAAGACCTTGAGTTGTTGCAACAACAAACTGCATACGGTTTTTCAGCGGAAGATAATGACCTTATCTTAGATTCAATGGCCTCATTAGCTAAGGAGCCTACTTATTGCATGGGCGACGACATCCCATTAGCAGTTCTTTCATCTAAGCCACATATTTTATACGACTACTTTAAGCAAAGATTTGCGCAAGTTACTAATCCTCCTATTGACCCTCTGAGAGAAAAACTTGTAATGAGTTTAGAGATGCATTTAGGAGAAAGATGTACACCATTTGAAATTAAAGACGCTGAACCCTTTGTTCATTTACAAAGTCCGATACTTAATGAAGAAGAACTCATTTCCATCAAAAAATCAAAAATTAAATCTCAGACAATTTCAAGTTTGTTTGATTTAGAGGAAGGTATTCAAGGCTTAGAGAACCAATTAAAAGCAATCTGTAAACAGAGTGAGCTGTCTATAAAAGAAGGATGCTCTTTAATTATCATTTCAGATAAGGGAATTAGTCCTAAAAAAACTTTTATACCTCCTTTACTTGCTGTTGGAGCAATTCATCATTATCTTCTTAAAAAAGAAATCAGGCTAAAAGCTTCTCTAATTATTGAAACTGGTCAATGTTGGAGCACCCATCACTTAGCTTGTTTAATTGGATATGGAGCAAGTGCAGTTTGCCCTTGGTTGACCTTCGAAGCAGGTAGACACTGGTTAAAACATCCAAAAACACAAAAACTCATTGATAGCAAAAAAATAAATCCATTATCAATAGTTGTTGTTCAAGAAAATATTAAAAAAGCTTTAGAAGACGGTTTAAGAAAAATTCTCTCAAAAATAGGTATCTCACTGTTATCTAGTTACCATGGTGCACAAATTTTTGAAGCTGTAGGACTTGGATCTGACTTAATAAAAATTGCTTTTGATGGTACAACAAGTCGTATTGCTGGCATAACATTAAAAGAATTAGCCAATGAAACACTTTCAATACATACGAAAGCCTATCCAGAGATCGATTTAAAGAAATTAGAATTTTTGGGATTTGTACAATTTAGAAATAATGGAGAATATCATTCCAATAACCCAGAGATGTCCAAAGTTTTACATTCAGCGGTAAAACAAGGGCCAGGATACGATCATTTTGAAACTTACAAAAAACTAATTAGTAATAGACCGACAACATCTCTTAGAGATTTACTAACAATTAATTCAACAAGAAAAAGTATTCCACTAGAGGAAGTTGAAAGTGTTGAATCAATTTGCAAAAGGTTCTGCACTGGAGGAATGAGTTTAGGTGCTTTATCCAGAGAAGCGCATGAAGTTTTAGCAGTTGCAATGAATAGAATTGGCGGAAAAAGTAATAGTGGAGAAGGGGGAGAAGATCCAGCTCGTTTTAACGTTTTAAATGATATCGATGAAAATACTCAGTCAGCGACGTTGCCATTTATTAAAGGTTTAGAGAATGGAGACACCGCATGCTCAGCTATTAAACAAATAGCATCAGGAAGATTTGGAGTTACACCTGAATACTTAAGAAGTGGTAAACAACTCGAAATTAAAATGGCCCAAGGTGCAAAACCCGGAGAGGGGGGACAATTACCTGGTCCAAAAGTTGATTCTTACATCGCAAAACTAAGAAACAGTAAGCCTGGAGTAGCTTTAATATCTCCTCCCCCACATCATGATATTTATTCAATTGAAGATTTAGCTCAACTTATCCACGACTTACACCAAGTTCATCCAAAAGCGAAAGTGAGCGTTAAACTTGTTTCTGAAATTGGTATAGGCACTATTGCTGCTGGAGTCAGCAAAGCTAATGCAGATGTAATTCAAATATCAGGCCATGACGGAGGTACAGGTGCTTCACCCCTGAGTTCTATTAAACATGCAGGTTTACCATGGGAACTAGGTGTTGCAGAGGTTCATAAATCTCTTTTAGAGAATAACTTACGAGAAAGAGTAATTTTGAGAACTGATGGAGGGCTTAAAACAGGTTGGGACGTAGTTATTGCAGCTTTACTAGGTGCTGAAGAATACGGTTTTGGTTCAGTAGCGATGATTGCTGAAGGATGCATAATGGCTAGGGTTTGTCATACAAACAAGTGTCCTGTTGGAGTTGCCACTCAAAAAGAAGAATTAAGAAAAAGATTTAAAGGTATTCCAGAAAATGTTGTCAATTTTTTCTTATATATTGCTGAAGAAGTAAGACAGATAATGAGTAGTATCGGTGTTTCTAATATGGAAGAACTGATTGGTAATCAAGAATTTCTTTCTGCAAGAAATATCGATCTTCCAAAAACTTCTAATATTGATCTTTCTTCATTAGTAAATAAACACTCAACCCCTGATAGATCATGGTTAAAACATTCAAAAACTGCCCATAGTAATGGTTCTGTATTAGAAGACGAGTTTTTGTCTGATGTTGAATTTATAGATTCAATAAAAAATCACGAAATATTAACCAAAGCAATTGAGATAAAAAATACAGATAGAAGTGTTTGTGCGAAAATATCAGGTGAAATCGCAGAACTTCACGGCAACACTGGCTTCAATGGTGAACTCAACTTAAATTTCAAAGGATATGCAGGACAAAGCTTTGGTGCCTTTTTATTGAAAGGAATGAATGTTCAATTAATCGGAGAAGCAAATGATTATGTTTGTAAAGGAATGAATGGAGGAACACTCACAATAATTCCACCAAAAATAGAAAAAACTTCCTCCGAACAGGTTATTTTAGGAAACACCTGTCTTTATGGAGCAACAGGTGGGAAATTATTTGCTTTGGGAAAATCTGGAGAAAGATTTGCAGTAAGAAATAGTGGTGCTACAGCGGTAACAGAAGGAGCAGGTGATCATTGTTGTGAATACATGACTGGTGGTAAGGTAGTTATTTTAGGTTCCACAGGAAGGAATATAGGTGCGGGCATGACTGGTGGAATAGCTTTCATAATCGATGAGAAGAACGATTTAAGTAATAAAGTTAACAAGGAAATAGTTAGCATTCATAAAATAACTTCATCAAAGCAGGAAGATATTTTATTGGAAATTATTAGAGAATATCGAGCAAAAACAAATAGCTTAAAGGCTGCCAAAATAATTGAAAATTGGTCTCATTTTAAGAGTACTTTCAAATTAATAGTTCCCCCAAGCGAAGAAGAAATGCTTGGCATAAAGAAAATGTAAATGCCTTTCTTTGTAAAAACTGAAATCATAAAAAAAGAATACTTAATTAATTATGATTTAAAACAAAAAATAATTAACGAACATATTAATTGGATAAAAAAATTAAAAAAAGGGGGAATTAATATAAAAAGTGGTTTTTTAGTAGATGAGTTAAAGAGGCCAGGTGACGGCGGATTACTCATTCTTGAGATGAATAATTATAAAAATGCACTAAAAATAATTAAGAATGATCCAATGATTAAAAATGATCTGGTTGAATGGAAATTTAATGAGTGGATAGATTCAAATAAATAAAAATGACTATCTTGGATACTTTTTCATAAGTTTTTGAATTTCTTCAGCATGGTAACTGCTACGAGTTAAAGGAGAACTAACTACTTGCATAAAGTCCAAATCTTTTTCCCCGAAAACTTTATAATGATTAAATTTTGAGGGGCTCACAAATTTTTGAACAGGTAAATGATTAGGGCCAGGAGATAAGTACTGACCAATAGTAACAATATCAACGAAATTACTTTTTAAATCCTTAAGAAGACTTATGACCTCCTCATCTTTTTCCCCTAAACCAAGCATAAAACCTGACTTTGTATAAACTTTGGGAGAATATTCTCTGGTCCTTTTAAGCAACTCAAGAGTTCTCTCATATTTACCTTGAGGTCTTACTTTTTTATATAGCGAAGACACAGTCTCAATATTGTGGTTTAAAACGTTTGGATTTGAATCAAGAACTTTTTCAAGCGCTTTCCAGTTGCCACAAAGATCAGGTATTAAAAGCTCAATAGTAGTTTCAGGGGATTTTTTTCTTACTTGATAAACACATTGAAAAAATTGAGATGCGCCACCATCTTCAAGATCGTCTCTATTAACTGATGTGATTACAACATGTTTAAGTTGCATTCTAAAAACAGCTTCGGCTAAACGATATGGTTCCGTTAGATCTAATTCTCTTTTAGATCTATCAAAATCAATATCGCAATATGGACATGCCCTAGTACAGCCAGGGCCCATTATAAGGAAAGTGGCAGTTCCACTTGCAAAACATTCACCAATATTTGGACAACTTGCCTCTTGACATACAGTATTGAGATTTAAATCATTTAATAAATTTGCAGTATTACCAATTCGCTCAACTTGTGGAGCTTTGACCCTTAACCATTCAGGTTTTGAAATTAAACTATTAGGATTATTAGTCACATTAAATCTTCTTGACCTGTAATTATATTTTACTAAAAACAAGATGAATTAACTATTTATAATTTCAAAGACGAAGCTCTTCAACAGAAGTAAATAAATAAATGAATTCAACTAATCCTTCTGCAATTTAGAAAATTTTTAATTAACTTTACTCGTTACACAACGTTCTTGTTTCATTAACTAAAATTGAATCAGATTTCATAACGTTATTTTTAATACAGATATGAGAACATACTAATTTTAACAATATTTTTTTAAAGTGATCTTTGACTGGATTATTTTGTACTAAAAAGTGTTTTTTTAATTATTTTTTGATACAGTAAAAAATATATGTAATAAAACATTGACTTTTAAATTTAAAAGAAAACGTATTTTATTATCGGAAAAAAGTAAAAACTCTAAAGCAATAGGTTATGCTAGAGCTACTCATAACGAATATGAATATTTAGAAGAGCAAATAAAAATTTTGAAGGAAGAGGGTTGCAGTTTAGTGTTCTCTGAATTGATAAGTTTAGATGAAGAAATCAAACCCCAACTAAATAAAGCTATAAATTCCTTATCAAAAGGCGATCAATTAATAATAACTCAGCTTGATCGAGCATTTAAAAATAAAAAAGAATGTTTGATAACAATAAATAAACTTATTAATCAGGATATTCAATTGCGAACTTTGACTGGTTTTTTTGCCGCTAATGAATCTTCTAATGCAAATTCTTCAATTTTTAAGATTTTATATGAATTAGATAATTTAGAAGACAAAAGTTTAGGTGAAAGAAAAAAAGAACAACTATTACGGAGAAAATTATCTGGAAATAATTTGGGAGGAAGGCCCAAAATAAGTCCTCTAAAAGAATCTTTAGTAATCAGATTGCGTAATGAAGGATATTCTTATCGATCAATCAGATCACAAACAGGAATTGCGTTGTCAACAATAAGAAGAGTAATTTTGGAAGGAGAACTAACATAAAATGAAGAGGAAAGAAATTGAAAATTTAATTAAAGAAAATTTTAAAGATACAGCGTTGCGTATTTATGAATTAGATAATGAAGATAGAAAAAGTTTATTAGCTGAATATAGAGAATGGATCATGAGTGATTTAGATTTTGAAGAAGTAATGATGTTGCCTTATGAAGCCTATACTGACGAATTAGATTCTAATTTCTTTGAAGATTCACTTTAGTCCTCAATAGTATATCTCTTATTAAAATCGTATACTTCTTTTGCTATAAACGGTAAAAGGGAAGAATCTTTGGAATATTTTTCTCCATTACAAAAAACTACTAATAAAGTTTGTAGAGATTGATTATTAATCCACCAAGCAGAATCATGTCTAACTTCAGACATTAAGCCTGCTTTACTCCAAAGATTAATGCTTTCTGGTAATCCTTCACCCAAAAAACCATCTATTTGATTAAGAGCATCCTTTTTAAGAACAACTTTATTTAAATTTCTTTTTAAAAAACTTCGCAAATTTAAATTATTTTCTTGATAATCAATATGAATCATAATTTCCTCCAAAACCCTTGCAGCTGAATCAGAGTTCATAGCGTTTCTATTTTTATTATCATATCCATAAAATTCTTTCTCACGACCAAATGGTCCATCATCCCAAGTCTTCTGACAGCAATTGATACCAACCAATTCTTCCCAATTTAAATCATGTAGCCAATCATTTATTATACTTCTTTGGTATTTCCAATTTTCCCATAATTCGCCTTCAATACGAGGTCCACTTGTTGTTCCAGTAAGTAAATCAATTAAAAAGCTTGTTGCATTATTACTAGAGAAAGACAACATTTTCTCTACAGCATCAATAATTTCATTTGATAATAATAAACTTCCTTTTTTAATCCAATAAAATGCAGCAAGGCCATAAACTAACTTGACTATGCTGGCAGGGTAAACCATTTTTTTGTTATTAATGCCAGTTCCAAAACCTTTAAATACACTTTTATTTTCACTTTTATAATTAATCCAAGTTATGGAAATATCTTCTCTTGAAAAATCTTTATCATGAGAACATACTCTCCTTAAAATATCATTTAAGGCTAGACCCATCTCCTGACTTAAATAGTAAAAGGACATTGAATGGAAATTTATAAAAATCCTATCTCACTATTTAAACAAACTAATTTTTCAAAAACTATTTGGTGGCAATTAAAAGTTAATATTTCGGGATATCAAAATGAAACAGAAGATAAATTAGTTACTGAAATATTTAAAAATAGAATTTTTAGGCTTATTTATCCAAATATTTATCAAAACAACCATAAATTTTCAAGAATACTAGTTCAACTATATGAAGATGGTTACGTCTGTTGGATAAATTTAGATGGATTAATTATTGAGAAATACGAATTCAAAAAAAATAACAGTTTAGATAATGACCACTTCTTTATAAAAGATAAAGTTAACTCAATTTTAAAATGGATCAAGGATCAATCTGAGTTAAATAATGAATATCTTTGGGGAGGTACATTAGGACCCAATTTTGATTGTTCTGGATTAATTCAGACTGCTTTTTTAAAGCATCAAATTTTTATACCTCGAGACTCTTTTCAAATAAAAAGTTTTTGTAAGCACCTTTTTTATTACAAAGAATCGTATGCGGCTCTACAACCTGGCGATCTTTTATTTTTTGGAAATGAAGAAAAATGTGATCATATTGGAATCTACAAAGGAGACGGATTCTATTACCATAGCTCTGGAATGGATTTTGGCAGAAATGGAATAGGATTAGATACCCTAAAAAAATCTAATGATGAAATCTCATTGCATTATAAATCTAAACTTATTTCGGCAGGAAGAGTAGTTAGAAATTATAGATGGGACCGTACTATACGTTAGTTAATATAGCTCAACTTTAAATTAAATTATTACTTATTCTTTTATTTAGACATTAACCAGCAGTCCAAATATTTTTAATGATTGGCATTATGGTATCTAAGTGTAATGTCCCAACAAGTAACCAAGCAAAAACAGCTCCTCCACATCCTCCTAACCAAAATCCACTTGTAAAATCAGCCCAACCAGCTCTTGTAAATAAGTCCTTTGGCGGATTATTAACAGTCGCATCTGGAGGTTGAACATTAGGTGATTTACCAGGAGCATTGTATAGCACAAAAAGTGCTGTCAAAATATGAACAGCTCCAATAGTAGCTAGAAGTCCAGCTGTTAGAGCAAATTCAGAATTTCTTAATGGGCCAGTCATGGTAAAAGGTCCGTATAGAAGATATCCAAAAGCTGCCCCAGTTTCTAAACCTCTAAAATTAGGCGAAATACCTTCTCTATAAAAAGGTAAATTATTTATAAAGGCTTTTGTAAAATAACCACTATTAACTGGAGTAGCTAAATTACCAACACAAGGATCAGCAACTGTTTTTACTGCCCATTGTTCTGCTACGCCAATATCATTTGGTTGTACAGAAGTATCTATGTATTTCTCATCAAACTTAATAGAACTTGTTGATTCAGAGAATGATTTTTGAAAGTCGCTCATTTTTTTTAATAGTTTAGTGTTTGATAATTTATTCAGTTGCTGTAATTAATCTTCCAATCAATACGATAAAAACAGCAGGCATTGCTATACCAATTAATGGAACAAAAATTGAGGGTAAAAGACTTGGTAAATCAGATGGCATAGTTCTTTAAACATCTTTAAACACTTTAGTATTGATCAGCGAAATAATGTTAATTTTATTACTGGATGATATAAAAATTATTAACTTTTTACATGTTAAATTTTTTCGCAATTTTACTTATTATTTTTATAGGAATATTACTTCTAGTTTTTAAAAAAAGAAGCTTTAAAAAGTTAATAAATCAAAGCAATTTAAATTCTATTAAATTAAAGAAAAATAAAAAAAGTAATAATAAATTTCTATCTAAAAAAAATAGTTATTTATACAATCGCGAAGAAAAAAAGTACTCAAAATTTTATAAAAATTCTCAAAGAAATAAAATGATTAGTCTTTTTCAGGGTGATACAGAAAATAAATTAAAGGCATTAAAAATTGCGGAAGAATTAGCTGATAAATCAACATTACCAATTTTACGAAAAGGATTAAGAGATATTTCTCCTGAAGTCGTTGAAATTTCAGCTTTATTAATAAGACAGTTCAAGTAAACAATCAATTTTGCTTAGCACTGTTTATTGATCTAATTCTGTAAATTGGACGACTTTGACTTTCATGATATGTCCTAATTAAAAGTTCACTCAACAATCCAAAGCTAAATAATTGAACACCAGCGATTCCTAATATTAATGCAAACATCAGCAACGGACGATTTCCAATATCCTCACCCATTATTTTTAAAACTATCAAATAAGAACTTATTGCAAGGCTAAAAAAAATACTTATAATTCCAACAAAACCAAACCCATACATCGGTCTTGTTAAAAATTTAGTCATAAACCAAACAGTTAGTAAATCCATTAAAACTCTAAAAGTTCTATCAATTCCATATTTACTAGATCCATATTGTCTGCTCCTATGATTTACTTTAATTTCTTTGATTCTTGCACCTTCAATATTTGCTAAAACGGGCAAAAACCTGTGAAGTTCCCCATATAACTTTATATCTTCTATTATTTCTTTCTTAAACGCTTTTAATGAGCAACCATAGTCATGCAACTTCAAACCTGTTACTTGAGCTATTAACTTATTCGCTATTTTTGATGGTATCTTTCTATTAATTAATTTATCTTTTCTATCAAACCTCCAACCACAAACCAAATCAAAACCATTATTAATCTCTGAAATTAATAAAGGAATATCATTTGGATCATTCTGTAAATCACCATCCAAAGTAATAACAATATCGCCCTTAGAATTATCAAACCCCGCTGACATTGCTGCAGTTTGACCATAATTTTTACGAAGAGAAATTACTGACAATTCTTTAATTTTGAGAGTTAGTTGCTTTAATACTTGATGAGTATTATCTTTAGAACCATCATTTACAACAACCAATTCAAAATTAAATTTATTAGTTGACATTACATTTATAACTTCATCCAATAAAAGACCAATACTCTCGCTTTCATTGAAAACAGGGACGATAATAGAAATTAATTGTTTAATATCTGACATTTATATCTAATAATAATTACACAATTTTAACTTAATTTAGAACATTAAAATTAAACAAAAAAAATCACCACAAACGTGGTGATTTAAATTATTTAAGGGAAATTTAACCAAACTTACCTGAAGTGGATGCGATAACAAATGCCCCAAATGTAAGTATGTTTCCAATTGTGAAATGTGCTAGTCCAACTAATCTAGCTTGAACAATTGAAAGTGCAACTGGCTTATCTCTCCAGCCAACAAGGTTAGCAATTGGAGTACGCTGATGTGCCCAAACTAATGTTTCAATTAATTCTTGCCAGTAACCACGCCATGATATTAGGAACATGAAACCAGTAGCCCAAACTAAGTGACCGAATAGAAACATCCAAGCCCAAGGGGATAGAGAATTAACTCCAAATGGATTATATCCATTAATAAGTTGAGCAGAGTTTAACCAGAGATAATCTCTGAACCAACCCATTAGATAAGTTCCTGATTCGTTAAATTGCGCTACATTACCCTGCCAGATTGCTAGGTGTTTCCAATGCCAGTAGAAAGTTACCCATGCTAATAAATTTAATGCCCAGAACATAGCTAAGTACATTGCGTCCCAAGATGAACTATCACATGTACCTCCACGTCCAGGACCATCGCAAGGGAATGCATAACCTAAATCTTTCTTATCAGGAATTAATTTTGTTCCTCTAGCATCAAGCGCTCCTTTGATAAGTATTAAAGCGGTTGTATGAAGACCTAAAGCGATAGCATGGTGAACTAAGAAATCTGCAGGACCTATAGGTAAGAAAGCACTTAATGCATCTTGTCTATTGATCAAATCCATCCAGTAGTGATTACCTGGCAATGAATTAGCAGCGAGACTTGCTGAACTTGTTGGATCAGATAATAAAGCATTAAAGCCGTACATCATTTTACCTTGAGCAGCTTGAACAAATTGAGCAAATACCGGCTCAATTAGAATTTGCTTTTCAGGATTACCAAAAGCTACAACAACATCGTTATGAACATAAATTCCGAGAGTATGGAATCCAAGTAGCATCGTCACCCAACTAAGATGGCTTATCAAAGCTTCCTTTGTTCCTAGAACTCTTGCCAATACATTATCTTTATTTAATTCTGGATCATAATCTCTTACAAAGAAAATAGCTCCGTGTGCAAATGCACCAACCATCAAGAACATCGCTATGTACTGATGATGACTATATAAAGCAGATTGTGTAGTGTAGTCCCTGGCAATAAAGGCGTAAGAGGGAAGTGCACCCATGTGTTGAGCTACAAGAGAAGTTGCAACGCCAAGAGATGCTAATGCTAATCCAAGTTGGAAATGTAATGAATTATTTACAGTTTCATATATTCCATCATGGTTAATTCCAAAACTACCTTTATGAGGATCATTAGGGTGTCTTGTATTGTGGGCTTCTGTAATTTCTTTGAGGCTATGACCAATACCAAAAGTATTTCTATACATATGACCAGCAATTACAAAAACTGTTCCAATCGCAATATGATGATGCGCAATATCGGTAAGCCATAATGCTTCACTTTGAGGATGAAGACCACCTAAGAAAGTAAAGATTGCTGTTCCAGCTCCTTCAGCTGTTCCAAATATTTGATCTAAAGAATCAGGATTTTGGGCATAAGCTCCCCAGTTTAAAGTAAAGAAAGGAGCTAATCCTGCAGGGTGAGGAAGCACTGTTAACCAGTTATCCCAACCTACATGCTGACCTCTTGATTCAGGTATAGCAACATGAACCAAATGGCCTGTCCAAGCGATACTACTAAAACCAAATAAGACAGCTAAATGATGATTTAATCTTGACTCTGCATTTTTAAACCAAGCTAAAGAAGGTCTGAATTTTGGCTGTAAGTGTAACCAACCAGCAAATAGAGTCCAACAAGCCAAAATACTCATGAATATTGAAGCTTGGAAGAGTTGCTCGTTAGTTCTCATTCCAATTGTGTACCACCAGTGGTAGAGACCTGAATAAGCGATGTTTACTGGACCGCTTGCTCCAGCTTGTGTCATTGCTTCTGTTATGCCAGATCCAAAATGAGGGTCCCAAATAGCATGAGCTATAGGGCGGACATGAGTAGGATCTAGTACAAATTGCTCAAAATTACCTTGCCAAGCAATATGAAATAAGTTACCGGCTACCCAGAGAGCGATTATTGCTAAATGTCCAAAATGTGTAGAGAATAGCTTCTGATAAAGTTTTTCTTCGGTCATGCCGTCATGACTTTCAAAGTCATGAGCGGTAGCTATTCCGTACCATATTCGTCGGGTTGTGGGGTCCTGAGCTAGACCCTGGTTAAATGATGGAAATTTTGTTGCCATTGAATTAAAAAGGTGAAGTTCAGGTTATTAGCCCAGCCCGAAAAGGCGAGCATGGAAGAAGGCCCATGTGGTAGCTATCCCACCTACAAGGAAGTGTGTAACACCTACTGCACGTCCCTGAGTAATAGATAGAGCTCGAGGTTGAATGGTTGGTGCAACCTTTAGTTTATTGTGTGCCCAAACAATTGACTCGAACAATTCTTGCCAATACCCTCTTCCGCTGAAAAGGAACATTAAACTGAACGCCCATATAAAGTGAGCTCCCAAGAACATTAATCCGTACATGCTTATTGATTGACCATAGCTTGTTAATACTTGAGAAGCTTGAGCCCAGAGGAAATCTCTTAACCAACCATTGATAGTAATTGAACTTTGTGCAAAATTACCACCAGTAAGTCCCCAAACATCACTCTGCATTTTCCAAGAGAAGTGGAAAATAACTATTGATAAACAGTTATACATCCAGAAGAGAGCTAAGAAAACGTGATCCCATGAAGAAACTTGACATGTACCACCTCTTCCAGGACCATCACAAGGGAATCTAAATCCTAAAGAAGCTTTGTCAGGAATCAACCTTGAACTTCTTGCATAAAGAACTCCTTTAAGAAGTATCAAAACAGTTACATGGATTTGGAAAGCATGAATATGATGAATCATTAAATCAGCTGTTCCTAGTGGAATTGGCGCTATAGCTACCTTTCCACCAACTTCTACTAAACTTCCATTAAACACTTCACTTAAAGCTTTATGAGGTAAAGCTTCTGAAGTACCTGCTAAAAGAGATGTCCCAACAGCAGATGCTTGAATACTCTGTACCCATTGAGCAAAGATTGGCTGAAGTTGGATAGCAGAATCACTAAACATATCTTGGGGTCTACCCAAAGCTCTCATAGTATCGTTGTGAATATAGAGTCCAAAACTATGGAATCCTAACCACATACAAACCCAGTTCAAGTGACTGATTAAAGCATCTCTTGCCTTAAGAATTCTGTCTAATACATTATCAATATGTTTTGCTGGATCGTAATCTCTAACCATTGCAATTCCAGCGTGCGCACCTGCTCCTACTATGAATAATCCACCTATCCACATGTGATGGGTAAATAATCCAAGAACTGTCATATAGTCAGTAGCTATATAAGGATATGGAGGCATCGCATACATGTGATGAGATACAAGTATGCTTATTGATCCAAGCATCGCTAGGTTTACTGATAGCTGGGCATGTCTACTTTCTGCCATGAACTCAAAAAGACCTTGATGACCCTTAGGCGCAGGAAATAATATTGGGTCTCCTTGTTGTGAATCTAATATTTCTTTCATACTATGACCAATTCCGTAGTTGGTTCTGTACATATGACCACCGATTATCGCTATTACACCAAAAGCTAAATGATGATGTGAAACATCAGTCATCCACAAGCTTCCTGTCACAGGGTTAAGTCCACCTTTGAAAGTAAGGAAGTCTGAGAAAGCTAACCAATTTAAACTAAAGAAATTACCTGTACCACTTGCTAATCCTGGAAATATCTGACCGATAATTTGTGGATCGCAGAGTTGATGCGGCATAGGCATATCTGCAATAGTTGCTATTTCTTTTCCATTAATAACTAAAGGAGAGCCTGCATCAATTGCATCTAAGAGAGCTGCTGTAGGAGCTCCGATATGAATACAATGGCCAGCCCATGCTAATGATCCTAAACCTACTAAACCAGCTATGTGGTGGTTAAGCATAGACTCAATATCTTGAAACCACTCCATTTTTGGAGCTGCTTTGTGATAATGAAAAATTCCAGCATGAAGCATTAGTGCCGCCATTACTACAGCACCTATTGCTAAAGCCATAAGTTCACTCTCGTTAGTGATTCCCCATGCTCGCCACATGTGGAATATTCCTGAACTGATTTGGATACCGTTATAGTTAGCGCCAAGGTCAGCATTAAGCATTTCTTGACCAACAATTGCCCATACTTGCTGAGCTCCTGGTTTGACATGAGTTGGATCAGCTAACCAACCTGAGTAATTAGAAAATCTTGCTCCATGGAAAAAAGCAGCACTCATCCATATGAAAATGACTGCAAGATGTCCAAAATGAGCTGAAAAGATTTTTCTTGTTGCTTCTTCAGCATCGCCTGTATGCACATCAAAATCATGTGCATCAGCATGCAAATTCCAGATCCAAGTTGTAGTTTTAGGACCTTTAGATAATTTACTTGACCAGAATCCTGGCTTATCTAATTTGGCAAAATCAATAGGTCTTGGATCGGCCTTAACAGGATCCTCCAAAACTTTTTTGTTTTTTTCTCCACTTTCTGGTGGGCTGATGGTCATCTAGCACCTCGAAAATAATTGACATTAAAGCCGATTGATCGGATCTTGAACCTATTTTTAATGATAATGTTCAAGAAAACGAATCCTTCGGAACTTTAGATATTCGTTTCAAAAATAATAAGGCAAAGATTCTTTGGTTATGCATTAACGTAACAAATGTTCTAATGATTGTTACTATATGAATATTTTGTTAAATTCTAGTCTATGACTAAATTATGAGTATTTTTACTCAAATTTTATGTAAATTTCTTAAATTTTTTTTTATATTTCAAAGAAAATTTTAAAAAACCATCGACAGGATATAATTTCAACGTAACTATCAATAGTTTCTGATTTGAAAGGAATTGCTATAGGTCTATCTAATAATTCAAAAGAAATTTTAAAAAGGCTTAAAAAAACCGAATTTGTCGAAGATATATACATTGCAAGTTCTTCAAAAGATGATGTAGAAGAAAATGAACTTATTCAAGTACAAAAACCTAGAGAAATCTTACTTAAAAAATGGCTGGAAATAGATTTAATAATTTTTATAGGCTCCATTGCTGCATCAATACGCATAATTAATTCTTTTTTAACCTCTAAAGATCAAGATCCTGGTGTAATAGTTATAAATAACAAATGTTCCAAGATAATTCCTTTAATCGGCTTACATCAGTCAAATACGCAAAATATTGCATGTCAAATTGCTAATTTACTTGGTGGCGAAATAATAGAAACTAATAATTCCAATGATCAAAGCTTTTTAAATCTTGATGCATTTGGAAATCAATGGGGCTGGGAAAGATCTGGCAACATAAAGGATTGGTCAAAACTAGTAATTAAACAAGCCAAGAACGAAGAAATATTTTGCAAACAATTATCTGGTAATAGCTTATGGAAAAATTCAGAATCAGGTAAGCCTATTAATCAAATTAACGAAAAAGAAATTGAAAAATCAGAATCAACATTTCATGTTAGTATATTCGAAAATCATGAAACAACTTGGCACCCTCCAGTATTATGGATTGGCATTGGATGTGAGAGAAATACAAGCAAAGAATTTATAGCAAATTCTTTAAATAATTTATTGGAGTCGAGAAATTTATCCAAGTATTCAATTGCGGGACTCGCAACGATTGATATTAAAAAAGATGAGAAAGGAATTTTAGAACTTGCTGAAGAAAAAAATTTGCCTATAAAGTTTTTTAGTAAAGAAGATCTTTCAACAATAATTGTTCCAAATCCTTCAAGTGTTGTAGAAAAGGAAATTGGCACACCTTCTGTAGCGGAAGCCTCTTGCTTACTCGCAGCAGGAAAAGAATCAAAATTATTAGAAGAAAAAAGAATTTTTAAAAATCAATCTGTGGCAGTAACTATCGCCATAGCTGAATCAAAAGATCAATATAATCCAACCCATGGCGAAATACATATTATTGGAAGTGGGCCTGGTGATATCTCCTTCCTCACAAGTAATGCAAAAAAAGCACTTTCAAAATGTACTGTATGGATAGGATATAAAATGTATTTAGATTTAATTAAATCCTTAAAAAGGAGTGACCAAGTTTTAATTGAAAGTAAACTTACTGAAGAAAAAGAGAGATGCAGTAAAGCAATTAAACTAGCGGAGGAAGGTATAAAAGTGGCTTTAATTTCTTCAGGTGAATCTGGATTTTATGGTATGGCAGGTTTACTTTTAGAATTACTTCTAAAAATCAAAAAAGAATATAGACCTTACTTTGAAGTACATCCAGGTATAAGTAGTGTTCAATTAGCGGCTGCGATTGGTGGAGCACCATTAATGAATGACTTTTGTTCAGTAAGCTTAAGCGATAAATTAACTCCATGGTCTTTAATAGAAAAAAGAATTGAAGGAGCTCTTGTAGGTGACTTTGTAATAGCTTTATTTAATCCTCAATCAATTGGAAGAAATTGGCAGCTAAAAAGTGTAATAGATAGATGTTTAGAATCTAGGCAAGGCGATACTCCAGTTTTAATAGCTCGACAAGTAGGGAGAGAAAATCAAACCAAAAAATTTTTTACTTTAAACACCATTCCGTTTAAAGAGATTGATATGTTATCAATCATTATTATTGGCAATTCTCAAACAACCTTAGTGGACGAAATATTTCTCACTCCCAGAGGATATTTACAAAATTAAGTTTCGCTAATCCATAATTTTTATAAATAGAATGTTTTTCTTTGCTTTTTCTTTATAAGAATACTAATCTTTTATAATAATGATTTAAGAAAATTAATTGAAAAATATTGGTTTAATTTTGTTTGACATTGATGGGGTAATCCGCAGCGTAGAGAATAGTTACAGACTTTCATTAAAAAAAACTGTATACAAATTTACCGGATGGGAGCCAAGTTATATAGATATTGATAATGCAAAAAATGAAGGGATCTGGAATAATGACTGGGATTTAAGTTTAGAACTTATAAAAAGATGTATAAAAAAAGAGAACTTAAACCTTAAAATTCCTCCAAAAGAGGAAATAGTTAAATGTTTTGAGGAGTTTTACTTTGGTGGAGATCCAAATAAAGATAGTAAATATTGGTCTGGTTACATAACAAATGAGGAGTTATTAGTTGATAAAAAGTTTTTTGATTTAATTAAAGGCAATGGAATAATCTGGGGTTTTGTTAGTGGTGCCGAGTCTGCCTCGGCAAAATTTGTTTTAGAAAAAAGACTTGGACTAAGATCACCACCATTAATCTCAATGGGAGATGCCCCTGACAAGCCAAATCCTAAAGGATTTATTAACTTATCAAAAAAGCTTATTGGAGATAAACTTGGTGAATCGAATATTCCCATTGCATATGTAGGAGATACTATTGCAGATATAAATACAGTTATAAACGCTAGAAAGGAAATACCATCTCAGAAATTCATAAGTATAGGAATAGCTCCCCCTCATTTACATCTAAAGTCCCGATTAAAAGAACGTAATTCTTACGAAACAAATCTTAGAAATGCAGGCGCTGACTTGATTTTAAATTCTATTTATGACCTTAAAGGTATTAATCTTGACTTGTTTTAAAAAAATATTAATTAAAAATAATCTAAATTAATCACGGAGAGGGAGGGATTCGAACCCTCGACAAAAGTTACCTCCTGTAACTCCTTAGCAGGGAGCCGCTTTCAACCACTCAGCCACCTCTCCAGTTCTTATACATTATCAATTTTTTTGCAAACATTCAAAATTTTTTATTTAATCGAAATGTCTAATCTACTTGAACTTTCGGTAATCTATTTTTAAAAGAACAAAGAATTTCCCAAGGGATAGTATTAGATTTTCTTGCCCATTCTTGAGGAGAAATTGTTTTATCTCCATCAGATCCTAGTAATACCATGGTACTACCAACTTTAATTTCATTAGAATCTGTTATGTCTACCATCATTTGGTCCATAGTTATGGATCCAACTTGAGGATAAAATTTATTATTATGGATAACGTTAATCTTTCCTGAAAGATTTCTTGGTACACCATCTGCATAACCAATACTTAATACAGCTAACTTAGTTTTTCTATCACTTACAAATGTGCCTCCATAACTTACACTTACACCCTTATCAATAGTTCTTGTAAAAGCTACTTTGACCTTCAAAGATAAAGCTGATTTAAGTAATAAATTTTTATCTATTTTGGCTAGAGGACTGTATCCGTACATAGAAAGCCCGACACGTACCATATGAAAATGGAAATTTTTATCTAGAAGCATTCCCGCTGAATTAGCCAAATGAATCTTGATATTTTTATTTCTACCAACATTAATTTGCTTTAATAATTCCTGAAACTTCTGCCTTTGTATTTGTGTAATACTTTTTGGATCTAATGAGTTGAGTTCATCCGCACATGATAAATGACTATATATTCCCTCAATAGAAATATTGTCAAAAGATTTGATGTTTTCAAATTGCTGAACAAATTTATTGTATTCAAATCCTAATCTTGACATTCCCGTATCAACTTTAAGATGTAAAGGAAATTTCAATCCAAAGTGCTTTCCAATGTTATTACAAATTAAACATTCTCTTATGCTACTGATAGTTGGCATAAGATCATTTTTAAAACATATAATAAGATCCCTTTTCGTATAAAGATTTCCGAGAATAAGTATTGGTTTTTGAACTCCAGAAGAACGAAGCTTAATCCCTTCTTTTAAAGTTGCAACCCCTAATTCCGAAGCTCCGCCTTTTATAGCGTATTCTGATACTACTTTTGCATCATGTCCATATCCATCAGCTTTAACGACTGCCATAAATTGACAATTTTTACTTAATTTTGATCTTAACGTTCTAACGTTTGTTTCTATTGCTTTACCTGTAACTTCAATCCAAGCTCTTTGTTTTAGATCTATATCTTTTTCAAAATTTGGAAATTTGTCAAAATTAAATAACTGATTTGTTTGCCTATGTTGCATTAACTTTGCACAAATATATGCGCTTGTTGAAATATACAGTTAGCATGACATGTAAATTGTATTTTGGCATGGGCCAGACTCTAGTTTTAAATGCATCTTATGAACCTTTAAACATCACTTCCTGGCGAAGAGCTGTAATTTTGATGATTAAAGGTAAAGCAGAAAGCTTAGAGGAAGATAAAACATATTCAATACATAGCGGGAAAAAGTTGCCGACAGTTATAAGACTTCGTTACTACGTTAAAGTTCCTTTTAGAGAGGTTTCTTTAACAAGAAAAAATATTCTTCTGAGAGATAATAATTGTTGCCAATACTGTAATTATAAGGGTAGTGATCTATCAATAGATCATGTTTTACCAAGAAGCAGAGGTGGAACAGATAACTGGGAAAATGTTACAACGGCATGTCTCAGATGTAATGTACAAAAAGGTAATCGCACCCCCGAAGAGGCAAATATGCCCTTAAAACGTAAGCCTTATCGTCCATTAAGTAATCTAAATTTTGAAGCTACAAGACAAATTGACTCTGGCAGGCATAAAGAATGGAGTAAATACGTAATAGGGGTTGCAATCTAATAAAAAAAATCTTAATTTACTTCTTTATTAAAATCCTCCATCATTCTTTTTTGTTCTTGCGCTATGCATGCATTAATCACTTCTTCTAATTGACCAGCAAGAATTGGCTCAAGAGAAAAATTGGAACCTAATCTATGATCAGTTGTCCTGTTATCTTTAAAATTATAAGTTCTGATTTTTTCACTTCTATCGCCTGTTCCAACCTGAGAAAGCCTTTGTGATCTCTCTTTTGCATTGGCTTCTTTTAATTGAATTTCATATAATTTAGCTCTTAAAATTTCCATTGCTCGTTCGCGATTTTGTAATTGTGATCTCTCTTGAGTACAAAAAACTCTTATTCCTGTAGGCTTGTGGAGAAGATCAATAGCTGTCTCTACCTTATTAACATTTTGTCCACCTGCACCTCCTGATCTTGCTGTTCCAACCTCTAGATCTGTTGGATCAATTTTAACCTCAACAGGATCAGCCTCAGGCATTACGGCCACTGTAGCAGTAGAGGTGTGAACTCTACCTTGAGACTCAGTAGCTGGAACTCTTTGGACTCTATGCACACCAGCTTCAAATTTAAGTTGACTATATACAGAATCTCCTTTTACGGAGATAACTAACTCCTTAAATCCGCCCATATCTGACTCGGAGGCACTAATAGGTTTTACGGACCATCCAATTTTTTGTCCATATCTTTCATACATTCTTGCTAAATCACCTGCCCAGATACAAGCCTCGTTACCTCCAGCACCGGCTCTGATTTCTAACATTACACTCCTTTCATCTCTTGGGTCTTTTGGCAGTAAGGCTATTGTGGTTTTTTGAATCAGTTCACTCTTAGATTCCTCTAGGGTTATTAACTCCTCATTTATCAAAGATTCCATTTCTTTATCATTTCTATTCTCTTTGAGTAGATTTTTTGAATCTTCGATTTCTTTATCAGTATCAAGCAACTTATTAAAATCCATCACCAAAGGTTCCAATTTTGACCTTTCTCTTGCTATGGATTCTAATTTTTTAGGATCATTAGCTATATCAGGATCTGCAAGCTGAATTTCCAAATTTTCAAAACTTTCTGAAGCAGTTTTCAACCTTGCAATTAATGTTGAGTATTCCAATTAAAACTTTTCTTAATATTTAAAATTCTATTTTTTAGAATCTTTTCCTTCTTTTTGCTCTTTTGATGTGGCTGAATTAGCTGAACCCATTCCATATTTTTTCATAAACCTATCAACCCTACCTTCTGTATCAAGAATCTTTTGAGTTCCAGTGAAGAAAGGATGATTACCACTCCATACATCAACATGTAATTCAGGCTGAGTGGAGCCAGTGGTCATTACAACTTCTCCATTACAAATAACTTTTGCATCTGGATACCATTTTGGATGAATTTCTGATTTTGGCATGATTTAAATTCTTTTAACGTTTAGAGAATTGAGGAGCTTTTCTTGCTTTTTTAAGACCATATTTTCTTCTTTCTTTAGCTCTAGGATCTCTACTGAGATGGCCTTCAGTTTTTAGCGGTTTCCTATTGTCAGGAGATAATTCGCAAAGTGCTCTTGCTGCTCCTTGCTTGATAGCATCTGCTTGACCAGTCAATCCACCACCAAAAACATTTACAAGAATATCATAAGAATTTTCAAGGCCTAATGTTTGCAAAGGTGCTTTTATTGAATTTAGGTGCAGGGGATTAAAATTTAAGTAATCATCTCCAGAACGACCATTAATTTTTATGAGTCCATTTCCTGGAATCAATCGAACTCTAGCCACTGAAGTTTTTCTTCTTCCAGTTCCCCAGTACACAGCTTTGTTTTTTATTTGACTATTCATTTTGATCAATTAACTCTTTAATAATACAGGATTCTGAGCAGCATGAGGATGATCAGCACCTTTATAAACTTTTAGTTTTTTAAATTGCTGTCTTCCTAAAGAGTTATGAGGCAGCATACCCTTAACAGCTTGCTCGATGATTCTTTCAGGAATTCTTTCTTGTAGAGACTCAAATTTTTCAATTTTCATTCCTCCTGGTCTTCCAGAATGTCTTCTATACAACTTTTGTGATGCTTTTTTACCTGTTACCTCAACTTTTTCAGCATTTACTACAATGACAAAATCTCCAGTATCTAGATGAGGTGTAAAAGTTGGTTTATTCTTACCTCTTAATACAGTTGCAATTTCTGTAGCAAGTCGCCCTAGTGTCTTATCTTTTGCGTCAACTAAAAACCAATTTCTTTCAATGGTTTCTAAAGATGGAGTAATTGTTTTATTCATTTACCAAATTTATACAAATAAATTTAAAGTTGATTCTAAATTCTACCTTATTGAAGGAATGTTAAACAACAGTTTTGAATGATTTACACAAAAAATTTGCTTAATTAAACTTTACTTAAGAAAAACCCTTAATTAAAAATAGTGGGTAAAAATCATTGTTATTAATCTTTTTAAAAACATTTTCTTCATAAACAGCATTTACAAAACATAATCCCTTAGCTGGAGCAGATTCTTTAACATCATTTTTCTTTTTGTTTACCCATCTATCTGTAAAAATTTCTGGCGAAATTTTTTTTTCTCCGACTAAAACTAGTTGACCAACAATTAAACGAACCATTCCATATAGAAAGCCAGTAGCTTTAATATCTACTAAAATCAAATCTTCTACTCTTTTAATATCTATATTTTTTATTTTTGTAATAGAGTTTCTTCTATTACTACCACTTTTCTGAAAAGCAAAAAAATCATGTTCTCCTTCCATTGTCTTGGATGCATTTAACATTAAAACTTCATCTAATACTTTTTGATATCTATGCCATGACCAATTATTAATGAATAAGTTAGGGAATTTACTGTTATTAATGACATATCGATAATGTCTATACATTGCTGAATAGCATGCATGCCAACTATCTTTAACCTCAACTGATTCCAAGATCCTAATTGTTGTGGGTAAAAGACTATTTAAGACAACACAATAACTCTTTCCTGGGATAACACAATCAATATCAAAATGTACTACTTGGCCTGATGCATGAACTCCAGCATCAGTTCTGCCTGCTGCAAAAGTCTTTACTGTATGATTTGTAATCTTTGAGAGAGCTCTTTCTAAAATTTCTTGAACAGTACTTGCATTTTTTTGTTTTTGCCAACCTGAATAATGAGATCCATCATATTGAACTAGTAAAGCTACCCTTTTCAAAAGTTATTTTTTAGTAAAAGCCCCTTTATTAACTAACTTAAACGAGCTCAATTATGGCCATCTGAGCGTTATCTCCTTTTCTAGATACAGTTCTGACTATACGTGTATATCCACCATTTCTGTCTCCGTATCTTTCCTTTGCTTTTTCGAATAAAGAATGAACTAATTTTTTATCATAAATGTATCCAATAGCCCTTCTCCTGGAAGCCAAACTTCCCTCTTTAGCGAGTGAAATCATTCTTTCAGCTTCATTTCTTAAAGCTTTTGCCCGAGCTTTAGTTGTCGTTACTCTACCTTCCCTTATTAATTGTGTAGTTAAACCTCTTAAAAGTGCTTTCCTCTGGTCAGCAGGTTTACTTAATAATGGAATTCTAAGTTGGTGTCTCATAATCTTAAAAATGGTTAAACAGATGTTCTGCTTTGTGGAATAGAAATACCGATTCGCTCAAGAGCCTCAATAACCTCATCTGCAGATTTAGAGCCAAAGTTCTTAATTTCAAGAAGATCTTCATAGCTGAAGCCCATTAAATCCGAAACTGAGTTAACTTGTGCCCTTTTCAAACAATTATATGCTCTAACGGACAAGTTTAGTTCTTCCAGAGGAATTTGAGCTTCAGGAGATGGTTCAGGTTCTTCAGGGATTTCCTCAACCATTGTGACAGTAGCGAGGGGTTGAAAAAGTTCTATTAACTGATTTGCAGCTTCAGCAATAGCATCATCAGGACTTGTTGAACCATCTGTTACGACTTCCATTTTTAATCTTTCTCTTCCCGTTCCGCCTTCTGCTACAGCAGTTTCATCAATTGAAAAATTTACTCTCTTCACAGGCATAAATACAGCATCTATTTGAAGTAAATCAATAGCACTGGTCTCTTCACTCTTCCGGTCAACGGGTCTATATCCAACACCTCTTTCAACATGGATTTCCAACTCTAAGTTATGACCCTCCTGAATAGTCGCGATCGGTTTTTCACCATCAACAATTTCAACTTGAGAGGAGAATTGGATATCATTCGCCTTCACCTGCATTGGACCACTCGCTACTAACCTACCGATTTCGAGCTCTGGATTAGAACTATTTAGTGATAGTTGCTTACAATTAAGAAGAATGTCTAAAACGTCTTCTCTAACTCCAGGAATAGTGGCATATTCATGATTAATTCCTGCTATTCTTACTGCAGTAACTGCACTCCCTTCAAGTCCTCCCATAAGGACTCTTCTAAGGGAATTACCCAAAGTTGTGGCTTGTCCCCTCTCTAGAGGGCCAATTAAGAAAGTTCCTGTTTGGGAGCGATCATCTTCAATTTGATGGTCGATTCTGTCAATCTGGTATTGCAACACGGAAAATAATGAGGTTAAGAGTTTTTTTTGGGGGGGGGTTGAGAATGGTTAAGACCTAAACGCGTCTACGTTTAGGTCTTCTACATCCATTATGAGGTAATGGAGTAACATCTCTTATTAGAGTTATTTCTAATCCGGCCACTTGTAAAGCTCTTATGGCCGTTTCCCTACCTGCGCCAGGGCCTCTAACTAGCACTTCTATTTGCCTCATACCTTGATCAAGTGCTCTTCTAGCTGCAGCTTCGGCAGCTGTTTGAGCAGCAAATGGTGTACCTTTTCGAGCGCCTTTAAATCCACTTGCGCCTGCGGAAGACCAAGAAATTACATGACCAGAAGTGTCGGTGATTGAGACAATAGTGTTATTGAATGTGCTTTGGATATGTACCACACCATTGGGTACATTACGTTTAGATTTCTTTGAACCTGTTTTTTTTACTGTAGCTGCCATGATGTTTTAATTTAATACTTCAATTTGTAAATAGATTTAGTTATTTATTTTTTTCTTCCAGCAACTGTTTTCCTAGAACCACGTCTTGTTCTTGCATTGGTTCTAGTTCTTTGACCTCTTACTGGAAGACTCATTCTATGTCTTCTTCCTCTTACACACCCTATATCTTGAAGACGTTTTAAAGCCATTCCCTCTTTTCTTCTCAAATCACCTTCTAAAGTGAATTCTTCTGTAGCACCTCTAAGCTTTTGAACATCAGAATCTGAAAGGTCTTTGACACGAGTATCAGGGTTTACACCCGTATTAGAGAGAATTAGCTTTGATCTCGTTAAACCAATTCCATAGACGTATGTAAGTGCAATTTCAACTCGCTTTTCGCGAGGTATGTCAATTCCTGCAATCCTGGCCACGTGTTTTGAATAAGTAAAAGTTTGAATTTAAGGGTTGAAATTTAACCCTGACGCTGTTTATTGCGAGGTCTTTTCTTGTTAATAACATAGATTTTACCTCTTCTCCTCACGATCTGATCGTCAGGACTAATTTTTTTGACTGAAGATCTGACCTTCATAGGGGTTTAACAAATAAAACGTTAATACTTTATTCTACATCATCATCAAGCCATTTTTTGTTTGATATCAGCGGAAATGGTTTTTAAATCTCTATCTGCATCAATATACTCTAGCAAGGAGAGATCCCTAAAATATTGAATTAATGGTTCTGTAGTTTTTTTATAAATATCAACTCTTTTTTTAATTGTCTGTTCCGTATCATCTTTTCTCCCTCTTAAAAGCAACCGCTTAATCAGTACATCTTCTGGAATATCTAAATAAAAAACTAATTCCAAAGGTTGATTTATTTCATTCAAGACTTCATTCAATGAATTTGCTTGAGATAAATTTCTTGGGTAACCATCTAAAATCCAACCTTTATTATCCTTGACTAAATTTTGTCTTACTATCTTTAATACTAGTTCATCACTAACAAGTTCCCCTCGATTCATAATATCCTTTACCTGAATACCAAGGGTAGTATTCATTTCGATTTCTTTTCTTAATAATTCACCAGTAGAAAGGTGCAAGTAAGAATTAGTTTGACTTAGCAATTCCGCTTGAGTCCCTTTCCCTGCTCCAGGAGCTCCTAAAAATAGTAAATGTTTCTTCATTAATTATTAATTAGTCCCTCATATCTTTGTGAAATAACATAGGTTTGAATTTGCTTAGCAGTGTCTATAGCAACTCCCACAAGAATAAGTAATGAAGTTGCTCCTAAACCTTGAAAAGTCTGAACATTTGTAGCTCTCTCTACTGCAGCTGGGATTATAGCTACTGAACCCAGAAATAGTCCTCCCAATAAAGTCAATCTATTTTGTATGCCTGATAGATAATTTGCCGTATTAGTGCCTGGTCTAACTCCTGGTATCGCAACTCCCCCTTTCTTTAAATTTGAAGCTACATCAACTGGGTTAATAGTAAGAGATGCATAAAAATAGGAGAACCCCAAAATCAAGGCGAAGAATGTTAGAGCATATGGCCATGGATTAGATGATCCGGGATTTAAACTACTGGCTAACTTAATTAAGACTGGATTACCCGTAACATTAGCAATAGTAATAGGTAAAAAGATTAAAGCAGATGCAAATATAATAGGCATCACTCCCCCTGCATTTAATTTCAAAGGTAAATAACTTTGTCTTGTAGGAAGTAGTGTTGAATTTCCTATCTGCCTTTTTGCACTAACAATAGGAATGCGTCTTGCTCCCTCTTGGACAAAAATTATCCCAACAATTGTCAGTAAAAATACTCCAAGTAAAACTGCTATTCCTAAAACATCTCCTCTATCGCCAGTTTGAGCTTTTTCAATAGTTGAACTTAGAGCCTTAGGTAAAGTCGAAACAATATTCAAAAAAATTACCAGTGAAGCTCCTTGACCTATCCCTTTTTCCGTAATAATTTCACTAAACCACATTACTAACATTGAACCAGTAACTAAAGCAATGGATGTTTGTAAGACAAATGTAGTGTCACTTATCCCCTGCATAGCATATTGTCTGAGAATTAACGAAAAAATTATACTTTGCAAAAACCCCCATCCCAATGAAACATATCTAGTTATTTGAGCAATTTTTCTTCTTCCCGCTTCTCCTTCATTTTTTTGTAAATCTTCAAGCACAGGCAATGAAGCTGTAAGAAGCTGAATAATAATTGATGCGTTGATAAAAGGAAGTATGCCTAATGCAAATATTCCTAAGGTAGAAATTCCTCCTCCAGTGAAAATATCTAAAAAACCTATTAATTGGCCACCTTGATCTATAAAACTTTTAAAAGCAACCCTATCAATACCAGGCATGGGGATATATATACCAAGCCTTACTAAAAGAAGAAGACCTAAAGTAGTTAAAACTCTACTCCTTAGCTCTTTATTTAAAAATAATTGGGAAAGTATTTCAGAAGCGCTAGGATTTCTACTTTTGTTGACAAACATTTTGAAGCTTACCTAAATTTTTAGTAAATTTATTTATTTATTATTTATAAGCTCGCAGGATCCCCCTGCGCCCTCAATTTTTTGTTTTGCAACTTTTGTAAATGCGTGGGCTTGGACTTTTAACTTTACATTAATTTTTCCGTTACCAAGGATTTTTAATGGAAATTTTGGTTTGAAGATCAAACCTTTCTTAACTAGTGAGTCAAGGTTAACTGTATCGTTATCTTTAAAACCATTTAATTTTTCTAAGTTAATTACGGAAAAGTTCTTTTGATTAATTATTTCAAAGTGCTTTAATTTTGGAACTCTTCTATATAGAGGCATTTGGCCACCTTCAAAACCCGGACGTGTAGGTCTTCCAGAACGTGACTTTTGTCCTCTCATTCCAAAACCACACGAAGCACCCTGACCGGCTGCAATACCTCTACCCTTTCTTAATTTTTTCTTTCTGGAGCCAGTGTTTGATTTAAGTGTATTTAATGTTGAAGTCATAATTTTTAAGAATAGAGCTGTTCAAGTGAGATGCCTCTCTCCCTTGAGGCAGATTTGTGTGTTCTTAATTGAGAAAGAGCTACCATAGCAGCTCTTGCATTATTCAAAGGTGTTTTACTACCCAATCTTTTTGCTAAGACATTTTTTATACCGGCTAATTCTAAAACAGTTCTTATTGAACCACCAGCAATTACCCCTGTACCTGGGGCAGCTGGTCTAATTAATACATTAGCAGCGCCATCTCGACCTTTAGATAAAGTCGGTATTGAATTATTTGGGGTTAAGGGAACCCTTACAAGATTCTTTTTACCATCTGAAACTCCCTTTCTCACCGCACCAATGACATCCCCTGCTTTACCAACTCCAACTCCAACTTGACCTTTCTCATTACCTACAACCACAATTGCTCTGAAACTCATTTTTTTTCCACCCTTAACAGTCTTAGAAACGCGTCTAATTTGAACAACTCTTTCTTGCCAATCAGAATCTCTCTCTAGATTTTTTGAATCACTTTTTCTATTTCTTTTTCGATCATTACGAGTATTCTTTTTTTGTTCTACGGGCATAGCTCCAGGAACGTTATCGTTCTTGGATTGAATTTCTTGTTTTGTGGGAGTGTCAGTCATAGTAAAAAATTAAGGGTTAGAATTCTAGGCCAGCTTCACGAGCGGCATCAGCAAGTGCCTTTACTCTGCCGTGATATAAATTACCTCCACGGTCAAAAATTACTTGCTTAATACCTTTTTTTATCGCTCTCTTTGCTAATAATTTTCCAACAATGGAAGAAGAATTACAATCAGAAGATAATTTCTCAGATTTTTCTCTTAGTTCCTTATCAACAGTTGAAGCTGAACAAATAGTTGTTTGAGCGCTATCATCTATAACCTGGGCATAAATATGATTATTAGAGCGAAACACAGATAATCTTGGACGCGTTGCATCTCCAATTAAGAATCTTCTTAATCTTCTATGTCTTTTTTGGGTTTGTAATTTCCTGGAAATTTTGGTCATTTTTTTAATTCGAATTATTTTTTGCCAGATTTACCAGCTTTTCTGAGAATTCTCTCATCATGGTATTTAATTCCTTTTCCTTTATATGGCTCTGGAGGTCTAATTGATCTGATTTTTGCTGCTTCATTGCCAACAATTTCCTTATCAATTCCAGATACGGTAACGTTTGTATTACTCTCAACTTTGTATGTTATACCATCAGGGGGGATCATTTCTACAGGATGACTATATCCTGCACTTACAACTAGATTTTTACCTTTTACTTGTGCTCTTGATCCAACGCCAACAATTTCTAGTTTCTTTGAAAAACCTTGAGTAACCCCTTCAACCATATTTGCAATTAAGGCTCTACATAAACCATGTCTCTGCCTTGAATAAATTTTGGTTGTAGTAGGACTTACGACAACAGTATTATCTTTCTTATCAAAACTAACTCCCTCAGGCATAAGACGTTTTAACTCACCCTTTGGGCCTTTCACTGTAACTGTTAATCCATCAAAATCAACTGTAACTTTCTCTGGAATAAGTACTGGTGTTTTTCCGATTCTTGACATGATTAATTCTCCTTAATAAACATAGCAGAGGACTTCGCCGCCAATGCCTTGCTTTCTAGCATCGCGATCACTCATAACGCCTTTAGAAGTTGATATTATGGCAACTCCAAGACCTCCAAGAACTTTTGGTAAACCTCTAGTATTTTTATAAATTCTCAACCCAGGTTTACTAACTCTTTGCATAGATCGGATAGTAGGAAATTTGTTTTTACCACTATATTTGAGACCGAGTATTATTTGTGATTTATAACCTTCACCTTCCTCATTAATATCAGAAATGAATCCCTCTTTTTGAAGCACTTTGGCGATACTTAAGGACATTTTTGAACCTGGGATTGTTGTGGTTGTATGCTTTTTTTGACTCGCATTTCTAATTCGAGTGAGCATATCTGAAATAGGATCGTGATTTGACATAGTTTTAATTTAATTCTTACTAAAAGGCATTCCTAACTCCTGCAAAAGAGCTTTACCTTCTTGATCTGATTTTGCACTAGTGACAATAGTTATATCCATACCCCTTATTGAATCTATTTTATCAAAAGAGATTTCAGGAAAAATCAATTGCTCTTTCACTCCAACGGTATAATTCCCTCTCCCATCGAAACTTTTTGGATTAACTCCTCTGAAGTCTCTTATTCTTGGTAAAGCTAGATTTATAAATCTCTCCAAAAAGGAATACATCCTGTCTCCTCTCAAAGTAACAGTACAACCAATCGGCATGCCCTCACGAATTTTAAAACCCGCGATAGCTTTTTTAGCCCTAGTTACAAGGGCCTTTTGTCCTGTAATTGTTGCCATTTCGTTTAATGAGGCTTCTAGAGCTTTCGAATTTGAAGCTGCCTCACCAAGACCTCTGTTGACGTTGACTTTGACAACTTTAGGTACTTGATGAATATTTTTAAGACCAAGGTCCTTTAAAAGTTTTGGTCTTATTGATTCTTTGTAGCGATTTTTTAGAGTCATAATTTTTGTTAATTCTGGTCTTTGTCAGAATTGATAAATTAGAAAAAGTTGAAATCTGGTTTCTGATGAAAAATTAATCAATTACTTCACCAGTTTTCTTCAATCTTCTTTTCTTAACACCCTCTTTATCAATGAAGAATTCAATCTTACTTGTAAGATTTTTATCCTTTGAAAAGAACATTACATTTGATGCATGTAAAGATGCTTCTTCTGTAAGAATTCTTCCAGTTTCTCCTTCCTGAGTTGGTTTTACATGTTTAGTCCTAAGGTTAATTCCCTTTACAACTACTCTATTTTCAAGTGGGATAGTTTTTAAAACCTCACCAGTTTTCCCTTTGTCCTTGCCATTAATTACTTTTACCAAATCTCCAGTTTTGATTCTCATTTTTATTCTCTGGAAATTTTTCTTTTGCTTTAATGAATCCAACATTTAAATCACCTCCGGAGCAAGAGAAACAATCTTTGTATAATTTTTATCCCGCAGTTCTCTAGCTACAGGACCAAAGACCCTCGTACCTTTTGGATTCTTATCTTCATTAATCAATACTGCAGCATTGTCATCAAATCTAATTGAATTACCAGTATTTCTTCTTAATGTTGCTTTAGTTCTGACGATAACAGCTTTAACAACTTCAGATTTCTTCACTCCCATGTTAGGAAGCGCATCTTTTACAGTTGCTACGATTACATCTCCGACATGTGCATACCTTCTATTAGAGCCTAACACCCTAATACATTGGAGTCTTTTTGCTCCACTATTATCGGCAACTGTTAAATAAGTTTCTTGTTGAATCATTTTTTAACCTCCTTAGCCTGACTTGTTTTATTGAGAATCTCTTCTATTGCCCATCTTTTATGGGCACTGAGCGGTCTAGTTTCTCTAATTTTAACTCGATCACCTAAAACACATGTATTTTCTGGATCATGCGCCTTATATCGTGTAGTTCTACTTACAATTTTTTTATAAGTGGGATGTGGATATCTGTTAATAACAGCAACAACAACTGTTTTATCCATTTTGTCGCTGACAACAGTACCAATTCTTTCTTTAAGTGCCATAACTAATAATTAATCAGAAGTTGTTTGAGAAGCAGATTGACTCTTACTGAGAGTGAGTAATTGCGCAACTTGTTTCTTGATAATTTTAAATTTATGAGTTTCATTGAGCTGTCTTGTAGCTTGCTTGAATCTCAAGTCAAAAAGATCTTTTCGTAATTGATCAATCTTTTCTGTAATTTGTTCAGAATTTAATTTTTTAAATTCATTAAGTGACTCTGAGTTTTTCATTGTTTAACCTCCTCTTGAGATTTTTTACTATTTTTTGTATTTTCTTGGGAGGAATCTTCTAGATTTTTATCAATGGAGATAAACTTAGTTTTTACAGGAAGTTTGTATTGAGCCAGACGCATAGCTTCCTTTGCAGTTTCCTCAGTGATATCCTCACCACCCATTTCAAAAAGTATTCTTCCAGGTTTAACAACTGCGACCCAAAACTCTGGATTACCCTTACCAGAACCCATTCTGGTTTCGGCAGGTCTCATAGTTACGGGTTTATCAGGAAATATTCTAATCCAGATTTGACCACCACGTTTGATATATCTGGTCATAGCTCTTCTGCTTGCTTCAATCTGACGTGCAGTTACCCAGCCACAGTCTTGAGCTTGTAGAGCAAATTGACCGAATGCAATAGTATTACCTTTTGAGGCTACACCCCTCATTCTGCCTCTATGTTGTTTACGGAATTTAGTACGTTTTGGACTAAGCATTTTTATACCTCCTATGAATTCTCATTTGAACGATCCTCAAATTGCTGAGGTCTTCTATTAGGTTTTCTCTTAGGGCTCGCACCCACAGGGATAGTTTGTTCTTCTTTAGGGAGAACTTCACCTTTGAAAACCCAAACTTTAATGCCTAGAACTCCGTAAGTTGTATTAGCTTCACGTGTTGCATAGTCAATTTCAGCTCTCAATGTATGTAATGGAACTCTACCTTCTCTAGTCCATTCAGTTCTAGCTATTTCAGCACCATTCAACCTTCCCCCTACTTGAATTTTAAGACCTAATACTCCAGCCCTTTGAGCTCTTTGTAAGGCCATCCTTATAGTTCTTCTAAAGGCGACTCTTTTTTCAAGTTGTTGGGCAATATATTCAGCTAATAAAAAGGCATCAGCATCTACGCGTTCAACTTCTACAACATTTATTCTAACTTGCCTTGTTCTATCCCCTATAGTTTTTTGAATGCCAGATCTTAATTCTTCAATACCACTTCCCTGTCTTCCAACTATAACTCCTGGTCTTGCTGTTTTTAATTCAAGTTCCAGTTGGTCAGCTTTTCTAGCTATTAAAATATCGCTAATTCCTGCTGCTCCATATTTTTTTTGTATGAAGGTACGAATTTTAAAATCTTCTTGGAGAAGAATTGGATATGTTTTAGAAGTAGCAAACCACTTAGAGCGATGCTCTTGTGTAATTCCTAATCTTAGTCCAGAGGGATGTATTTTATGTCCCATTAGTTTTGTACCTCCGCATTAGTTTGAGTAGGAGCAGATTCAACAGAAATACTGATGTGGCAAGTCTGTTTTTTAATTGAAAAAGCTCGACCTTGAGCTCTGGGCCTATACCTTTTCATTACTGGTCCACTATTAGCCCATGCAGAGGAAATAACTAAGGTTGATGGATCCATTCCAAGGTTATGTTCTGCATTGGCAACTGCAGATCTTAGAACTTTAGTGATGGGGTCTGTAGATCTGTAAGGCATAAATTCCAACATAATCAATGCATCTCTATAAGACCTGCCCCTTATCTGATCCAAAACTCTTCTCACTTTAGAGGCTGATCCGCGAACGTAATTCCCATGAGCAATTGCTGTTTTTGTTGTTTCAGGTGTTTTTGTCATGATTTTGCTCCTTTCTTATCTCTTATATGACCTCGGTAAGTGCGTGTAGGAGCAAATTCGCCAAGTTTATGACCAATCATTTGTTCAGTAATGAATACTGGAATGTGAGTCTTACCATTATGTACGGCAATTGTGTGACCAATCATTAAAGGTAAAATCGTAGAAGATCTCGACCAAGTTTTGATAACAGATTTGTCATTATCAGTATTTTGTTTTTCTACCTTCTTGAGCAGGCTATCTGCTATAAAAGGTCCTTTTTTTAGTGAACGTCCCATGATTATGTAATAGAAATTGAAATAATAAATGAGGTAATCAAGAGTCTCTTCCTCCTCTACTCCTCTTAGAAACGCGACGGCGTCTTCGAACAACTAATTTATTACTTGGTTTGTTCTTTTTGCGTGTCTTTAATCCAAGAGCTGGTTTACCCCATGGAGTAACAGGTCCTGCTCTACCAATTGGTGCTTTTCCCTCTCCTCCTCCATGTGGATGATCACATGGGTTCATTACACTACCTCTTACTTGAGGCCTTCTTCCAAGCCATCTTCTTCTTCCTGCTTTACCCAAGCTAGTATTTCTTATTTCAGAATTACCAACTTCACCAAGAGTTGCGTAGCATTCTTTTCTTACAAGTCTTACCTCGGTAGATGGGAGTTTTAAAGCAACATAATCTCCCTCTTTTGCCATAACTTGAGCACTAGCTCCTGCGGATCTAACCATCTGAGCACCCCTACCTGCATATAGCTCAACACAATGAACACTAGATCCTAATGGCATAACAGAAAGTGGCATTGCATTACCATCTTCAATTGGAACACTTTCTCCAGATATGACATTTTGTCCGACTTTTACTCCAGCTGGAGCGATAATATATCTTTTTTCCCCATCTTCGTAGAATAAAAGTGCCAGCCTTGCATTTCTATGAGGATCGTAGTGTATAGCTGCAACTTTAGCGTTGATGTTTCTTTTATCTCTTCTAAAGTCAACTAATCTATATTGCCTTTTGTGACCACCTCCACGATGGCGACAAGTGATAACTCCACGATTATTCCTGCCTTTAACTCTATGTTTTGAAACTATTAGTGATCTTTCAGGCTTTGCACTTGTGATTTCACTAAAGTCAGTAACTACTCTCTGCCTAGTGCCAGGTGTATAAGGTTTAAATTTACGTATTGCCATGATTAAAACTCCTTAAGATTCTGGAAATAGTTGGATTTTGTCTCCTTCAGCAAGACGTACAATTGCCTTCTTGACCTGAGAACGTTTACCGGAAAATTTCCCGACTCTTCTTGTTCTCCTAGGAGGATTCATAGTGTTAACTCCTATGACTTTAACACTGAACAAGGCTTCAATAGCTGCCTTTATTTGTGGTTTAGCCGCTCTATGATCTACTTCGAAAGTATATTGGTTAAGATCTAGTGCATTTGTAGCTTTTTCAGTAATAACTGGCTTTCGTATTACATCGGCTAAACGAGAATCGAATAATTTACTCATGATGCATAAACCTCCTGAATTTTATCTATCGCTGATTGACCTATTACCAATTTATTGGCATTGAGAATATCAAATACATTTAATTGATCGGCGGCGATTAATTTTACTTTCTCAATATTATTAATAGATTTTTTTATAATATCGGAAGGGCTATCAAGAATAACCAAAACTTTTTCAGTTTTTTGAATACCTAATCGAGCAAGGCCATTGATGATATCACTTGTTTTAGGCTGCTTTAAAGTAGATCCAAAATCTTCAACAGCCTTCATATCAGATACTCTGGACATAAGAGCTGTTCTAAGAGCTAATCTACGTTCCTTACGATTCATATCAAGATTGTAAGAACGTGGCTTCGGCCCAAAAATAATTCCGCCACCAGGCCTTAAGGGTGTCCTTATTGATCCTTGACGAGCTCTTCCTGTACCTTTTTGTTTGTATGGCTTTCTACCGCCCCCGCGCACTTCAGATCTTGTCAAAGTTGATGCTGTCCCTTGTCTTTTATTTGCTAGCTGTCTCAGGACTGCTCTATGGATTAAATCTGCCGAAGAAGTTTCTTTAGCAACTGCTAAATCAAGAGTAACTTTGCCTGATTTTTTACCATCCCATTTTAAAGTTTCAAGTGTTGTCATGATTTTTCACCTCCTTTTTTGCCTACAACATTATTTGGCTTAATGTTGACAATTGAGCCGGGCTTACCGGGAACAGAACCCTTTACTACAAGCAAATTCTTCTGATCATCAATTTTTAGAACTAACAATCCTTTGGTAGTTATCTGTTTTCCTCCATATCTTCCTGCCATTCTTTTCCCTGGATAAATTCTACCCGGAGTTGTTCCTGCTCCTGTAGATCCTGGTGCTCTATGATTTTTTGAACCATGACTCATAGGACCTCTGCTAAAACCATGTCTTTTCTGGTAACCTGCAAAACCTCTACCCATAGATTTGCCACTGATATCAACTTTTTGACCAACCTCAAAGTTTTTTACAGTTATTTGTTTTCCGATTTCATAAGATGAAGTTTCTTCAACCCTATATTCTTTCAGATGCTTTAAAAGTTCTTCACCTGATTTCAATAAGTGTCCCCTTTCAGGTTTGCTTAAATGCTTCTCTTTGGACAAGCCATAACCTATCTGAACGGCGGTGTAACCATCCAAAGCAGTTGTTTTCAATTGAGTGACGCGGCAAGGACCAGCCTCTATAAGAGTAACAGGTACCGAATTACCTTTATCATCGAAAAGTTGGGACATGCCCAATTTCTTTCCTAAAATTCCGATAGACATAAGACTAAATTAGGCTAGCTCGTAATAATTTTTCAATTATCTAAACCCTTTAGTTATTAAGGTGAAGTTAATAAAAAAACAATTAATAAGGTCGAGACTTATCTGTAATAATAGATAGTTTCTCTTGGGATAAACCCACCTGAGTTTTTTAACGAAACGCTAAAAAATGTGAAATTTTCAGAGGCTCGGCTAGCTTGCGAGCTTAAAATTTCACTGAGTTACAATTGTACATCATCAAGTACCATAAAATAAAATAAAATAAAATAAAGGAAATTTTTATGCCATTACTTCTCTCAGGGAAAAAGTTTCATAACGATTTAAAAACTAACAAATGTCTCGCAATATTTGCTCCTCTAGAAGGTGGTTATGAAACTCGTCTTTTGAGGAGAATGAGGGCCAAAGGCTTTAAAACTTTTATAACTTCAGCAAGAGGACTTGGAGATCCAGAAGTTTTCTTGCTCAAATTGCATGGCGTTAGACCACCTCACCTTGGTCATCAAAGTGTAGGAAGAAACGGAGCGCTTGGGGAAGTTCAACAAGTAATCCCACAAGCTTCTGAGTTATTTAATGAAAATGATAAAAATAAATTACTTTGGTTATTAGAAGGTCAAGTATTATCTCAATCTGAATTAGAGAGCTTAATAGAGATTTGCACTAACGATAATAAACTAACAATAGTTGTTGAAATGGGAGGTTCAAGAAAACTTGAATGGAAACCATTAAGCAATTATATTTTGGATGAATTTGAAAGTTAAATTGTTTGATTAAAACCAAGAATAAAAAAGATAAATGGATTAAGTTAATTTGTGGTGCCAGTAATGAAGATATTGTTGCCATAGAAGATTTATGTGCAATTTATACTGCTGCTGGTGTCGACTACATAGATGTTGCAGCAGAAGAATCTATAGTTTATGCAGCAAAAAAAGGAATCGATTGGGCAAAAAAAGTCTTTAAAAACTCCCCTGGATTAATGATAAGTATTTGTGATGGTAATGATGTCCACTTTCGAAAAGCAAAATTTGATCCCTCAAAATGTCCCCCTAGTTGTCCAAGACCATGCGAAAAAGTATGCCCCACCTTCGCAATTGATAATTTCGGAATTAAAGAGAGTAAATGTTATGGATGTGGAAGATGTTTAAATAGTTGTCCTCTAAATCTAATTAGTGAATATGAATATAATTTGTCAAAAAATGATTTAGCATCAACACTTCAAAAAATAAAGCCTAATGCAGTAGAAATTCATACAGAAATCAATCGCCTAGATTCTTTTACAAAAGTTGTAAGTATCCTTAAAAGTTCTGGAATGAAATTAGACAAGATATCTATTAGTTGTGGATTAAATCAATCTTTCAAAAAAGCCCAAGAGCCCGAAGATCTTTTGAAAGCTCTTTGGGAAAGATATGAAATTCTGGATGAGCTAGATATTCCCCTTATTTGGCAACTAGATGGAAGGCCAATGTCTGGAGATCTTGCTCCTACAACAAGTAGAGATGCTGTTAAGTTGTTTGAAAAAATCGGTTCAGATCTTCCACCAGGATTAATTCAATTAGCAGGAGGAACAAATGAAAAAACTCATGAATTATTGAATTTAAACAATCTCCCAGATGGAATAGCATTTGGAAGTGCTGCAAGAAAAATTATGCAGCCCCTTATTGAATTTGCTCACAAAAATAACAAAAAACTTTATGAGTATCCTGAAATAATGGGTTTGGCGATCAAAAAAGCTCAGAAATTTCTAGAGCCATGGAAATCGGGCTCATTCAAATAATATTTTTATTTTTCAAAACTAGCGCCATGTTTATAAAAAATTTGTATTTTTTGGATAGAAAAAAATCTTCTCATGTATTAAAATGGTAATTCAATGGGCCGTCGCCAAGTGGTAAGGCATCGGGTTTTGGTCTCGACATTCCTAGGTTCGAATCCTAGCGGCCCAGTTCTATTATTCAATTGGTGTCTTCTCAAAAAAATTTTTCTATTTGATTTTGATGGAGTAATAGTTGATGGAATGCAAGAATATTGGCATAGCTCCTTGCTGGCATGTGAAAGATATTTAAATTCACCCGACATCACTATTGATCAAAAACTTTATCAAGGAGTACCAAATTCTTTCAAAGAAATTAGGCCTTGGGTTAAATATGGTTGGGAAATGATTCTAATTGTTCACGAAATTATAAAAACAGAAAATCCATTAAAAAGTGATAATAAAGATGATTTCATTAATAATTATCATCAAAATTGCCAGAGGATATTAAATGAAAATTCCTGGATAGCAGAAGATATACAAAAAATGTTAGATAAGTCTCGCGAGTACCAAATTGATAAAGATTTTAAATCGTGGGTAAATTTACATAAACCTTTTTTTGAAATTATAAATTTTATGAAAGAATTAAGCAAAAGAGGAATAAAAACTGGAGTCATAACAACTAAAGGTAAAATATTTGCAGAAAAAATTCTTAAACAATTAAATATTTTTCCAGAAGTTATTTTTGGTTATGAATCAGGAACAAAAATCAAAATAGCTGAAAAACTTACACAAACTTATGACATTTTAGGCTTTATAGAAGATAGAAAAAAAACTCTAATCGATATTAAACAAAATTCAGAAACTTCTCACATTCCATGCTTCCTTGCTGATTGGGGATATTTGAAAGAATCAGATAAAAATAAGTTAAGTAACGAAATCAAATTATTAAAATTAGGAAACCTTGGAGAATTAGTTGCAATTTAAAGATAATCAGCTAGAGTACAGATGTACTATAGTTTGTATTTATGAAGTTTGGTTTAAATAAAAATTTCCAAATTTAGAATAATTACAAGAACTTTAACCGATAAATAAAACAATGAGCCTTGAAGAAAAGAAAAAAACTGAATCAAAAGAAAAAGACAAGGCATTAAGTCTTGTCTTAGGTCAAATAGAAAGAAATTTTGGACGAGGTTCAATAATGAGACTTGGTGACGCCTCAAGAATGAAAGTAGAAACAATATCTACTGGGGCACTCACCTTAGATTTAGCATTAGGAGGAGGCTATCCAAAAGGAAGAGTAGTAGAAGTTTACGGACCAGAAAGTTCAGGAAAAACTACATTAACGCTTCACGCGATTGCGGAAGTCCAAAAAAATGGAGGAGTAGCTGCATTTGTAGATGCTGAGCATGCACTCGATCCAGTTTATGCGGCCTCTTTAGGTGTTGATGTTGAAAATTTGTTAGTTTCACAGCCAGATACTGGTGAAATGGCTCTAGAAATAGTTGACCAACTTATAAGATCGAGTGCGGTAGATCTTGTAGTTGTTGACTCGGTTGCAGCACTAACCCCAAGAGCCGAAATAGAAGGAGAGATGGGAGATCACGTAATTGGAAGCCAAGCAAGGCTAATGAGCCAAGCAATGAGGAAAATAACAGGGAATATTGGCAAATCTGGATGTACGGTAATATTCCTGAATCAATTACGCCTAAAAATTGGCGTTACATACGGCAATCCAGAAACAACCACAGGAGGCAATGCATTAAAATTTTATGCCTCAGTAAGACTTGATATCAGAAGAATTCAAACTCTTAAAAGAGGTACTGAGGAATATGGCATAAGAGCAAAAGTGAAAGTAGCAAAAAACAAAGTTGCACCACCATTTAGAATTGCAGAATTTGATATTCTCTTTGGGAAAGGTATTAGTACAACAGGATGCTTATTAGATTTAGCAGAAGAGACTAATATCATCATAAGGAGAGGTGCTTGGTATAGTTATGAAGGAGAAAATATTGGACAAGGAAGAGATAATACAATTATTTGGCTTGATCAAAACTTAGAAATCAGGAATAAAGTAGAATCTATGGTTAAAGAGAAATTAACAGAAGGAACTGAAGTCAGTTCTAATTCAATGAAAGCATTAAATAGCAATCCTGCTAATACAATCGCTGTTAATGATATAAAAACAGTAGCTTAGATTTATAAAGAATCAGCTAAAGTCCACCACCCAGCAGCAGGGCCTATAAATCTCACTACAATCCATAAGATTACTAAACCTCCGATTCCAAACCAACTGGCCTTAATACTTAATTTAATTAGGTCATCTCTTTGATTGATTGTAAAGGGAAGCCATTCAAATAATCTTGGGGACTCATCAATTTTAGTTTTAGTATTATTTTTTTTTGGAGGTAAACCAAGTGTTTTACGTCTTTTTGCTTCTCCCATCTTTCTTTAGTTATTTACAAAATCATAACCTAATCAAAAGGTAGCATATAGTTAATTTGTTTTGAGGGTTGAATATTTTGCAAAAGTAATCTTGCCCAGTTTCTTTTATTTGCTCTTCCATCTAGGATTATTAACTTACCTGAATTTCTTCTTAAAGGAGAAATAGATCTTTCAAGTTTAATTCTAGCTTGAGGAAGAAAGAAGTCTCTAAACCAATCTTGAGAAAGCTTCTTTTTATGAGAGACAGTAATTGCATTAATGGGTTCTGACATATTCGGAATCGGAAGTAAAGGAACGATAATTTGTTCTGGAATTTGAATTAAATAAGAATTCATAATCCACCAGTCAAAACTAGAGCAAAGGATTTCATTTCTGCCTGAGGGAATTGTCTCTAGCAATACTCTCTTCCCGAAAGTAGAAGCTAATTCTGTAGCAAGATTAGTTTTTAAATCAATATCATCAGACAACACTAAAGTTAAACCGTTTCTAAAAAGTATTAACTTTTTGCATTTGTCCAAGATTGAATTGGTAAAAAGAGGATTATTAGGAAGCAACTGTTTAGAGGGTATATATAAAGAAATCTTTTTCTCTTCAAAATTACTCTTAAAATTAATAACCAAGTCAATATCTAAACTATGCTTTTTAAAATACATTTGGAGAAAATTATCTTTTCTCAACGCTGATAAAAAAACAAATTTATTATTTGAAAAAAATTCCTTAATTTGAAAAAGTTCATCTATTGGCTGTAAATACAAATTCCAATCTAAATTTGTTTCGTTTAACTTTACCCAGCATGCCCAACCTTGAGATAATGCTTTATTGACGCTTAAAAATTTATCAGAAAAAAAAGAATTTTCATGAAAAAAGTTTGACAAAAAACTTATTTCTTTTTCATCTAAATTGATATAACTATTTCCTAAGACCTTTCTCAAGAAGAACTTTTTCTTCAACGAATCATATACTTTTATAAATTTTTGATTGATTAATTCAAATTCTTTAAAATTTTTTGTCCAATCCTTTTTAAGTAAAGAAATCCTAAAATGATTTTTTAAATCCTGTTTTATATCCTCAATTCCTGAATAAACTACTCGATGATTTCTAAGATTAAAAGAATTGGGATCATTAAGAAAATTTTGGATAGTTATCAAGTGAACATGATGATTTGCAAAAATAAATTGATCATTTTTCAAAATAAAATTAAAACCTAGATTTTTCAATGAATCAATCTGAAATTGGCTTATAAATTGGATTTTTTCTTTAGATAAAATAAAAGTTGAATCCTCTTCCTTTAAAAATAAAGAAATCAAAATTGGAGGTAACCAATCATAGCTAGAGAAAATTTCTGAATTAATTAGATAAGTAGAATCATTTTCAATACATTTGGAAACTATCCTCCCAAAAGAATATATGTGCTCCCAATTAATACTTTGATCTCTCAAAAAATTTTTTAAATATTGATGACTTAAAATTTCAAGCATTTATAATTAATTTAATTTCAAAAACATGCAAAATTTATGAACCTAATATACAAAAAATTGGTATCAATAAAAGAGGGCCTTGAATTTATTAATTTATGAAAATTGGAATAGTAGGATTAGGATTAATTGGTGGTTCTTTAGGATTAAAACTCCAAAGTCTTAATCATACAATTTATGGAATAGCAAATAATGAATTTAATGAAAAAAAAGCTAAGGATAAAAAACTTGCAAATTTTGTTAGCTGTGATCTGAGCTTATTAAAAAAATGTGAGCTAATAATTTTGGCATTGCCTATCAAAGATTTGATCAGTCCGTCGCAAAAATTAGTAGCATCAATACCTCAGGAAACAATACTAACTGATGTAGGGTCTGTAAAAGAACCAATTGTAAATACATGGGAAAATTCACATCCTCTATTTATTGGATCTCATCCAATGGCAGGCACAGAAAAAAAAGGAGTTGATTCAGGTTTTGAAGGTCTTTTTAAAAATGCAAAATGGATTATTACCCCAACACAAAATAGTGATTTAAATTCAGTCAAAACTATTTCCAAACTCATAAAATCAATGGATTGTGAAATTTGCCAAGCTTCGCCAAAAGAGCATGATGAAGCAGTATCTCTAATTTCTCATTTGCCTATATTTTTAGCTTCTGCACTCATAGAAACTGCGCAAACAAAAAATAATCAATCTTTATTAGATCTCTCGCAAAAATTAGCTGCTACAGGATTTGCTGACACTTCGAGAGTTGGCGGAGGCAATGAACAATTAGGCCTAGATTTAGCTATTAATAATCAGATTAATGTTTTAAATTCCATAAATAATTTTAAAAATAAGCTGAATATACTGGAATCTCTTATTAAAGAAAAAAATTGGGATTTACTTTCTAAAAAACTTGCTGAAGCAAAAGAAAACAGACAAAATTTTATAAACTAAAATTTTCTATACCTTTGGAAGCTAAAATTTGCCTTGAAACCATTAATGCAGACTGACTAACACCTGCAGTACCCTCTCCTGGATAGATCGAATCTCCACATAACCATAAACCTTCAAAAGGTGTCCTACTTGATAATCCAAATAAACCAAAAATATCTGGATTTTGACCAAGCCCGCCTACTATTCCATTAGGTCTTTTTGTCCATTTTTCAAAGCCCAATGGAGTTGCTAATTCTCTATGTAGCCATTTTTCAGGATCAATATCAAATTGACTTTCCAATTCAAGGGATATTTTTTTCATGAAACCATTTTTTTTCTTTAAGTAAGTTTGTTTATCTAGATCAAACCAATCTTTAGTTTTGGTAAAGATACTGGCAATTAAAGTAACCTCACCTTTTGGCGCTCTTCCATCACCATCATCACTAATTGATACGAATAACGAACAAAATTCTTTTGAAACAAATTGATAATGATTGGAGAATGTTTTTTTAATATGTTCCTTTTTTAATGCTGAATAAAAAACTACAGCTCCACTTGGATCAGGCAAATTATTAAGTCGATTTTTATAATTTTTTTTTCTTTCTAAAGGATCTTTCAAATGCTTAAGCAAAGATTGTGGAGGTGCGGTATAAATCACATCTTTTGCTTGATAAATAAATGATTTTTTTTTCGAATTAGCAGATAGTTGCCAACACATATTTACGTCGTCAAAAGTTATAGAATTAACTTCTTGTCCAAAAATTAAATTAACTCCAGTTTTCATTAATGAACTTTCTAATGATTCAGTTAAAGACTGCATAGATTTTTTAAGATGCCATAGACCATGTGGCTGTTGACACATTTGAAGAACAGTAGATCCATATAATGCTGCAGTACTATAAACGTCCTCTTGAGAATAAAGTTTTAGTTGAAGATTTAAAAATTTAATCAAGCGCTCATTCTTGGATAATCCACATATCCGCAATAGATCAAAAATAGTAGATTTAAGTAAGATACCTGTGACAAGGTTTGAAGGTACTAGTGCTTTGAGAAGTTGAGAAAAATCCCAAAAATTACTTATTGGTAATACAGGATTATTATTAGCAAATATCCAATTACTTTCATGTATTAGGGTACAAAGCTTCCAAAATCTTTGACTCCCAGGAAACTGCATTTCTCGTTCAGCAATCCATTTACTTTTTTCATACCAAATAGGTATAGGATTACCACCATCATTTAAATCAACAATGCAAGCAGGATCTAAAATTGTGGCTTCTGGAGATGGAATATCTAAAAAATCAAAAATTCTAGAATGTATTCCTCCCTTCTCTAAACCAGCTACCTGAGTTGCGCCAACATCGAAAGTATAATTCTTTCTTTTAAATGTACCGGCACATCCTCCGGCTTGAGTATGAGATTCGATTAAAGTCACTGATAAGCCTTGTTTTGATAAAATCGCTGCAGAAGTTAGTCCTGCTATACCAGCTCCTACAACAATAACTTCAGACTTTTTCATTAAAATGCAAAAATTATCTCCTATTGAAATTAACGAAATTTGTGAAGAATTAGGTGAAACCTATCCAAAAAGTATTGAACAAGTACATGGTGGCGATATTCATAATGCATGGCGAATAGAATTCTCAAACAAAAAGTTATTCCTTAAAAGAAACATTAGAAACAAAAAATTTCTTGAATTTGAAAAATATTGTCTCCAAAATTTGAGAAAATATATTAATCAAGAAAACTTAGTTATTCCTGAAGTTATTGCATATAAAAATATAAAAAATATAGAGATTCTTTTAATTGAATGGATAGATATCCATAACTTTGACCAAAAAAAGCTTGGAAAAGGTTTAGGTGAATTGCACTTGAAATCAGCTGAATCTAACCCCAAAATGTTTGGGTTTCCAGTTGAGGGTTTTATCGGAACAACAGATCAGAAAAAAGGCTTGGAAGATAATTGGATAGATTGTTTTTTAAACTTAAGGATAATACCTCAATTATTAAGTCTTAAATCGAGAATTTTAGATAAAGAAATTATAAATAAAGTTAAAGAAAAAATTCAATCAGAATTGCTGAATCACAAACCAATAAATTCTCTAGTTCATGGTGATTTATGGTCAGGTAATGCAGGAATGGACAAAAATGGAAAGGGGGTTATATTTGACCCTGCATCTTGGTGGGCAGATAATGAAGTAGATATAGCTATGACAAAACTATTTGGAGGTTTTAGAAGAGAATTTTATGAAGAATATCATAGAATTTTTCCTATAAAAAACGGATTTGAAAAAAGAATTATTATTTATAATTTTTATCACATATTGAATCACGCCAATATGTTTGGAGGAGGGTACTTAAACCAAGTTGAAGATTACGTAAAAGCAATTCTTAATATGTAATCTTTAATTACCCTAAATATGTCTTCTTAAGATTTTGTACCTTATCTAGAACGGCTTCACGATTTTCACTGGTACGAAGATTTTGCCAGCTCCATTGACCGACAACAATGACCCCTAGCAGTTCTAGTAAACCAGGAAGAATTGGGAAAAAGTTTATCGTGTCAATGACAACTTTAATTATTATCTGAGCTATTACGACAACAGCAATTATGCCTGCCGCCTTGCCGTACTTGCCCATTTGAGTCCAATCAACATTACCAAGGGTTTCGTTGACTTTTCCCATAACATCAGAGTACTTCTCTGAAAAACTTTTGGTTTCTGAGCTTGTATCGGAGCCGGAGTCTTGGTTTGACTCTGGAGTGTTATCACTCATGAATTCAGTAAACTTAATATATGAACCAGACAGTATCGGAAAAAACGGCTATTGACTACCTTTTTGTTGTGCAAAATTCCGAACCGAAACATTTTGTATTTTTTTAGATGCGTTGGTATATATGCTTTCTGAAGATATTTAAACTTAAAATTTATTTATAAAAACTTCACATTATGGTCTAGTTCTAACAAAAACATTTAAAAATTAGAGTAATAAGAAAAATTTAAAAGTCTAAAATTCTTATTTTAATTATTATATTTTCATAGTTCATCTCGCAAAAGTTAAAGGATTTCAATGTCCAAAGATATAAAATTTAATTTCTTAAACTCTGATGAAGAAGAAAGATATCAAAAACATTTGACCCTCAAAGAGATAGGTTATGAGGGCCAACTAAATCTTAAAAACAGCTCAGTATTATGCATTGGAGCAGGTGGGCTTGGTTCTTCCGTTTTGCTTTATCTAGCTGCAGCAGGAATTGGGAGAATTGGAATAGTTGATAACGATCAAGTTGAAAAGTCTAATCTCCAGAGACAGATAATTCATGAAACAAATACTATTGGAAATCTTAAAATTGATTCTGCTCAGGATAGAATTAAAAAATTCAATCCTAATTGTGAAATATTAACCTTTTCAGAGAGAATTAATCCTAAAAAATGCTCTTGAATTAATAAAGGAGTTTGATGTTATTTGTGATTGCTCGGATAACTTTGGCACAAGATATTTAATAAATGATTCATGCCTGATATTAAAAAAACCCCTAGTCTTTGGAAGTGTACAAGGCTTTGAAGGGCAAGTGAGTGTTTTCAATTTATATAAAAATAGTCCCAATTTAAGAGACTTACTTCCAGAATCACCTACAAAAAATGCTGTCCCAAGTTGTGCAGAATACGGGGTTGTAGGTGTTTCAACAGGTTTAATAGGAATTCTTCAGGTTAATGAAATTATCAAAATCATTTTGAAAAAAGGTGAAATTTTAGATGGGAAAATTTTAATTTTTGATCTATTTAATATGAATATGAAAAAATTACATCTAAAAAGTGATCAGTTAAATAAAAGAATAAAAAATCTGTCTCAGTTTGATAGCTTTTATAATAGTGATGAATATTGCGGGAAAAACGATGAAATTAAAAGTATTAATGCTAATGACTTTAATAGTTTATACAAAGCAAAACCTAACAAAATTCTTTTAATTGATGTTCGAGAAAATGAAGAGTTTTCTAAATCCGCAATAGAGGGATCAATCTCAATTCCCCTGAGTCATTTGCAGCAAGAATCTGACTTAAAATTTATTCAAAAAGAAAGTTGTAATAAAGAGGTTTTTACTATATGTAAATCGGGGAAACGCTCTGAAAAAGCTTCAAGAATCTTGTCTAAATTCAAAATTCAGTCAAGATCTATAGAAGGCGGCATTGAAAAAATAAAAAAAATATTGTGCAAATAATTTTTAAGAATAGGTTAGTAATCAACTCCTCTTTTTAAATCAACTCCCACATTTGCATAATGCTTATGACAAACCATTTCAGAGTAAACATCAGCTAGTTCAAAGTATGAAGGTTCATTTTTACATCTCCCAGTAATTACAACTTCTGTATCTGCTGGTTTTTTTAAGAGCGTTTGATGTATTGATTCCACAGGTAACAACTCTAAATCAACAGTAGGATTCAATTCATCTAAAATGATTGTTTTATACAAGCCAGACAAAATAGCAGCTTTAGCAATTTCCCATGCTCTTTCAGCCTCAACATAATCAATTGGTTGTTGTTGACCTCTCCATACGATGGCATCTCTACCTGACCGCAAATGATCTACCAAATGAGGGTAACTCTCTCTCAAAGCTTCTATAGCAGCATCTTCGGTATATCCATTTCCACCTTTTAACCACTGTAATATTAAAACTCTATGACTTTTATCTTGAGATATTCCTTTACCAATAGCTTGAAGAGCCTTACCGAGTGCACTTGTGGATTTACCTTTTCCTTCACCTGTATAAATCTCAATTCCACCACTAGAACTACTTTGTTTAGATAGTTCTGATAAGTCTCCTATCAAACGTGGTCTCATTTCTGAATGGAGTTGAGATATTCTTACCAAAGAGGGTGGAGCTGCCCTTCCAGTAATAATTATTTCTAATCCATCTGGACGATTTTGCAGAGTATCAACTACTTCATTGATATCAAGCATTCCTAAATCAAGAACTGGATTTAACTCATCTAGTACAACTACAGAATAAAGAGAACTAGCAATTGCTCCTTTAGCGATATTCCAACCTCTTTCGGCCTCACCAACATCAAACTTTGTAACTTGGTCAGCAGTGAAAAATTCGGATCTTCCTGTCCTTACATGGTCAATTAAATGTGGAAAGCCTCTTTGTAAAGCCTCTATAGCTGAATCCTCATCATATGGTCTCTCAGGGCCTTTTAAAAATCTTAGAAGTAAAACTCTTGACTGTCTTTTTTCGCATATTCCTAATCCTATTGTCCTGAGAACTACTCCCAAAGCAGCCTGACTTTTCCCCTTACCCTCTCCATCATAAATATGTAATTGACCTTTTGATCTCTCTTGACTGTCACTTGCTGTGACAATTCCAATTCCTCTATTTCTACTCGTATTCGTCAATTGAACAAAATTAGTAAATTTAATCTAAGATATAGATAAGAATATTATTAAAGATTTAATAATAAATTCAACCTATTCATAGGTAATTTGAATTTTAAAGTAATTAGCATGTTCAATCAACTAGAAATTCTCTCTGATGAACAAAGTGAAAAGCTTTATACAATTAGAAGATACATTAAGAATCTTGAAAGTGTTTGTATTGCTTATTCCGGAGGAGTTGACAGTACATTAGTAGCATCATTAGCATTCGAGCAATTAGGTAGCAAAGCAATTGCCATAACTGGAATTTCTCCTGCATTAGCCACTACTCTTCGTGAAGAAGCAAGAAGGCAAGCAAAATGGATTGGAGTAAAGCATGTAGAGATTAAAACATCAGAATTAGACCAATCAAGTTACAGTGAAAATCCTAAGGACAGGTGCTTTGCATGCAAAAAAGAGCTCCACAAACATACAACCTACCTCTCTAAAAAACTTAATTACAAGATAGTTTTAGATGGAGTCAATCTGGATGACCTCAAAGATTACAGACCAGGTATACAAGCCTCAAAACAAGCAGGAGTTATCTCTCCCCTTGCAAAATTTAAAGTCTCAAAACAAGACATTAGGGATATATCAAGAGCATTGGGTTTTCCTTGGTGGGATAAACCTGCTCAACCTTGTTTATCATCAAGATTTCCTTATGGCCATGAAATTACTAGTGAAAGGCTAAAAATGGTTGAGAAAGCAGAAGAATATCTTAAAGAATGTGGAATATCGGAGGTTAGAGTTAGATGCCAAGGCTCAACTGCAAGAATAGAAATTCCCCAAGATGAATTAAAGCATTTTTTTAACAAATATAATTTTAGTGAGTTAGTTCAATATTTTTCTAATTTAGGATTTAATTGCACAAGTTTAGATCTTGAGGGACTTGTAAGCGGAAAATTAAATAGGTAAATATTTTCAAACAACCGTTCTGATCTGATTAGAAACTGCTGAAGGTGGATTTCGCTCAATGACACGCAAAGAATGTTCTTTAGCCATCAAAGATTCAATTAAATACTGACTAGCTAGTTCAGGCATCATGTTCTGACCACATGTAAAAAATATCGACTGCCGAATAATTAGATTCAGGCCAAGTATGTATTGAAATATGAGATTCTGCCAGTAATGCAATTGCCGTAACCCCCTGAGGTTCAAATTTATTACTTATCAAATTCAAAACGGTTGCATTTGCCAATTTAGCAGCTCTATTTAAAATACAGCGCAAAAAGGATTCGTCATTTAATTTTTCGCGATCGCATTTATAAAGTTCCAACAAAAGGTGTTTACTTTGATGACTAAATTTTTGTTCATCTCTTAACGAACTTAAAATTTGACTTTTTTTGTAGATTTCCATTTAAGAAATTTATATAAAATTAAGATTAGCTAAAAATCATGCCTTTTTTTATAAATTATAAGTGAATCATTTGTGAGGAGCCTAAGAAAGACTTATTAAATTTATCTAAATGTGTCGCACTTATAAAACATTGACTATCTCTACCAACAGCATTTAATAACAAATTTTGCCTGGTTAAATCTAATTCCGCCAAGACATCATCCAATATAAGTATTGGAGGAACATTTACTGTTTTAGTTAATAAATCGAGTTCAGCCATCTTTAAAGCCAAGATAAAAGTCCTTTGCTGTCCTGACGAACCATATTTTCTAACTGAAACATTATTGATCAGAAATTCAACATCATCACGATGAGGTCCAAAATTACATTTACCAGTCAATGCTTCTATTGAACGCTGATTTAAGAGTTGTTCTGCTATTTTTTTACTAATAACTTCTTCTTCTTCTTCTTCTGGACTAATATTTTGTATCCCCGAAAGATAATTTATGTCTATTTGCTCTTGAGATTTACTTAAATGATTATGCCAATATTCAACATATGGTTTTATTTTTAATAAAGCTCTTCTTCTTCGCCTAAAAATTCTTGTACTTATTATTGACATTTGAATGTCAAAGCTTTCAACAATATCTGTGGATTGGGTTTTCAAGAAACTTTCCGAACGCCAAAAATGACTTCTTTGTTTTAAAAGCCTATTAAATCTACTTATCAGGTCTAAATATACTGGTTCAAGCTGAGATACGACTTTATCAATCCATGTTCTTCTATAACTGGGTTCACTTCTAACAATATCTATATCATTAGAACAGAAACATACACTTCGAATATAATTCTTTATTTCACTCTGTTTTTTCAAGATTGATTCATTGACATAAATTCTTTTAGGACCTTTTCGGAATAAATTTAACTTTAAATCGTCTTTAAAATTTATCTGTCCTATAACTACAGCCATATCACTATCGTTCTCTATTAAATCTTTATCGCTTAGTGCTCTATTAGATTTTAATTGACTTAAAAATTCAACCGATTCAAGTAAATTTGACTTACCAATACCATTGCATCCAAGAACAATTGCTCTTTGCTCTTTTAGATCAATTTCAAAACTTTTATGGTTCCGAAAATTTTTAATTTTTAATTTATTTAAAAAAATTTTTTTTGTGCATTCATTAATTAAATTAGCTAAGTTTAAAATATTTAGATTTTCTTTAAAGAAATTGAAAAATTAAAGGGCATGTAGCTCAGTTGGATAGAGCATCAGATTCCGGTTCTGAGAGTCGGGGGTTCGAATCCCTCCATGCTCGTAAAATGATTTTTAAAGTTTATATCCCATTACTCTTATTCCGTTTGGATCTAGTATAAATCCATTTTCCTCTAAACTTGTAAACGAAGATACTGGAGCCTGGACAGAAATACTGCATCCAGGCATTTCTCTATTTATTTTTTCAAGAGTTACTTGAAGCAATATTGAATAATAAAGTTGCTGATTATTACCTGACAATGCACTTAAATTCCACAAGTTAGCATTCAATCCCCTGTCGGACGTAACCCTCACAAAGCCATATAATTTATTTTTTAATTCATTCTGTATGGTAAAAAAGAAATTACTTTTCTGAATAGCCTCAGAAAGAAGTTTTATTGGAAATGTCTCACAACCACAATTCGCTAAAAGTTTGTTAACTTCTTTAGCTAATGGAATTTGAGAAGAGTTAACAAAATAACCTTCTGGAAGAACAAGTTTTTTTTTAGAAAAATATTGCAATTATCAACCTGTATTTCTCATGCCAGCTGCTATCCCATTAATAGTTAAAAGTGCTCCCCTCAATAGTTCGCTTCTGCTGTAAGCTCTTCTAGATTCATCTTTATCTATAATAAATTCACTTATTGGGGGTTGTCTTGTCTGGTCTCTTAGTCTTCTAAGAAGTGAAACCTGTAAAAACCCCAATGGAATAATTGTCTTATTTCTTAAGCTTACTGATGATTTCAGGTCTCTATCAGATTCTAAGAGCTTATTTTTACCAGTAATTTCAAGTATTAAAGATTTTGTAAGCTTATATTCTTTAGAAATTACTTCGAAAATATCATTAAAGGAATCTTTATTTTCTTTACTGCCAAGTGTATCAACATAATATCTAGCAACTTCCAAATCCACCTTAGATAATGTCATTTCTACCTTAGATATAAGCATCCTAAAAAATGGCCATCTTTGATGCAGAACTCTCAATAATTCAATTTGTTGTGGATCTGAATTTAATTCAGATGACATGCAGTACCAACTCCAAACCAACTTGGCAAAAGAAATCTACTCTGTGTCCAACCAAATACCCATGGAATAGCTCTTAAACTTGATAAATCTTTTGCACCTTTTTTTCTTCTAGCAGGCCTACTAGATATCTGTAATTTACTTATTTCTTCTATTGGAGTTACCTCTTGAAAGAAATTTAACAAATCAGGATTTTCATGTACTAACTTTCTGTAATGAGACCTTGATGTTTCTGCCAGCCTAGACATTAATTGATTCCATTCTGGAGTAGCGTCAAGTCTATTATTGACCAAACTATTTTGAATAACCGCTGTAGTGACAGTCTCTAGATTGTACAAAGCCAGTTCGGGAAGACTATATTTAGAAGCTAAAACTTCACCTTGTTCTGTTATTTTTATTCTCCCTTTTAAGGTGCCGCTTGGTTGAGCCAATATTGCCTGATAGGCTGGTCCCCCTCCTCTGCCTACAGAACCGCCTCTTCCATGAAAAAGTCTTAGCAATATGTTATTTCTACTTGAGAGATTTTGAAGAGCTATTTGGGCTCTATGAATTTCCCAATTACTAGAAACAAACCCCGAATCTTTATTGCTATCAGAATATCCAAGCATTAATTCTTGCAGAGGTTTAAAAGATTCTCCTACTTTTGGCAATAATGACCTATAGAAATCTAATTTAAACAACTTTTCCATTACTTCTGGTGCTCTTTTAAGGTCTTCTACAGTTTCAAAAAGAGGAACAACTAATAATTTTGACTTTTGCGAATTTTGATCAAGAAGTCCCATTTCTTTTGCGAGCAAAAGAACTTCAAGCAAATCAGATGCACTATGACTCATTGAGATTACATAAGAATGGCAAATGCGACTTCCAAATTCTTGCTGTAGTCTCTTAACCATTTTAAAAACTGAAAAGGTTTCTTCTGTAGTTTTTGTCCAGTTGACGTCAGATGGAATTAAAGGCCTTTTTGTATTTAATTCGTCTATGAGCCAGTTAATTTTCTCTTCCTCAGACATTTGGTCATATTGAACAGATAAAGCAAGATAATTTGTAAGCTCTTGGATAGCGTCACTATGCCTTGTACTCTCTTGACGAATATCTAAGCTTGCTAAAGAAAATCCAAAAATATGGACCTGAGTAAGTAAAGTATTTACAGACTCACAAGTTAAATCTGTACTAATCAGGCTATTTTTAATTAGTTCGAGATCATATGTAAATTCGTTGACTGACTTATAATATAAATTTTCAATTTTATCTTCATTTTTGTTATCAATTTCTCCCTCTAAATCAAATTTCCACCCATTATCAGCTAATAAATTATTTCTCTCTTGTGTTAATCTTAATTTTTCTAGAATATAACTTAATTTCAATCTGTAAGGCTCGGATCTATACCTTGTAGCCCTCGCTTCATAGATTTCAGGGAACTTAACCCTGTCTGTTTCTAGTGACTCTAATAGAGAAGAACTGACTTGACTCCATTGCATCGAGACACTTAATTGATCTCTAAGATTAGACGTCGCAATAATATATCTTTCCAACATCAACTGCCTTTGATAGCAAGCAGTTCTCCATGTTATCTCAGGAGTGACCGATGGATTACCGTCCCTATCGGAGCCTACCCAAGAACCGAAGTTACAAAAAGATTCTGAGGGCAACTGAACATCTGGATAATTTTCGGTTAGTGCTTCAGTGATCCTGCACCTTAATTGAGGCATAGCATTAAATAAAACTTGCTGAAAATAATGCAAGGCATAATCAACTTCGTCTAAAACTGATGGTTTAAATTGATGCAATTCATCTGTTCTCCACCAAAGTCTTACTTCCTCTTTTAATTGGCTTTTTAGAGAATTTTTTTCTTCTTTTGTTAGAAATCGCTCAATCTGTATTTTTTTTAACAAATTTGCTACTCTTGTTTGCTTATGTCTAATCGTATGTCTTACTATCTCTGTCGGATGCGCAGTAAAAACTAAACGAATATCCATTTCCTGCAATAACTCTTCTAATTTGCCTGGTGGTACATTTAATTTCCTCAGCCTGTAAAATAATTCTCTGAAAGTTACTGGAGCATTTTGCCTGGCTAATGCTGGAGCAAAAGGATCAAGATTGTCGGGCGATTTTTGAACATCCTTATTTGTAAAGCTCTGAATATATCTATCTTCCTCAACTCTTTGTTCCAAAATATTCACGAGTTGAAAATACAATGAAAACGCCCTTGCTGCTGCAATGGATTCTGCTAAATCCATAGAATTAACAATATCAACTATTTCATTTTTAAAAGTTTTTGAACTATCACCATCAATTTGTTTTGAATAACTTAATTCTTTAAGCTGTATCAATCTCTCTGCTTGATCACCTGGGCATTCTTCTCTGAGTACAGATTCCCATAGATCTTCTATTAAAAGACGATTTTTATCAAGTGGATCATTGTTACTTATCAGATCCACATTATTATTTTTTATCTGTCGAAAAGATTCCATATAATCATTATGTCACAAGTGAAAATGTTCAGATCAAAATTTATTTAAATAATCAAACATTCTTGGTCTCACACCTAATCATATTTTCGATAGAAATTTTCATTATCTGCTCAATAGAAAGCCCTTTTTCATATTGATTTATCCATTTCATAGATTGATTACCTTCTTCAAGTACTTTATAGATAGGATTTAAAAGATGTTTCATACCAAAATCTTCTGCTGTGGGTGATAAATCTGATAATAAGTTTTGAATCCATTCTCTACAAATAACTTTTTTGCCATCTTGCCAGTGAATTAACTCTGAATTCAGACTATCTTTAGCAGCATTAATTTCATTTTTATCACATATTTCTGACAACTCATCCAAAGAAAAAATACTAGCATTCATAGGATCTAAGGCATTTATATTTTCAAAAAGATTTAAAATCCTTAGTTCTATCATGGCCGTTATCCCTAAAAGCAGATTTATATCGTGAACAAAATCACAAATTCTTAATTCCAAACGATCAAGAATTAAAGGTCTTTGGGGACCATTTGGTCGGATTGAAGACCAAAAATGTCTAATATTTTGCATGTTTTTATTAGATATATTTTCTTCTATCCAGTCGATATAAGAATTATGATTTACAAAAAAAGGCACCCTACTCGGTGTTTTAGGAAACTGGATCCATCTCTGAGAGTGATTATTGGTAATTTTATTATTTAAAAAAGGTGAACTAGCACTTAATGATAGATATAGAGCTGCCTCAGATCTTATAAGTCTTATAGCAGTAAAAAGTTTATCTAAATCATCTATTCCTATGTTTATATGGACACTTGAAGTTGCAATAGATATTCCATAATTATCTTGAATAAATTGATGATAGACATTGTCAATATCAGATCTTTGAAATTTAATATCATGTTTAAAACAAAGAGTAGATGAAGGAATGATGGTTAAATTTTTAGTATTTAGCCACTTCCTTAACTTTTTTCTTGGAGTTATTAATTTCTCGTATAAAAACTTGTAGTCTTTCTCAGGTGTAGTTATGTATTCTACATTTCTGTTATCTGGCTCTTTTACAAAATCAGAAAATTTTTTCTCAATATCAGCTGAAACACCAATATGAGAATTTAAAGAACCTGTGAAAAGTTCCACCTCAAAACCCTTATAAAGATTATTTTGACTCATTTATTCATCCAAACATGCTAGTGCTTTTAGTATCCCCTTAGCTTTATTAATCGTCTCTTGATATTCATTTTCAGGAAAAGAATCAGCAACTATTCCAGCTCCTGCTTGGACTGAAACATCATATTTACCGTCTCTAGAGGGTTTTACTATCATAGTTCTTATCGTAATTGCTGTATTTAATGCACCATTGATATCAATAGATCCGTAAACACCAGCATAAGGTCCTCTAGCATCTTTTTCAAAGTGCGTAATTAATTGCATAGCTCTTATTTTTGGCGCACCAGTCACTGTCCCAGCGGGAAAAGATGCTTTTAGCAAATCCCATACATCAGCATTATTTTTTAAGATTCCCTCAACTTCACTAACTATATGCATAACATGTGAATATTTCTCAATCACCATTAAATCCTTGACCTTCACAGTACCAATTTCACAAACTCTTCCAAGATCATTTCTTCCAAGATCAATTAGCATTACATGCTCAGCTATCTCTTTTGGATCTTTTAATAAATCATTTTCTAATTCCAAGTCTTGTTGATTATCTATACCTCTAGGTCTTGTCCCAGCTATTGGTCTTAAGCTTGCAACAATCTGACTATTTTTATTTTTTTCAGCTTTAACCATTACTTCAGGACTTGAACCTATCAGGTACCATGAGCCAAAATCAAAAAATGACATGTACGGAGATGGATTAACCATCCTCAAACTTCTATATAAATTAAAAGGATCATTATTGACTTGAGTTTGGAATCTCTGACTTATAACTATTTGAAAAATATCTCCCTTTTTTATGTATTCTTTTGCAGAGAGAACTGCATCTTCAAAATCTTTTTTCTTCCAATTACTTTCTAGATCTAAATTCAGATTCTCATTTTCATTCCAATCTAAAAACTCATTTTCTTTTAGAGGAACTCGCATTAAATTTCTAATTTTCTGAATTTTAGAAATTGAGTTTAAATACAACTCTTCAATCGAGGACTCTTTTGAAGAAGTTGTATCTGCATAAACCACTGCAGTAATACATCTTTTTATTTGATCAAAAACAACTAATTGATCAAAAAACATCCATGAACCATAAGGGATATTGTTTTCTGATATTGCATTTATTGGAACGCTTGGTTCTATTTGATTTATTAATTCATAACCCCAAGAGCCATATAACTGTCCAATTGATGGTAAGCCATCAAGCATGATTGACTTATATTCGTTTGTCCAACTTCTTAAGATGTCAAAAGGATTACCTTTATGTGTTTCGGTTTTGCCATTATTCCAAGTTTTAACTATTTCTTGTCCATAACAAACAGCTTCCCAAAGAGGTCTAGTAGCAACAATACTCCACCTACCCAAACTTTCCCCACCTTCAACAGATTCAAGAAAAACGCCATGGGAATCTTTTGAGGATAATTTTAACCAAGTGGACAATGGTGTCTCTAAATCTGCTGGCCAAGTTTGAATGATAGGTATAAAATTTTTACCTTCTTTGTAAGACTTTAAAAAACTATCTTTCTGTGAGCTGATCATATTAATAATGTCAACCAAAATTATAATTATTTTCTTCTTTTATATCAACTTTAAGGAAGTTAATCAAAAGTATTCTTAGTTGTAAATTTCAAACCAGCTGGATTAGGATTCTCACCAATTCTTCTTGGATTATGTCCTACTTTCTCTCTGCCTTCATTTACTTTTTCAGAGAAAACACCATCTTTTGGGTGTAAAAATTCAATATCGCCACCTGGGAAAATTCGGTAGATTTTAAAATCTTCAATTCTTGGTTTGAAGGCCCTTAATTGTGTCCCTAATGCAAGGCATTGTTCTTTTCTTGCAAAGTACATTAGATTATCACCTTCATGCATAATAGCCGCTCCACCGGTGGGCAATTCAAATGCTTGTTCCTTGGAACTTTTCCATACAATTGCATATTTTTCTTCGGTTTCTGCTGAGTTTAATAAACCCCCGGTACTTCCTATATGCTTTGGAAATTGACCAACTAAAGTTTCAGTCATCCTAGATTTTGAGTTATTTCTTATAAGAAATTAGCATTCATATTTTGCAAAATTATAAATTTACAAGAAATTTTCTACATTATTTAATATATGAAAAACTTGTTTTCATTTTATTTTGTATCTGAAATCGGAAAAAATACTGTTAAACCTGTATCACGCCTCTGTGTAACATGCCCTCCTAAGCTAGCCAACAACTTTTGAGTAGCATTTTGACTAAGTTGTAAACTGCCTGTTTGAGGGTTCCAATTTAATACAGGACCAATATCAGAACCTTTATCTTTTTTTTGAATTTCTTTTTGATTACTTTCTAATTTTTGTACTTTTAATTGTAGTTTAAGTTTTTGACCAGCTGGTCTTAATTCTAAAATTAATGTACTACCTTCTTTTAAACCTCTGGTATTTTTATTAATTAATCCTCTTAACATTAATTCCAATTTTTCAGAATCACTCAAAATTTGCGGAAGTTGATTGGGGATATCAATCTTTAAAGAAATCCCACGTCGATTTAATTGTTTATTCCATAAAGGAGCAAGCTTTTTAAAAATTTCGGCTAAATTAATTTTTGCCAAGTTATTTAATGAAGGAACTTCATTACTCACTAATTCTGCTGCATTAAAAATTAAACCAAACCTATCAATTTGTTCATTACATTCATTATCTATTTGAATTAAACGATTTTTTATTGATTCGTCCATCGTATATTTTTTTAAAGTTGAGCTTATAAGGGTTCTTATGGTTGCCAAAGGCGTTCTCACTTCATGAGATATTGCACTTAATAATTTTGCCTCAGTTATTTGCACGTTTTTTTCATCGTTTCTTACAGAATTCTGTATATTATGATTTGGAGAAATATTTGCTAATTTTGCCGATAATTTTGGCCAAAATATTTTTTCTAATTGATTATTAATATTTAGGTTACCTAAATTATTGATTGCTTTGCGAAATTTTACTCCTTCCTCATAATTTTCTTGGTTTAATTTTGCATGCATTAATTCAATTGAAAGTTTAAGGCTTTCTTCATCACACTTCATTAATAGAATTTTCTTATCTTTTTCTCCCACAATTGACAATATGCATTGGAAATTTGGGGTGATTATCATCAAAAAAGGTTCATAACCATCTTTTTGACAAAGATTTAAGACTTTATAATTAGTAGCTAAATCGAAATCTTTTTTTATCTTGTCTGAATTCTTGACTGGTAAAAAACCTGCATTCTCATTCTGAAAATATGGAAACCCCTTAGGAGACCAAAGCCATCCATCAAATTGATTTAAAAATTTTTTATCATGAAAAGCAGGCAAAGGTGAGGCAACCCAAATTCCTCCATGTTCATAATTCTGAGATAGGAAATCTTTTTGAATAACTTCTAAAGAAGCCCACCACATTCTCCTGGATGAATCATCATCCACTTGTATATTTTGAACTCCTTTAATCAAAAGGTCTTGAATTTTTTTTATTGTTATTTGTGATTTCATCAATTTCTTAGTGATCTAGAACGTTTCAATATAGATAAAACAAATCCAATGGATACAAAATTAGTCACCAATGAAGTTCGTCCATAGCTCATAAAAGGAAGGGGGATCCCAGTCACTGGTCCTAATCCAATAGTCATAAATAGGTTAATAATTATTTGAAATAAAAAAATTGAGGCTATTCCAATAACAATTAGAGATTCAAAATTAGTCCTAGCAATTGTTGCAGTATAAATAAGTTTTTTAATCAAAAAAAAGAACAAAAATAAAACTATTATGCACCCGACAAAACCCAATTCTTCGCCTAATGCACTGAATATAAAATCAGTATGTTGTTCAGGTATAAATTGCAAATTAGTCAGCTTGCCTTGTAGCAAACCAGTCCCAAATAATCCTCCAGAACCAATGGCAATTTGACTCTGTATCAAATGATATCCGCCACCTAATGGATCTCTATTTGGATCTAAAAATAAAACTAATCTATCTTTTTGATATTCTTTTAAGCCATATTGCCACAATATTGGCGTCAATTTTGCCACAAATAAATGTAACGAAATAGCGAGAGCAGAAAAAATAATTTTATTTTTCGAAGATCTATAAGCAAGATATCCTATAACTGGAATCCAGAAAATCAGAAGAGTTGGTAAGTTTAAATACAATACAGCAGTGATAATACAAAACACTAATATCAAAATCCACTCAATGGGCATTTGCGACCAATAGAGCATCACACCCGTCAAAACAATCAAAACTAAAGAGGTACCTAAGTCCGGTTGAAAGAAAATCAATAACCATGGAATAACAACTACTAATAAGGGCAATACTATATCTCTTATTGTTGAAATTATTTTTTTATCCAGTACTAAAGCAAGAGTTAATGTTGTACTCAGTTTAGCTACTTCTGAAGGCTGAAAAGAAAAGATGCCAAGGTTTAGCCATCTTTGCGCTCCAGAAACTGTAATCCCAAAAAAATAAATTAGTAATAAGGATATTAAAGTACACAAATAAAATGTAACCAAATACTTTCTAATTCTCGCTAACGGTATATAAGAAATAAAAAATGCTAAAAAATAACCAAAAAAACCAGTTAGGATATGACCTAAATAGTTTGATGCTAAAAAATCACCCTGAATACTTTTAATTAATAAACCCGAAATAATAACTAAAAACAGGGGAATTATAAGTAGTGGAGAAAATAAAAAACCTCTATTAAGGTTGTCTTTTTTTTGTAAAAATCCTCTTTTATTTAATAAAGAAATTCTCCTAAACATCAATTAACTATTAACAAATTGATTCTTAATTAATTGGGCTAAATTAGCAAATACAACAGAACTTTCTTTATTGGGTTGGCTGATTGAGATTGGTACACCTTTATTACTATCATCAACGAGAGGGATTTCAATAGGTATTTGAGCTAATAATGGTAAATCATTTTCTTTAGCTAATTTTTGACCACCACCTTTACCAAAAATTTCATATTTTTTACTTGGCATATCTGGCGGAATAAATACTGACATATTTTCTACAATTCCCAGTAGAGGTACGCCGAGTTGTTTAAACATTGCTAATCCTCTCCTTGCATCTTGCAAAGATACTTGTTGAGGAGTAGTGACAACTATAGCTCCAGAAATAGGCACAGATTGAGAAAGGGATATTTGAGCGTCTCCTGTTCCAGGAGGCAAGTCAATAACCAAAAAATCAAGATTATTCCATTCAACTTGGTACAAAAATTGTCGTATAATACTATTAAGCATCGGTCCTCTCCATATAACTGGCTGACCTTCTTCTATGAGGAAGCCCATTGATACTAATGAAATTCCATATTTATTTATTGGTATTAACCTTTGATCACTGCCAATACCTTCTGTAACCTTTGGATTCTGTTCGGCAACTCCCATCATTGAGGGAGTATTAGGTCCATATATATCCGCATCAAGCAAACCAGTTTTAGAGCCTAATTTAGCTAGAGAACAAGCGAGATTAACTGCAATGGTACTTTTCCCAACTCCACCTTTACCACTACTAACAGCTATGATATGCCGAATCCCATCAATATTCTGCAACTCAGGAGCGTTACTTTGATTTTGAGATTCTGCTTTGGAAGGATTATTATCTATCTCTATTTGAACATCATTAATATCTTTAAAATCCAGTAGAACTTTTCTAACCTCTTGTACAATTCTATCTCTTTGAGAATTTGCAAATGATGGCAATGATAATGTTACGATTACTCTCGGTATAGTTACTCTTACGTTTTTAATCCAAGCTAATTCAATTACATTTTTCTTTGATCCAGCATCTAGAACTTTTTGTAAAGCAAAATTCGCATCTTCTATTGTGGTCATTAAATTTTTAAATATTTTGACGAGGTGGTCGACAGTTTAAAAGATTAAGAACTATGTCGAACTATCAAATAATAGGCAATAAGGACCCCCTAAGAGAAATTATAAAGGGAAACTTATAATTAACCAAAAAAAATTTTTTCTTCAAGATTTACAAGATACATGTTGCAAGAACCTCCTAAAAACTCCAGAGAAAAAACTAAAAATCTCTTATTAACTCTACAAGATAAAATTTGTTCAGGGCTTGAAAATGTAGATGGCAAAGGGAAATTTACAGAAGAATCTTGGCTAAGAGACGAAGGTGGTGGTGGAAGATCAAGAGTATTAAAAAATGGTTCTATTTTTGAACAAGCAGGAGTAAATTTCTCAGAAGTACAGGGAAAAGAATTACCTCAATCTATAATCTCTCAAAGGCCCGAAGCAAAAGGTCATGAATGGTTTGCTACCGGAACTTCTATGGTATTGCATCCTAAGAATCCCTTTATTCCTACAGTTCATCTGAATTATCGATATTTCGAAGCAGGGCCTGTTTGGTGGTTTGGGGGAGGTGCAGACTTAACCCCTTTTTATCCTTATCTTTCTGATGTAAGGAATTTTCATAACGAACATAAAAAAGCTTGTGAGAAAGTTGATAAAAATTTGCATAAAGTTTTCAAACCATGGTGTGATGAATATTTCTTCTTGAAGCATAGAAATGAATCTAGAGGCATAGGAGGTATTTTTTATGATTATCAAGATGGTTCAGGAAATATTTATAGAGGCAATAATCAAAATGGAAAAGCATCAAAAGCTTCAAAAAATATTGGCAGATCAAATTTAAATTGGGATAATTTATTTTCTTTAGCGGAGAACTGTGGGCAGGCATTCCTTCCTTCATATTTGCCCATTATTAAAAAAAGAGCTTCTCAAACATATTCTTCGAAGGAAAGAGAATTTCAGCTATATCGAAGAGGTAGATATGTCGAATTCAATTTAGTTTGGGATAGAGGGACGATTTTTGGACTTCAAACAAATGGCAGAACTGAATCTATATTAATGTCCTTACCGCCTTTAGCTAGATGGGAATATGGATATAAAGCTAAAAAGGGGTCTCGAGAGGAATTTCTCACATCAATTTTTACAAAACCCCAAGATTGGTTAAATGATAAAGAGTTAGAGAAATTCTGTATAGAAAATAATATTTTTGATTAAAAATTATCGAATAAAATTTGTAAGTATCTTAAATAGGTGTTTTGAATAAAGAACCGTCACTTTTCAATTGAAGTTTTTCTCCAAGTTCATTTTCTAAAGAGATTAATTCATCCCTATGCGCTCTTAGTCTCATAAAAGTTGAATCATTTTCATTTTCGTTGATCAACCTTAATTCAAATTTCTCCTCTCTTGCTGATTTTTTAAAATAAACAATTCCAGATAAAGGGCCACCAATTAATCCCAAAAGAATAGGCCACCAACCTAATTCAGGATATATTTGAATTATTACTAGCCCCAAAGCACAAGACCCAAAACCGCCAAGAAAACCTAAAAAAATTGCTAAAAATTTACTTGAAACAACTTGACCCTTGAATATTAAAATTCTTTGTTCAAAATCTCCACCTGTTTGCTTCCATCCCCTCAAATTAAGCCATTCACATAAACCATTTAAAACCTTAACTGGCTGCTGAGAAGATGAAATCTCGACAATGGTTGTTCTATCTTTACTAGAAGCCCTGAGGAAAAAAAATAATCCTATTGCCAAGAGAATTGTAAGCAATAATGTTGATTTTAAGGAATAGGACATTAAATAAAATTTTTTCTAGTAAATTAGAATAAAAATTAAAGTTACATCATATTATAAATTTTTAGATTTATTCTGTAAAATATTCCTATTAGATAAAAATTCTTAAATCAATAAAATCTTAAGTAATATTCTAAATTTTAAATTACTTTAAATACTTATTAAAAATGACTATTGAAAATAAAAATATTGATCTTCTTTATAGCGATTTAACAGCAGATTTATACAATCTTTATAAACAATCATCCTATCTAGCTATTGACACTGAAGCAATGGGTTTAATTCATGGAAGAGATCGACTCTGTTTAGTACAAATATGCAATGAATTTAAAAGAACATCCTGTATAAAAATAGGACTTAATACATCTTCTTCACCTTATTTAAAAGCACTTCTTGAAGATGACAAAATTACTAAAATATTTCACTATGCGAGATTTGATGTAGCAGCTCTAAAATGCAATCTTAAAATTAATACAAAAAATATTTTTTGTACAAAAATTGCTAGTAAGTTGGCAAGAACTTATACAAACAAACACGGTTTAAAGGATTTAATTAATGAATTGTTAGGTATAGAACTAGACAAAAGCTCGCAAAGTAGTGATTGGGGTAGCAACGAAGATTTAACAAAATATCAATTAGATTATGCAGCAAATGATGTTAGATATTTAATTGAAGCTATGCATAAATTAAAAGTTATCTTAGAAAGAGAGAATAGATATGAATTAGCTCAAAAATGTTTCGATACAGTCTCTGTCCATGCTGATTTAGACATACTAAAATTCACAAATATATTTGAACATTGAGAATTAATCTTCAGTTAAAAAATTATCTTCACCATCAAGAGTTTCCATAAGCTTATCAAGTATTCTTGAAGAACTTAATTTATCTCCATCATTTTTTTCACAAATTTTTAAGACATTTTGCGCCACTTGTATTTTTTCTTGAATAGTGTTCGAGCCTTCTTTTGCAATTTGAATTTCTACTTTCTTTTTAGCAGAAGATAAGCTTATACTCATAAGTTTTGCAATCTCTGCACAAATTTTTAGATATTGCCGATCGTTTATTGGATACATAAAAAATTAATAGTTAATAAGCCAGTGCCATTTACTAAGATAACAAATTGAGGTTTATGGCATCTACGATTTTCTCAGTTGCTCCGGATTCTCCCATTCTTTTTTTTCCAATTTTTGCTTGTTCTAACCTATCAACTTTTCCTTTTAAAAGTAAACTTAAACGTTTTAAAAGAATTTTTTTGTTCTTGCAAACTAAAACACTGCCTCCCAATAATCTTGATTGCCTTTTTGCAAATGATTTTGTAAATTGTGGTCCAGGTCCTGGAAGAGAAAGAGATGGAATTCCAAGGCCAGCAATTTGCTCTGTAGCAGTTCCTGCATTAGACAAGCCAACTTCTGCCATATTAGCCCATGAATTGAATTTACCTTTTCCAAGAACTACATATTGATCTTTCTTTTTCCATACTGAATCTTCATCAATTAGAAAAAGAACTTTACTTTGTTTTATAAAACCATATTTATTTAAATAACTTTGAATTTGAAACACATTCGCATTAATGCTCAAAGGCAAAAGTATTACTAAATCCTTTGATAAATAAAAGTCTTCCAAACAATTAAGAAATTTATCAAGATTTTTAAGAGCTTCAGGGTATCTACTTCCAATTAACAAAATAATCCTTCTAAAAGAAATAATATTTGATATCCTTTCGTTTGTTGCATTAACAAAATCCATCATTGGATTACCCAAGTATTTTGCATCAATATTTTTTCTATTCAAATTATTAGCTGTAATTTTATCTCTCATAATTAAATTTTTACATCTTGGAGATTTCATTAAAAACATTTCCCAAGGATCCCATTCAGAACCTTTGAATTTATGATAAAAATCGCTTAAATCCCAACCTGGACCACTACTCCAAGTATGGTCACTTTTGGGAGTTCCAATAAAACAAAATTGGCATTCTGAACTCCAAGCGTAAATTAATGGCAAGAAATCGCCTACTGCAATAATCTTGCAATTATATTTTGACTTCTGTTTTACAAGTAGAAAATTTCTTAAATTATCTATTAAAAATCCTGCAAACAAATCAAGCACAAATCCCTTCAGACTTTGATTACTAAAACCTCCACTAGGTAGCTCTTTTAGATATCCTATCTTACGAAAATTCTTTGATTTTATAGAATTAAATACATCTCCATTGCCTACTAATGGCAAAACTTCGATATTTATATTTTTTATTTTTTTTTGTAATCCTTTTATTATTTCCAAGGCGATTACATCTTCTCCATGACCATTGCATATAAATAATAGAGAATGAGACACCTTGCTGTTAAGATCATAAAAAGACTCAATCGAATCTTTTTCGGCGGCATGGCCAAGTGGTAAGGCAGAGGATTGCAAATCCTTTATCCCCAGTTCGAATCTGGGTGCCGCCTTATTTAAATTTGATACTAAATTCCCTATAAACCCTTCTAAACACTTAAGTTTTGTATATCTGTTATACATTTTTAGTGGAATTTAGACGAATTCATGGTCAGCAAGTGGTCGGCAAGTTGACCAAAATTTGATTCCAAAATATTTGCAATAATTTCATTATCTCACTTGCTGACTACAGAGGAAATTTATTCCTTAAAGTTTAGTTAGTATTATAAAAAGTATTCAAAATTCCAGACGATTTCTAATGGAAGGCAGTGTTTATGTTCTCACTAATCCTGCAATGCCTAATATGGTGAAGATTGGCAAGACAACAAGAAATGTAGAACTTAGACTTGCGGATCTATACTCAACTGGTGTTCCTCTTCCTTTTGAATGCAAGTATGCGGCAAAAGTTAAATATGTAGATAAGACAGAAAAAGCATTTCATACAGCATTTCCTCCTAATAGAGTTAATCCTAAAAGAGAGTTTTTATAACTAGTCACTAAAACCTTCTATTATTTCTTTAGTTGAATAAATACCAACGAATGGAGCTGTAAATTCTCTAATCACTCCTGTAGTTTTTCCTAACAAACTATTTTTAACAGATATCAAATCATCTTGTTTTAAATAAGGATTTCTTCTAGAACCTCTTTTAGCACTTGCTGAATATGATACGTTTTTCTTTATTACTTTCCCATCTTGCTCATACCTTATAAGCACAATCTTCCCAGAAAGAGGTTTAATTGGTCCAGATATATCAATTGCATCTGATAGTGCAGCTTCAAGAGGAAGTTTTACTACTCCAGGATTTTCAACCCTACCAAAAAGATTTACTGAGATAAATTTTGGGGAAATACCAGATAAAATAGATTTCGGGATTTGATTTGGATTAGTTTTAATTAGTTTTGGAAAGAATAAAGTATCGCCATCAAATATACGTATATCGTTAGTGGGATCTGATTCGTATACATAAGCATTAAAATCAATAATTGCTCTTTTTTTGCCTCCACCTTTTCCAAGAGGTATATCTCTTATAATTTCAATTTTAGATAAATCAGTTGTAGAAGTTATACCACCAGCTTTCCTTATAACATCGGAAATGGTAGTTATATTTTCACTTGATCTTTTGACGACTAGATTTTCTGAAGATTGATTATTTGATTGCTCATTATTATTATCAATCAATGAATCAAGCTCAGAATTATCGTTTTTATCTAACTTTACAAATGAACCTGAGGAATAAGCAGGAAATTTGTAAAAACCTGGATTTCTTAAATCACCTCTTGCTAATACTCTAATACTTTTAAATCCTGCAATCCTTACTTTTATTTCTGGATCAATTAAAAATTCTGCGTATCTTTTTTCCAATAAAGTTTTTAATTCTGACTTTGTTAATCCCCTTACAAACGTTTCGTCTATCTTTGGTAATAATAATTCTCCTTCTTCATTAACTGAAAAAACTGCACTAAGTTCTTCCGCAGGAAAAAATTCTAAAGAAATAGCATCACCAGTATCAATAATATAATCCTCTAATTCATTTCTTGATTCTAAATATTCAATTTCTATTTGATTATTTTTTTTATTAGGAGAATTAGTATCTGCTTTAGATAAATCTAATATAAATAATGATAATAAAACATTAAATATTAAAAACGGTTTAAATTTCCTTTTTGAAGAGAAAAATCCTATAAATTTATTTTTAGAGACTTTTTGTAAAATCAACTTCTTTATAAAACTCTTTTTAAGACTAAATCATTTTACTATTTTTCTTGATAAATATAAATAGTTTTATCTTTTTCTCTTTTTCTTATCTTAAGTTGAGACTTTAAATATTTTGAACTTTTAAAAGTTAAACAGGACTAAATTAACACTCATTATTGGTCGTATATTTTCTACTTAATCGCTTGCTGTCCAGAGAGCAATTTGGTATGCAAGAATTATCAAACTAAGCTATAAATTATAAAATATATGGACAGCAACCAGACAGCAAATTAGAGATAAAACTATTGTAAAGACAGTTATAGCATTCTTCTCAAACAAATATCCCTTGCTCGAATCTTAGTGCCGCCTTACTTAATTATGAAGTTTTTGGAGAACTTCAATTTCAAATAAAGAGTATAAGTTCAATTACTTATTGATATATAAAAATATTCTTTTCTTTATTATTGATAAATAAGACCTTATATCAATTAATAAATAAAATTAAATGAATTTTTTAATTATTTTCATCAGATTTTTTATATATAAATTTGAATTATTTTAATAATCATTATCTGCCACACACATTCCTAAACATCTAACACCATTTGATGCAGTCCTTTTGCAATGATTACATAAAGTAGGATCTTTATCAGAAGTAAGGTTAATTTTTGAATTATTTTGATCTTTAAAACTTATTAACTCTTGTTTTGAATCAAATAGAGTCATTTTTGGAATCATCATTTGAATCGATACTAACAACAAGTGAAGCATTTGTGTTGGAAGAGGGTATATCCATAATTTTTACAGTTTCTTTTGGCTCATCAATAACTTGATTTTCTTCAGTACTCTCATCAACTGCACAAGCTTCAAGAGCTTCTCGGAGTAGTGAATCAAAAGTTGCTCCAGGCAATCTATGTCTGGCAACCTCAAGAAAAGTTCTCGGTAATGATTCAGATGCAGCATCTCGTAAAGCAGGATTATTCTTTCTATATTCTTGTTCTTCTTCTATTGATTTAATAAACCTCAGTGTGACATCTCTTTTTGTAGAAGCTTTTATCAGCGTATCGTTTTCAGGATTACTAACATTAGGTTCATTTTCAAGATCACTAAGTCTTTTTTCCAAACTATTTAAAACTTCATTAGCTTCTTTGCTAATATGCGCTAATTGACCATCAGACAAATTTGGTAAATCAGCGACAAAAACTTTCCCATGATCCCTTAGTGTCAAGAAAGTTGGTCTTGGGCCTTGAGCCTGTCTTCCGATTGATTCAGAATTATTACCTAATGGTCTTTTTGGAGGTGTAGGACCAGCTGAACTACGTCTACGTGTAATTCTTTGATTATTTGCAAAGGGCATTGAATAAATGGTTAAATCTTAATACTTAAACTTCCGATATAATTCGGCGGTAATTTAATTATATTACACCCAACTTTTTCATTTGGGTATAAAAAATAATTTTTTAAAACTCATTTAAAAAAGATAAAAAATTTAAGTTAAAATTTCAGGCAAAAATTTACTAATTTCTGAATCATTTTTTCGAGCTATCTTTCCAATTTCCCAACTATCTATGTCATGGTTTTTACAGATACTTAATATCTTGTCCTTAAATTGTTTATCAATAATTAAACAAAATCCCACTCCAAGATTGAAAGTGTTCCAAAAATCTTTTTCAGGAATCGATCCTTTTTCTTTGAGGAATTTAAATAAAATAGGTATTTCCCAAGAACTGGTATCAATATAAGGAATAAAATCAGAAGGAATACATCTTGGTAAATTTTCTGGAATTCCTCCTCCAGTAATATGCGACATTGCTTTAATTTCTATATTTTCAGATAACATTTGGTTAATCACATTATTGTAAATTTTTGTAGGTTTCAATAACTCATCATAAAAATTCAAGTGAGACACATTTTCAAATTCTTTATCTATTTGATCATTATTTTGAATAATTTTTCTTACTAAACTAAAGCCATTACTATGAACTCCATCGCTTTTTAAAGCAATTATTAAGTCATTTTCAGATACTGTTTTACCATTAATAAGCTTATCCTCATCAACTATTCCAACACAAAATCCTGCAAGATCATACTTATTTTTTGAATAAAATCCAGGCATTTCAGCAGTTTCTCCGCCGAGTAATGAACAGTTATTTTCTCCGCAGCCATGGGCAATTCCCTGAACAACCCTCAATAATTGTTTCTTATCAAGTTTACCTGTAGCAATATAATCAAGAAAAAATAAAGGTTTTGCTCCACTAGTAATGATATCGTTCATGCACATAGCAACTAAATCAATCCCAACCTCAAAGTGAAAATTTTTACTTTGGGCTAATTCTAATTTTGTTCCAACACCATCAGTTCCTGAAACAAGAACTGGTTTTTTAAAACTATTGATAGGAATTCTAAACAATCCTCCGAACCCACCAATACCGTCAATCACGTTAGATGTGTGAGTTCCTTCAACTGCCTGTTTAATTTCGGAAACAAATTCTCGACCAGCTTCTATATCAACACCTGATGTTTTGTAATCCATGAAATAAAAATGATAGACTTTCCCTATATAGATATTCCGCTTAAGATTGCTTTTGTCCAGTAATTATTTATCAAATAGATTTATTTTTTAAAAACAAAGTGAAGAAAGTAATCATTAGGAAAACTGAAGAAATAGAAAATTGGAGGAGAAATATAAATAGTGAAATTAACTTCATTCCAACAATGGGTAATCTTCACAATGGACATATAAAACTAATATCAACAGCAAAAAATGATAATTCTAATGTTAATTTAGTAAGTATTTTTATTAATCCACTTCAATTTGATAACAAGTTAGATTTAGAGAATTACCCTAAAACAATTGACAATGATATAAAAATCTCCTTTTCAAATGGCGCAGATGCCATCTTTATCCCAAGTATTGAAGATATATATCCACCGAATAATAAAAATATTAAATTTTTAAAAGCTCCAGAAGAATTATCTTCTGCATTATGTGGATTAAATCGAATTGGACATTTTGATGGCGTTTGTACAGTAGTTTATAGATTACTTAATCTCATCAAGCCAAAAAATCTTTACTTAGGAGAAAAAGATTGGCAACAACTTTTAATTTTAAAAAATCTTGTCCTAAAAAAAAAATTAAATGTTGCTATTAAATCTATTCCTACACAAAGAGATTTTGATGGGATTCCTTTAAGTTCACGTAATGTACATTTATCAAAAAACGAAAGAAAATTAATTAGGTTTTTTTCAAGTGAGTTAGTAGAAGCAAAAAAAATTTTTCAAAAAGAAAAAAAGATCTATTTAAACGAAATAATTAAAAAGCTATTAGCAAAAAAAATTTCAATTGAATATTTAGAACATTTACACCCTCATACACTCCAAAAAGCAAAAATTGGGGATAATATTTCGTTACTGGCTGGTGCGATAAGATGTGGAGAGACAAGATTAATAGATCACGTTTTTCTAATGAGAAGAAGGCCTATTATTGCAATTGATGGTCCTGCAGGATCAGGTAAAAGTACCGTAACCAAGTTAATAGCAAAGAAACTTAAACTTTTATATTTAGATACTGGAGCAATGTATAGGGCATTGAGTTGGCTTATTATAAAGGAAAGTATTGATTATAAAAAAGAAAAAAAATTACAGAATATTCTTAAAGATATATCTATTGTTTTCAAATCGAATACAAACTCACATCAGGATGTTTATGTTAATAATTACTGTGTGACTAAAGAAATTAGGTCACAAAAGATAAATTCCATCGTTTCTAAAATTTCCTCAATTAAAGAAGTGAGAAAATTCTTAGTAGAAGAACAAAGAAAAATTGGAGAATCAGGCGGACTTGTTGCAGAGGGAAGAGATATAGGAACTACTGTTTTTCCTCATGCAGAACTTAAAATATTTTTAACTGCTAGCATCGATGAAAGAGCAAAAAGAAGAAAATCTGATAAGAATAGTAAAGACTCACAAGAAATAGACCTTCATTCATTAAAAGAACTTATAAAAAAAAGAGATTTTGAAGATTCCACTAGGGAAATTTCGCCCCTAATAAAAGCTAATGATGCAATAGAAATTATTACGGATGGATATTCAATTAATGAGGTAGTAGAAAAAATTATTGATCTTTATAATGACAAGATTCCTAAAGAGGCTGAGATCGAATAAATTCAAGAAATACTTTCTAAAAAGCCTTTTACAGAGTCTTCTAAAATATCAAGGACATAATCGAAGCCCTCTTCACCTCCAAAATATGGGTCAGGAACTTCTTGCTCATTAAAAACTGATCTAAAATCTTGTATTTTTTTAATTGATGAAAAATCAGTTGCAGCTGTTCTATTTTTAAGATCTTGAATATTTCTAAAATTTGAGTCATCCATCGCAAGAATATAGTTAAATTCGTCAAAATCTTTACTATTAATTTGACGAGCCCTGGATAAGATATTTATATCTCTTCTTTCTGCCGCAATTCTCATCCTAGAGTCAGCTTTTTTTCCAATATGCCAACTCCCAGTTCCAGCAGAATCTACAATAAAGCCATCGGTTAAGCCATTCTTTTCAAGTAGACTTATAAAGATAGCTTCTGCTGCAGGAGACCTACAAATATTTCCCAAACATACAAAAAGAACAGAAATTTTTTTCATATGATTTCAAATTTCAGTTAATTATAAGACTTTTAAGTAGTAAATAAAACTTCTTTAATTAAAGATTCAGTAAATTCTTTACCAAACAAACTCGACAACATTGGCCTTGCTGGATCGTTATCTCTTCTATAATTCAAATAATTATTTTGACCATTTATTAATTCTTTTTGCAGTTCCATATTGGCTTCTTTGCTTTCGAAAAGAATTTCCAAATACAAATCAAGATATTCCTTAAATGAGGTATAAAGCTGATTAGCAATTAAAAAATCACTTCTTTCATCTTTTGGTAATTTTGACCAGATTACTCCTGGAGAAAAAAATCTAGCTACATCTGCAGACATTTTTTCAGCTAATGGGAGTGATGAATGACAATGATTTTTGAGTTTTATAAGTTTTGCTAATAACTCATTATTGTATTGATTTTGTATTGTTAATGAAGGCTGAAAATCTAATACTAATAAATGACTATTAGGTAGAGAGACAAAATCTACTCCAAAAAATGGGAGGTTATAAATAGTATTAGGAATAATTAAAAAATTTAAAACAGAATAATTTGGACTATTTATACAAACTGCTCTTGCGAATTTAATTCTTTTTTTATGCGTTACACCCCAAGTAGATAGATTCACATTTTTTTTTAATTTTTTTGAACCATAAGTTGAATCTCTATAAGAATATTCCGAGGGTATTATTTTTTCTGAACAGTTATATTTACTTAAATTATTAATTAAATATTTTAGAAAATTATGCCATCTCCAACCTGGCCTGTAAAAAATAGTATCTTGTATTAACATTCAATGAATAATCTCATTATTTAATGTAAAAAGAAATTTATCGATAAATTTTTTTGTCCATTTTTCGCCAAAAAAAGATTTAAACAATTTATCTGCAGGATCTTTTTCAAAACTGTATTTATCATATTTAATTTGATTAATCTTTATTTCTTCTGTGTTTAAAAATTTATTAACAGGATTCGATTTATAAATGTTCAAATAATTAATTACAAATGAATGGAATATATTATTTAAATCTCTATCAAGATTCAATTTATTTCCTCTACATATAATCACCCATGGGGAAAAATACTTTTTTGAATCATATATATTCTTCATTTTATTATTATCAAATGCAGAATATTTTTTCTTAATACTACCTAAACTTGAACAATATTTTTCAAGATACTTACCTTCTTGAATTAAAGGTTGATAATCTAGTATTGCTAATAACTTTTGAGAAGTTCCAAACCATAAAATATCAGCTCCTAAAATAGGCATTTCACTATTAAAATTTGGATATGCCACAGTATTAAATACTTGGAGTTTTTTGCCACCATCTAATCTTGTTATTCGCCACTTTCTATATTCGGGAGATGAAAAAAGCCAATTCTTAATAATATATTTTGAGTCTTCATTGTGATGTTCTTTAAATTCGCTAGATATTTGTACTTCATGACCATTTAATTCATCAATATTAGTTTTAAGGAAATCAACTAATGAATCAAACATAAATATTAGGTCTCGGTACTTCCTTTCCTGACTTTTTTTGTAATGTAATTGAATACAATCTTGCCTAAAACAGCAATCAAGTTACCTTCAAGCTCCTTAAACATATTCATATTGTAAGTAAAAGCTTGATTAGCTTCATCAATAATTTGATCAGCAGTCTTTTGATTTATTGGAAGTTGATTCAAAGTAAGGGAATATTCTTCCTTAAACCTCTTTTCATCAGCAATTAATTCAAACTCATAAAAATTTAAACCATCATTTCCCTGCAAATTTAATGCTTTTTTAGCGATCCTTTTCAAGATTTGCCCTCCAGATAAATCTCCTATATAGCGAGTGTAGTGATGACCAACTAATAGCTCTGGTGAATTTTTTGCGACCTCTCGGATTCTTTCAACGTATTCTTTTGCTGAGCGAGAAATATTAATTTCATTCTTCCAGTTTTCACCAAAATAAAATTTAAGATCATTTACAAGAGTTTCTTTCCTATATAACGATTTAAAACCTATAGGTTTTATTACGGGATGTTCCTCATTGACTAGTCTTTCAATTTCTTCTTCCATAGCTTCATAAACAAAATATAAATCACTAATTAATTTTCTATAAGATTTTTTTTCAACAACTCCTTTTAAAAAACAAGCCACAAAGCCAGTATTTTCTGCCATAGAGTGAGATTTTTTTGTCCCTTCTCTTAATTGTCCTGCAAGAGCAACTGCCATATATTTTGAATTATTTTTGTAAGTGTATTTAATCTACAAGGAAAATACAAAAAACAGCTAATTTTTGTTACCAGTAGATGTTGTAGAGAATAGCTTATAAAGTTCTTTGCAAACCAAAAAAAGGTTATCTTTTTGTTTCTTTTGCGGTAGATGAGTGCCAGTCATTTCCCAATCACCGATGGTAGCCACTCTCCATCTCTCGGAGGGAACAATCATACCTCGCATTATTATTCCCAATAACTTAGGAACTCTGCCTTTATTATCATTTTCAATTCTTAATTGTAAGAGTATTGCTCTACACTCAATAAGAGGACTCCAACCAGGGAAATGAAAGGCAAAATCGATAGTATCTTGCATGGATTCATTATTTGAATTGTCCCAGGGACTAAAGTTTACGCTTGCGTCTGGAAAATATTTCCGAAACAAAGCTGCAGTGGAAGCAATTTTATTAGCTATTTCAACATTACTTACATTTGAACTCGCATTCATAAGTAGCTGAGTATTTTTTTGAAAATGACATAATTTGCTTTAACTTGCTTATTAACTACTTTTTCTTTTAATAAAGATGTTGAAATGCTGATCAATAAACTATTCTCTATTCACATTTGAATAAAAAATTTCTAGGTTTTGAAGAAAATAACTCATCGCAAATTACAATACGAGGAGCTTCAATGAGTTAACTTTTATTATATCAATGCTATGCCAAAATTTGAAAAATTAACTTTACCTAATGAAGGCGAAATAATAACTTTTAATCAAGGCAAACCTAATGTTCCTAATAATCCAATTGTCCCATTTATTAGGGGTGATGGTACTGGAGTTGATATTTGGCCTGCAACTCAAATCGTTCTTGATTCAGCGATTAAAAAAAGCTATGGAGATGAAAGGAAAATTAATTGGTTTAAAGTCTATGCAGGCGATGAAGCTTGTGAACTTTATGGAACATATAACTACCTCCCTCAAGATACTATTGAAGCAATTAAACACTTTGGTGTAGCCATTAAAGGTCCTTTAACCACTCCCATCGGTGGAGGTATTAGATCTCTTAATGTTGCATTAAGGCAAATATTTGATTTATATAGCTGTGTTAGACCATGCAAATATTATTCAGGAACTCCAAGCCCTCACAAAAATCCTCAAAATTTAGACGTTATTGTTTATAGAGAAAATACTGAGGATATCTACATGGGAATTGAATGGGAAGCGGAGGATAATAATTGTCTTGAATTAATTAATCACTTAAATAACATTGTCATACCAAAAAGTAAAAATTTAAAAAATAGATCAATTCCAGACGGATCAGGTATTGGAATAAAACCGGTGAGTAAATCTGGTAGCCAAAGGCATATTAGAAAAGCTATTGAACATGCCAAAAGATTATCAGGAGACAAAAGGCATGTGACTCTTGTTCATAAAGGGAATATTATGAAATATACAGAAGGTGCATTTAGAGATTGGGGATATGAATTAGCAGTAAATGAATTTAGAGAAGATTGCATTACAGAAAGAGAAAGCTGGATTTTAGATAATATTCAAAAAAATCCAGAAATTACAATTGAAAATAATGCTCGAAAAATTGAACCAGGTTTTAACAAGCTTACAAATAACAAAAAAGCATTTATTTGCGAAGAAATTAAAGAAGTTATTGCATCAATATCAAATTCTCACGGAGATGGGAAATGGAGAAAACTTATTCTTGTTGATGATCGGATAGCTGATAGTATATTTCAACAAATTCAAACTAGACCTCAAGAATATTCAATTCTTGCAACCTTAAACCTCAATGGAGACTATGTTTCTGATGCAGCTGCAGCAATTGTTGGTGGCCTAGGTATGGCTCCTGGAGCAAATATTGGAGATAACGCAGCAATTTTCGAAGCTACGCACGGTACCGCACCAAAACATGCAGGCTTAAATAAGATTAATCCAGGCTCAGTAATTCTTAGTGGTGTAATGATGCTTGAATATTTTGGTTGGGATGAGGCAGCTAACTTAATTACTAATGGTTTAAGTAAGGCAATAGAGCAAAAAAAAGTCACTTATGATCTAGCACGTTTAATGGAACCTAAAGTTGAGCCATTATCCTGCAGCAGATTTGCTGAAGAAATTATTTCAAATTTCTAAATTTAAAAATTAATTTTTTTTTTCAAAAACTTTCCAAATATTCACAAGTGAATCTTTAGTTCCAATGTTTCCAGGATGTGTAACAATAGGAAGTTTTTCGTCATTTTTTAGGTTACAAGTCACTACTGAAATACCTGTTAAAATCTGTCCCTCAAGATAAACATAATCTGCATTAAGTCCATTACTAAGAATCATATTTGTTGTTATTCCTCCTTTTGAAATCAAATATCCTATTTCATATTTCAAATCTGCGACTAATTCAGCTATAAAACAAGAAAGTGAATTATAAAAATTAAATTGTTCAGAATAATCTAAGGACATAAATTTTCTTGAAGTAAACAATACAGGAGTTTTTCCTTTCTCAAAAGAAAATCTAATTTCTTTTAAAAATTTATTTTTAAACAAATACCTTTGCTTATGATTATTTTCTGATGAAGAAATTTTAAAGAATTCAAAAACATCTAATTCAATTGGATTGCAATTAGTTATCTCTAATAAATTTTGCAATTGTATTGTTGAAAGTTCTACATAAGATCCAACAATTATCAGTCCTGGAAGAAAACTCTTTTCTTTATTTCTAATCCTTAAATTTGAGAAAAATATTTCACTTAGAGAGACACTTTTTTTCTCAGAAATTGAACTTATAAAACTTGCTGCAGTTCGAAAAAGGAATTTTTTTTGTGTAATTAATTTTTTAATTACTAAAGAAAATTTTTTTAGTTGAGAATAATTTTCAACATCTACAATTACATGTTTATTATTCTTCAAGTTCTTTAATTTTTTAAAAACAATATTATTTTCTTCATCATTTAGCATTTCGATATCTGACACCAAAAGATTCTGAATATCTTCAAAATTTATTTGCGATTTACTCTGCTGAAATAAAAGATTCTTGACATTACTTGTCTCATATCCAAAAATTTTATCTGTTGCAAAAATTGTTTGACTAATAGGAGTTTTATCAACAAAATGTAATCCATTAATTGTTAATCTTTTACCCTCTATAAAAGCTGGAACATGAAAAGTAGCATCAAAAGGACCTAAGCAACTATTAAGGGCACTTGGCTCTAAAAAGTTATGTCCTCGAAGAGTAGAGTCTCCTCTACTTATAAAAATAATTTCTTCTTCATAGGTTTGAGAAGCAATTACAGTCTTAAGATTTTTACAAATTTCTTCTATTGTTAATTTCGCATCATTTTCCGATAGTGACCTTGTATTAGCCAAAATAAAAAATAAATTAGATTGAGATTCAAAACCTTTGATTAAAGTTGAGCAGTCCCACTTAAGCAGTAATAAGCAATCATGCACAGTTTGAGAGCCTGTGGGATCATCATCTATAACGACAAATTTCATAAGTATTGCATAATTACTTAAGAGATTTTATTTGTATTGAGGCATTTAAAATTTTACTATCATTTGAGGGAATCGTAATGTTTCTAAATCCATCAACAAAAGAATTTCGGGGACTAGTCCAAGGTTCGAGACATATCATTCTTCTCGGGGGATCACTCCAAATAACGCCTAAATCAAAAGGATATGGATGATTTAAAATTACCTCTCTTTTAAAAATTTTATCTCGAAAAGAGCTTCTACCGGAAGTATACATAAGTAGATCAACTCCTAAATTAATTTTGTTTAATTCATCCGAAGTATTACTTATGATGTTTTTTTCTTGATCCTGACAATTAAGTGGATTTTCAATAAACTCTAAATTTTTGAAATCTGAAATATTAAAATAAGGATGCAAGCCAAAATTTATAGGCATAGCAAAGTCTGTTTTATTATTGATTGTAATTTTAAATTCTAAACATTTAATTTTTAAGTTAACTTCAATTCTTAGTTCAAAATCGAAAGGATAATATTTTTTAGTTTTTTTAGATTCATTTAAAAATAAACTTAAAGATTTTTCATTTTCATTAAAAGAGTGTTGCCATTGCAAATCCCTAGCGAAACCATGTTGTGTTAGTTGCCAATACTCTTTTCCAAATACTGAACTAGTAGTATTAAGATTTCCACAAATTGGGAAAAGAATTGGAATACCGCCCCTAATACTTTTTGTCTTATCCATAAATCTTTTTTCATCGAAATAAAGTATCTCTTTACCATCCGAAACCCAATTTGTAATAACACCACCTCTTCCAGGACAAAATTTAATGTAGTTTTTTTGATCTAATTGAAAGACAAAAATTCCTTGGTCCTTATTAAATGATTCAAGTTTCACTTTTATTACTTAAAGAGAATCAACCCAATCCAAAATATGCTGATTAACTAATTCAGGCATTTCGTCATGAGGACAATGTCCTGCATCAAGAATAATTTCTTTTGTATTCTTTGGTGTAAATTTTTTATATAGATTTCTTTTTTTTGGAGTGTTCATCCATGGATCTTTCCCTCCCCAGAGAAGTAATAATGGTGAATCGAGTTTTGCAAACAACTTATCCAACGGCAATCCCTGAGGACCTGATGGGTTAAATACACTTCTAAAAACATTAAAAGCTCCGAAATCTAGAGAAGGCTTCCTTATTGACTCAACTAAAAAATCATCAACATTTTTTTTATCAACATAAACTTGATTCAAAGTTTTTTTAATATTTTTTGGATTTCTCATATTCTCAAAAATCAAACGTTGAAGAACAATATTTTTCAAAAATATGCCAGCAACTGTTTCAATTGAAGTTTGCAACATATTCTTTTTAATAGTTTTTTCTTCACTAAAATATCCAGCAGCATTAAGTAAGATCACTCCTGCGTTTAGCTCATTTAATTCTGCGCCAGCTGCTAATGCAGCATAACCACCTAATGAATTTCCAACAACAATTGTAGGTTTTTTTATTTTCTCTTTTACATAAGCGACAACCTGATCTTTCCATAAAGATCCTGAGTATTCTACGTCTTGAGGCTTAGGACTTTTTCCAAAACCTAGTAAATCCATTGCATGAACTTCGTATTTTGTACTCAAAACAGGGATATTAAATCTCCAATGATCTGTAGAAGCACCGAAACCATGAATTAATAAAATTGCACATTCTTTTACTGTTTGCTCAGGCTTAGCGGAAACTGTATGAATTGGGTAATTTAAAAAATTCCAGTTATAATTCACATCACTATCTATCAGAGCTGACTTTTCCATTCATTGAAAATTCTATCTTAGTTGATTCTAATAAACTTATTTCCTAAAGAAGACCCACAGGATCAGCTGCAACATCATCTGAAATTTTATTGCCATCATTTGGTGGCTTATCTTTTAGAACAATTCTTAAGAGTACAGGTGCAAGAAATGTAGTTCCTATAACCATTAATAAAATAGCTGCTTCAAGAGAAGGAGTTAATAACTTAGCGCTTGTTCCTAGCCCAAGAAAAATTAAACCAACCTCTCCTCTAGGCATCATACCCAAACCGACAACTAATCTATTTGTAGGTTTATCACTTGAAAATACCCATCCGGCTGCAATTTTCCCGATAATCGCAACAACTAATAAAAATCCTGCAACTACAAGAGCTGATCTGCTTGTTGGATCAAGTGGATTGATAACAGATAAATCCATTCCAGCTCCAACTAATACAAAGAAAATAGTTGCGAATAAGGAAACCAAAGGTAAAACAGATTGTTGTATTGCATGATTATTTTTAGAACTACTAAGAATCAATCCAGCAGCAAAAGCCCCTAAAGCAGCTTCCAATCCAATGGCTGTTGCCACGAAACAACACAATACAAGAATCACAAAAGAAGCTACCACCACGGCTCCAGGAGCCTTTAATCTATCTAATAACCAATCAAAACCTGGAGCAGCTGTTCTACTCAATGCAATAGCAGCAATAACAAACACTACAGCTGCTGCAACTAATTTAATAATAGGAGCAATTTCTAAAGTACCACCGGCGGCAAGGGCGACTACAACTGCCAGAATAACAATTCCCAAAATATCGTCTAACACTGCTGCACCAATAACAATCTGTCCTTCTCTAGTTTTCAAATATCCCAATTCACCGAAAACACTTGCAGTAATTCCTATACTTGTAGCTGTCATAGATGCTCCCGCAAAAACTGCTGGAATTAGATCTACTTGGAAAATAAACATTAATCCAAAAGTTCCAAACGCAAACGGTAAAATTACGCCAGCCATAGCAACAGTAAAAGCCTGAGCACCGACAGCTACCAATTCCTCTAACTCACTTTCTAAACCTGTTAAAAATAAAAGTGCATATAAACCAAGTGTTGCTACTGCCTGAAGCGATGGAAAACTTTCGAAATAAACATCAGGGACAGCTTCCGGGGGGATTGAAGCTAGTGAACTAATAAGATTTACAAGTCCCTCATTTAGTTCAGTTCCAGCTGAGGGCGGTATTAATAAATGGAATCCAGATGCCCCTATTACAACCCCTGCGAGAAGCTCGCCTACTATGGTTGGCAAACTTAGTCTTACTAATACTTCTGCTAATGCTCTTGCAGCTAAAAATATCAATAGAAACCTTATAACTCCTATCAACGTTTCAGCAACTTCTAAATCATGCGCACTTAATTCAGCAAGTAAAGAGTACATTTAAGTGTAAAAAAATAAACTACCTAATTGGAAGATAGTTTATTGAGGGCCCACTTTAAGAAATATGTAAGAAAAAAGCAAAAATACTCAACAAGTGTGGATCTGAAGTTACAACAAAGAAATTTTCTAAAAAATGGCTATTGTCTGTTATATGGCTAATCCAATGAATCCAAACGAACCCTTTGATCTACGTCTGCCTACCCCTGGCTGCTACTTAGATCCTGAGAAAGCTGGCATGGATTCTGATGCTGTTTTCCAAGGAATGACGGCCCATCTCTTTTATACTCTTGGAAAGTTAGCTACTTCTGCAAGTCCTCATGACTTGTATATGGCTTTAAGTTATGCAGTCAAAGATAGGCTAATGACAAGATATTTAGCCAGTCAGGAAGTTATAAGGAAAAAACCACAAAAAACAGTAGCCTACTTATCAGCAGAATTTTTAATAGGTCCTCAATTAAGTAATAATCTTCTCAATCTCGGAATAACTCAAGAAGCAGAGGATGCCTTAAAGAGATTTGGGATTGAATCATTGTCAACAATTCTTGAGGTTGAAGAAGAGCCTGGATTAGGTAATGGTGGGCTTGGAAGACTAGCAGCTTGTTATATGGAATCATTAGCGTCTCTACAAGTTCCAGCCGTTGGTTATGGTATTCGATATGAATTTGGTATATTCAATCAACTAATTAGAGATGGCTGGCAAGTTGAAGTAACTGATAAATGGCTTAAAGGTGGATGGCCATGGGAACTTCCCCAACCCGACGAATCATGTTTCGTTGGTTTTGGAGGCAGAACTGAAAGTTATAGAGATGATAAAGGTAACTACAGATCAAGATGGATCCCTTCAGAACATGCAATTGGAGTTCCTCATGATGTTCCAGTTTTAGGATACAGAGTAAATACATGCGACAGATTAAGATTATGGAGAGCTGATGCAACAGAAAGTTTTGACTTTTATGCGTTTAATATTGGCGATTATTATGGTGCAGTTGAAGAAAAAGTTGCTTCTGAAACTCTTTCAAAAGTGTTATATCCAAATGATGGGACTGACGAAGGCAGAAGATTAAGACTAAAACAACAACACTTTTTTGTAAGTTGTTCTCTTCAGGATATGTTAAGAAGCCTTGAAAAAAGATCAATACCAGTAACCGAATTCCCTAAGCATTGGACAGTCCAATTAAATGATACCCATCCTGCTATTGCAGTTGCAGAATTAATGCGACTTCTTATTGACCAATATCAAATCGGTTGGGATAAAGCTTGGAATATAACCACCTCCTCAGTTGCTTATACCAACCACACATTACTTCCAGAAGCTTTAGAGAAATGGGATTTAGGTTTATTTAATGATCTTCTTCCTCGTCATCTAGAAATTATTTATGAAATTAATTGGAGATTTCTACAACAATTAAGACTACGTTATCCTGGTGATGACAAAATCCTTCAAAAACTCTCAATAATTGATGAAGAAGGCTCCAAATCAGTTCGGATGGCACACTTGGCTACAATTGGAGCACATCATATAAATGGTGTGGCTGCTCTTCACTCAGATCTTATAAAAAGACAACTTCTTCCTGAATTCGCAGAACTATGGCCTGAAAAATTTACAAATGTCACTAATGGTGTTACTCCAAGAAGATGGGTTGCTCTATCTAACCCATCTTTATCTAAGCTTTTAGAAGAAGAAGTTGGTCCTAGTTGGATAACAAATATGGATCTTCTTAAGAAGTTAGAAGAAAAAAAAGATGATAACAACTTTTTACAAAAATTTGAAGAAAGTAAATTAAATGGCAAAAGAAAATTAGCTAGTTTTATCCATTCAAAAACTGGGATACTTGTAGATCCCTCAAGTTTATTTGATGTTCAAGTAAAAAGAATACATCAATATAAAAGGCAACATTTAAATGCCCTACAAATCATTGCTCAGTATTTAAGAATCAAAAATGGTACAAACAAGTATGAAGTTCCAAGAACAATAATATTCGGAGGTAAGGCTGCACCAGGTTACTTTATGGCAAAGTTAATGATTCGATTCATTAATGGTATTGCTGATGTAGTTAATTCTGATCCAGATATGGATGGGTTATTAAGGGTTGTTTTTCTACCAGACTATAACGTTAAACTTGGTGAAATAGTATATCCAGCGACGGATCTTTCAGAACAAATCTCAACTGCTGGAAAAGAAGCATCTGGAACTGGAAATATGAAGTTTGCTATGAATGGTGCGTTAACTATTGGAACCTTAGATGGAGCAAATGTGGAATTAAGAGATCTTGTAAAAAAAGAGAATTTCTTTCTTTTTGGTAAAACTGAAAGCGAAATTATGGATTTAAAAATTAATAATTACTCCCCCAAAACTTTTATTGATCAATGCCCAGAACTTAAAGAGGTAATACGACTAATTGAAATTGGCCACTTTAGCAATGGTGATAAAGAATTATTTAAACCTTTATTAAATAGCTTGACTGGACATGATCCATTTTTTGTTATGGCTGACTTTGAAGACTACTTAAATAAACAAGATGTAGTAAGTGAATATTGGAATAATAAAAAATCTTGGAATAAAATGGCACTACTAAATACTGCTAGATCAGGATATTTTTCTTCAGATAGATCTATTAGAGAATACTGTAAATCTATTTGGAAAGTCTCACCAATGCCAGTAGAAATTACTTGCGATGTCGAAGAATTAACTAATTAATATTTTTCTTATCTGGTGAATCTGGAGTTTGATGAAATAATCTATTTAAAATTAATCGATCCATATTTAATGGGTCGGGGGCTAATTCATTGGCAATTTCTTTAAATTTTGATTCAATATTATTTGAAATTTTTGTTTCAAAGATTCTTTCCATTAATGCTTCAATTGAATATAAATAAGCATTAACATTTTCAAGCTCATCTAAGGCTTCAGTAATTTCTGTATCAGAAATATGTTTTTCTTTACTATTATCTTCATTTGATTCTCTTTCAGATAATTCTTTCTGAAGCTCATAAGTAACCTTAGTACAAAGAGTTCTGAAAGATTGAATAGATGCCCAGTTTAATTCTTGTTGATGCTTAAAAGTAGGAAATTCTCTAATAAGACGATCATGCTCTTTATAAAATCTCTGACAATCAGAGCATTGACAAGGTTCTTCAGACAAAAGAAAATTTGATTCTTTTTATATCATCTCACTATTTGGGCAAAATTGTAGGACCATCCAATAATTCGTCATTTTCATCAAGTGAATCTGGACTATCTGGTAAAGGTATCTCAATACTAGTAACCAAATTAATGACATCTCTTAGTCTCATAGAATCAGCAAACCATCCCATTGCTTGCTCGGCATCTCCTCTTTTTTCAGCATCATTTGCTTGATCTTCGTGAGCTTCCGCCAATAAAGCAAGCCAGCAAAGGCATCTTGCTTGAACTATTGATAGATCTAAATCATTAGGTTGAGATTTAGAAATGCGTTCATGCTCTTGTTGAATTAAGAGTTTTAAACGCATATCATGCAACTTAGCCATAAAAGATTTGTTACTAACTATACGCTAGCTAGAGAGTAGCATGTTTGCACACATACTACATATAGTTTTTTTATTTTTACGGGACTGGCGGGAGTCGAACCCACGACCTACGGTTTAGGAAACCGTTGCTCTATCCTGCTGAGCTACAGCCCCAATAGGTGATTTTTAGAGTAACAAGTATTATGCTAAATGAAAGCAGGAGAGGCAATCGCGAGAAAGTTTTATTTTGGAAACATAATAAAACTTTCTTGAGGAAAGTCCGGGCTCCCATATGGTCAGGCTTGCTGGGTAATGCCCAGTGCGGGTAACCGTGAGGATAGTGCCACAGAAACATACCGCCTAATACTTTATGTATGGCAAGGGTGCAAGGGTGCGGTAAGAGCGCACCAGCAACATTGAGAAGTGTTGGCTAGGTAAACCCCGGCTGGGAGCAAGGCTTAGTAGATTTATGACCATTACATAATCTACTTTTAAGTGCCGCTTGAGACTGTGAAGTAATTTCAGTCCTAGATAGATGATTGCCCATCTCAATTAAGATGAACAGAACCCGGCTTATGACCTGCTTTCTAATTGTTGTGATCATTCAAATCATATGGAAAGTGTAATGAAATCCGAGCGAATTAATCAAATAACTACTTTTTTAAAGTCTTTAAATATTAAATCAAAAAGATTTTCTGAAATAATTAGAACTCAAAATATTTCAATTATTCAAGATTTTAATCAAGCATTTATACACTCTTCAGGGGATAAAATATTAAATTATGAAAAATTAGAATTTTTCGGAGATGCAGTACTCAGATTAGCTGCTTCTAATTTTATTGAAAAAAAATATCCTCAAATGAGTGTAGGAGAAAGATCAGAGCTAAGAGCTCAAATTGTAAGTGATGAATGGTTAACTAAATTAGGGAAAAAAATTGATATAGAAAAATTAATAATTAAAGGTCCTAAAGCTCTTGGTGATGAAAATTCAAAAAATACTATTATTGGTGAAGCTACAGAAGCTTTAATCGGCGCTCTTTACAAGTGTTTTAATTCCATTCAGGAAGTAAATCTTTGGTTAGATGATATTTGGGAGGAAGAGTCAGAAATATTTTTAGAAGCTCCATATAAATTCAAATCTAAAACAGTATTGCAAGAATGGTGTCAAAGTAAAGGTTTTGATTTGCCAGTCTATAAAATAATTGAAGTCTCAAAAAAAAATGGGGACCCTAAAAGATTTTCTTGCGATATATTTATCGAAGGATTAAGAGAATCATCTGCATTCGGCAAGTCCCATAAACAAGCAGAAACAAATGCAGCTAAAATTTTGATAGAAAGATTTATTACTATAGGTAAAATCTAATTTTTATACTATTTCTAAATTTATTAGCTGAAAAGTTATGAGTTTGTCCCAATTACCTCCTTCAAAAAGAACAGCAGCTCTTTTTTTTGTAACTCGTTGTACAAATCCTTTATATCCTCTATAAATAGAATTGGTGTCTTTCACAACAACACAAGATCCAGGGAGTATGGGTTTAGTAGATAATTCCATAAAATACTCTTTCTAATACAATATATGATAAATAAAAAAGAATGGTTGACTGTCGGTTTTATAACATCATGTCATGGAATTAATGGACAGGTAAAGGTTAAATCTCTAAGTGATTTTGAAGAGAGATTTGTAAAACCAGGAATTAGATGGTTACAACAAGAAAATGAACCTCCTTCAAAAATAGAACTTATATCTGGTTTCAAACAGCCTGGTAAAGAAATCTTCATAGTTAAGTTCCAAGGAATAAATACGAGGAATCATGCAGAACAACTGAAAAAATTTAAAATTCTTGTTAAAGCCGAAAAACTACCCAAATTAAATGAGGAAGAATTCCACTTGTTAGAACTTATAAATCTCGAGGTAAAGACTTTTGAAGATGATAAATTAAAAAAAATTGGGAAAGTTATCAATTTAGAAAATGAGAAAAATAATTTACTTGTAATTGAACTTTTTCAAAATCAAAAAAAAGTTCTAATACCATTTGTTAAAGAAATAGTCCCATTAATAGATATAAAAAATAATTTTCTAATCATCAATCCTCCAAATGGACTTTTAGAGCTATAAATTAAGAAAATAAAATTTGTAAGAAACTCATTATTCAACAGTTACACTTTTAGCTAAATTTCTTGGTTGATCCACGTCAAGTCCCCTATGAGATGCAATATGGTAACTCAATAATTGTAAAGGCAGTATATTTAGTAGAGGTGAAATCCATTCATTAGAGGAGGGGACTTTCATTAAATAATCAAAGATTTCAGTTCCGTTACATTCAGGAGCAATCCCAATCAAATATGAATCTCTAGCTTTTGCTTCTTGAGCATTACTGATAACTTTATCAAAAACCTCCCCAGGAGAAGCGATAGAAATTACAGGTACTTTTTTATCTAATAAAGCTATTGGACCATGTTTCATTTCTCCAGCAGGATATCCAGCTGCATGAATGTAACTAATTTCTTTAAGTTTTAACGCACCTTCAAGGGCAATAGGATAATTTATTCCTCTTCCTAAAAAAATAACATCTTTAATATTAAAAAAGTCATGTGCTAGCTTTTCTGAAGATTTATTATGTTGCTCTATGAGATCTTCCAGTAATGGCGGAAGATTTTGAAGTTCGTTTATTAATTTACCTATTTCTTCAGGACTTTGATTACCTTTAATTTGAGCAAATTTTATGGCTAATCCATAAAAAGAAAGTAATTGAGCAAAAAAAGTTTTTGTTGCTGCAACCCCAACTTCAATTCCTGCACAGATATCAATTATATTTGAGACCTGCCTTCCTATGGAACTCTCTTTTCTATTTGTTATTGCAATAAGATTAGGTTTAAACTTCTCATTTTCAATTGAAGAACGTCTTTTAATTTCCATATCGATAGCCGCAATTGTATCAGCAGTCTCTCCAGATTGAGAGACTCCAATAGTCAATGTATTTGGCAATAGTGGAGGTGGTGAATATCGAAATTCGCTTGCAAAAAAGACATTTGTAGGGATACCTGAAAATTGTTCTAATAAAAAGCTGCCCACCATTGCAGCATGTTTACTTGTACCACAAGCAATAATTTCAATTCTTTCTATTGATGCCAAAAACTTTGTATCAAATGGATAGTTGATTTGATATTGACCATTATCTGAGTTCTCAATTAAATAATTCTCCAACCAGTTTTTTACAGTCTGTGGCTGATCATATATCTCTTTCAACATGTAGTGTTTGAAATTCATCTTATCCATTATTTGCTCTGAGACTTTTAAAGAAACAGGATTTCTATATTGCCTCTCGTTGCTTGAGTCATATATTTCAATTCCAAGCGGAGTCAACAAAGCTATTTCTTCATCCTCCATAGGTAAAATAATATTCGTAAAGTTTGCAATAGCTGGCGTATCACTAGCACAAATAAATTCTCCTTCACCTAAACCAATAATCAAAGGCGCTTGTCTTCTTGCAACTACCAAAGAGGTTGGAGCACCAGACCATAAAACTGCTAAAGCATAAGATCCTTCTAAATCCGATAATACATTTCTTACAGCAACTAACAATGTTGACCCATTATTCTCAAGATTAAGTTTACTTAATGTACTTAACTCTCTTTGAATTAGATGGGGAATTACCTCGGTATCTGTATCAGAATTAAAAATAATGCCCTCTTCCTCTAATTTATTTTTTAAATCTTGGAAATTTTCAATAATGCCATTTTGAACAACTGCTATATTTCCTGAACTATCTGTATGAGGATGTGCATTTTTAACATCAGGTTTTCCATGAGTTGCCCATCTGGTATGTCCTATACCCACAGTTCCAGGAATATTATGATCATTAAGGTTACTTATTAAATTATTTAGTTTTCCTTCTGCTTTTTTACAAGAGATACAATTATTTTCTGAATTTATTATTGCAATACCTGCGGAATCATAACCTCTATATTCTAGTTTTTCTAAACCATTAATTAATAATGGTAAAGCTTTTTTATATCCAGTTACAGCAACTATTCCACACATACAGTTTTTTTTTTCAATTATATGAAAAAAAAACGCGTATTCACTAAAACATGGACTCTCTTAAAACTGCACTATAAAAATTAATATGCTAGACCCATACTCCTAGAAGTCTCATCTCCTAAATAAACACGAATACTTAAGAAATCTGTAGGACATGCCGTTTCACATCTTTTGCAACCTACACAATCTTCTGTTCTAGGAGATGAAGCTATTTGGCCAGCTTTACAGCCGTCCCATGGAACCATCTCTAAAACATCAAGTGGGCAAGCCCTTACACATTGGGTACAACCAATGCAAGTGTCATAAATTTTAACTGCGTGTGACATGTAAAAATTGTCTTTTGAACCTCGTTTTATAATACTATTGTCTTACAAAGAAATTAAAAAAATTAAGATATGCTTCACTCTTGTTAACTCTAGGGCATAAAATCATATAGATAATTAGTAATTTTCATAAACTATGTCACAAGAAATCCTCGAAAAAGTATGTTCTATTGTTTCAGAACAATTAAGTGTTGAAGCAGGAGAAGTCAAATCAGATTCAAATTTCCAAAATGATTTGGGTGCTGATTCTCTAGATACTGTTGAATTAGTAATGGCTCTTGAAGAAGCATTTGATATTGAAATTCCTGATGAAGCAGCTGAAGGAATAGCAACTGTTGGCGATGCAGTAAAATTCATCGAAGAAAAAAAAGGTTAGTATAGAATGCCAAATTTCCATCGAGTAGTTATTACTGGTATCGGAGCAGTAACTCCAATTGGTAATAACATTGATGAATATTTAGTAGGTCTTCAAACAGGTACTAATGGGGTTTCAGATATTACTCTCTTTGATCCTGAACAACATCCCTGCAAATTTGCTGCAGAAGTAAAAAATCTTCAATCTGAAAATTTTATTGAAGCTAAAGAATCCAAAAGATGGGATCGTTTTTCCCAGTTTGGAGTTATTGCTGCAAAGCAGGCCTTTAATGATTCTGGACTTGAAATTACTGAAGCTAATGCATCAAGAATTGGAGTGATTATTGGTTCTGGTGTTGGAGGTTTACTAACTATGGAAAGTCAAGCTCAAATATTGAGTCACAAAGGGCCTAAAAGAGTAAGTCCATTTACAGTCCCAATGATGATTCCAAACATGGCTACTGGTTTAGCTGCAATCGCTTTGGGTGCAAAAGGACCAAGTTCCTCTGTTTCCACCGCTTGCGCTGCCGGTTCAAATGCAATTGGTGATTCTTTTAGATTACTCCAACTTGGGAAAGCAGATGCGATGATCTGTGGGGGAGCAGAAGCAAGTATTACGCCTCTCGGAGTAGCTGGTTTTGCCAGTGCCAAAGCTCTTTCTTCCAGAAATGAAAGCCCTCAAACTGCTAGCAGACCTTTTGATGCAGAAAGAGATGGATTTGTTATTGGAGAGGGATCTGGAATTCTTGTTTTAGAAACTTTAGAAAATGCACAAAAAAGGAATGCAAGAATTTATGCAGAAATAATTGGTTATGGAACAACATGTGATGCTCATCATATAACTGCTCCATCTCCAGGCGGGATTGGAGGCGCCGAAGCTATCAAATTGGCAATTGAAGATGCTTGTCTTAGCCTTGAAAAAGTTGATTACATAAATGCTCATGGAACAAGTACATCAGCTAATGATAAAAATGAAACTTCTGCAATTAAATCTATTTTTAGAGACAGATCTTACCTCATTCCTGTAAGCTCTACTAAGTCGATGACAGGTCATCTCCTAGGAGGCTCAGGAGGTATAGAAGCTGTAGCTTGTATACTTTCTTTGACACATAATTTTATCCCTCCTACAATTAACTACGTCAATCGAGATCCTGAATGTGATCTTGATTATGTACCAAATAATGCAAGAGAAGCTCAAGTAGGAGTTGCTCTTTCTAATTCTTTCGGCTTTGGTGGTCACAATGTTTGCCTTGCTTTCAGCAAAATGAATTGAAGACAACCAATTCTGTATTTCCAACTTAACTTATTTTAAAACAATGGTCGCTGCATCTGTTTCATTAGAATCACTTTGTGTAAATAGTATAAGAATGCTTGCTGTAGATGCAGTAAATAAATCTAATAGTGGTCATCCTGGATTGCCAATGGGATGTGCACCTATGGGTTATGCATTATGGCAAAACATACTTAATCACAACCCTAATAACCCAAAATGGTTCAATAGAGACCGTTTTGTACTATCAGCTGGTCATGGCTGTATGCTTTTGTATTCCTTGCTTCATTTGACAGGATATAAATCAGTTTCCATAGAAGATATTAAAGAATTTAGGCAATGGGGATCGAAAACTCCTGGACATCCAGAAACATTCGAAACTGAAGGTGTTGAAGTTACAGCTGGGCCTCTTGGCGCAGGAATTTCAAATGCAGTTGGTTTAGCAATAGCTGAAACACACTTAGCAGCTAAATTTAATAAGCCTGATTGTAATATCGTTGATCACTATACTTACGTAATAATGGGTGATGGCTGTAATCAAGAAGGTATTGCATCAGAGGCCTGCTCATTAGCTGGTCATCTTAAACTTGGAAAATTAATTGCTCTTTATGACGATAATCAAATTACAATTGATGGACGAACCGACGTTTCTTTTACAGAAGATGTCTTAAAAAGATACGAAGCTTATGGCTGGCATGTACAACATGTTGAAGATGGAAATCATGATGTTAAAGGAATCACTGAAGCTATCGAAAAAGCAAAATTAATAACAGACAAGCCTTCAATTATAAAAATTTCTACAACCATAGGTTACGGTTCTCCAAATAAATCAGATACTGCTGGAATTCATGGAGCAGCTGTTGGAGAAGAAGAAGCTGCATTAACTAGAGAGTTTCTAAATTGGGAATATCCTCCATTTGAAATACCCGGTGAAGTATATGCGCATTTTAGAAAATCAATAAACAAAGGTGAAAATTTAGAGAAAGAATGGGATTCTAAATTTGAAGAATATCAAAAAAAATATCCCTCTGAAGGAGCCGAATTAAAAAGAATGTTAGAGGGTAAATTACCTGAGAATTGGGACTCAGATCTCCCCTCTTATTCGCCAGATGATAAAGGTTTAGCCACCAGAAAGCATTCACAAATATGTTTGGGTGCTCTAGGTCCTAACCTACCTGAATTAATTGGCGGATCAGCAGATTTAACTCACTCTAATTACACAGATATAAAAGGAGAAACTGGATCATTCCAGCCACATAGTCCTGAAAAAAGATATTTACATTTTGGTGTACGAGAGCATGCAATGGCAGCTGTACTTAATGGTATTGCCTATCACAATAGTGGTCTTATCCCTTATGGTGGAACCTTCCTTGTTTTCGCTGATTATATGAGGGGCTCAATGAGGCTTTCAGCACTTAGCGAATTAGGAGTAATCTACGTCTTAACTCATGATTCAATTGGTGTAGGAGAGGACGGCCCAACACATCAACCTATTGAAACTATCCCTTCACTTCGTGCCATGCCTAACATGCTAGTTTTCAGACCAGGAGACGGAAATGAAACAAGTGGAGCTTATAAACTGGCTATTCAAAATAGAAAAAGACCTTCTGCCCTTTGTTTAAGTAGACAAGGTATGCCAAATCAAGAAAATACCTCGATCGATAAAGTTGCCCTAGGAGGATATGTAGTTTCCGATTGTGAAGGAACACCAGATCTAATATTTATTGGTACAGGAAGCGAACTGAATCTTTGCATTGAAGCAAGTAAGGAAATTTCAAGCTTAGGTAAAAAAATTAGGGTTGTTTCTATGCCTTGTATAGAACTTTTTGAAGAGCAAGAAGAATCTTACAAAGAAAGTGTTTTACCTAGTAGTGTGAAAAAGAGAGTTGTAGTAGAAGCCGCTCATTCATTTGGTTGGCATAAATATACAGGTTTTGATGGTATTTGTATCACTATGGATAGGTTTGGTGCATCAGCACCAGGTGGAGAATGTATGAAAAATTTTGGATTTACAGTCGAAAACGTAGTTAATAAAACGAAGGAAATTCTCTAACTCGTAATTGATAACTAGACTGAAGTATTACATTCTTCAAGTTTATCTTTTAGTTGATCTAGTGATTCATCTGAAATCTTTGAATTCATTGGACAATGTTTTGGGCCACACATTGAACAAAACTCAGCCTTTTTAAAGATCTCTTCAGGCAATGTTTCATCATGGTACTGCTTTGCCCTTTCCGGATCTAAAGAAAGTTCGAATTGCTTATTCCAATCAAAGTTATACCTTGCATGACTAAGTTCATCATCTCGATCACGAGCTCCAGCTCTATGTCTTGCTATATCAGCAGCGTGAGCAGCTATTTTATAAGCAATTAATCCTTCTCGTACATCTTCTGCATTTGGAAGTCCTAGATGTTCTTTTGGCGTCACATAACATAGCATCGAAGTTCCATACCACCCCGCCATTGCCGCCCCAATAGCACTTGATATATGGTCATAACCAGGAGAAATATCTGTTACTAATGGACCAAGTACATAGAAAGGGGCTTCTGAACATTCTTCCATTTGCTTTCTCACATTAAACTCAATTTGATCCATAGGGACATGACCAGGACCTTCAACCATTACTTGAACATTATGTTCCCATGCTCTTCGAGTAAGCTCTCCTAAGGTCTTCAATTCAGCTAGCTGAGCATCATCAGAAGCATCATGCAAACATCCAGGCCTTAGTGAATCTCCGAGAGAAAAAGTACAATCATATTTCTTGAAAATCTCACAGATATCATCAAACCTTGTATAGAGGGGATTTTGTTTAAAATGATGTAACATCCATTGGGCTAAAATACCTCCCCCTCTACTGACAATTCCAGTAATTCTTCCTTTGACTTTTGGCAAATGCTCTATTAAAAGACCAGCATGAATAGTTTGATAATCTACGCCTTGCTGACAATGTTTTTCAATAATATGAAGAAAATCATCTTCAGTTAGTCTATCTATTGAACCATGTACACTTTCTAATGCTTGATACACAGGAACTGTTCCAATGGGAACAGGAGACTCATGAATAATTGCTTGCCGAACTTCATCTAAATTTACTCCTCCTGTAGATAGATCCATGACAGTATCAGCCCCATATTTAACTGCCAGTTTTAGCTTCTCTACTTCTTCATTAATATCACTTGCATTAGGGGAAGCACCAATGTTGGCATTAACTTTGCATCTTGAAGCAATGCCTATAGACATTGGCTCAAGATTCAAATGATTAATATTAGCTGGAATAATTAATCTTCCTCTTGCCACTTCTTCCATTATTAAAGAAGAAGGAAGATTCTCTTTTTTAGCAACAAAATCCATTTCTTCGGTGATATATCCGTTTCTCGCAAAGTTCATTTGAGTTACATTTTCTTTCCCAAGGCGAGGCTTAATCCACGAACTTCTCATAATTTACAAATTTTTTAAAAGTGTTATTACTAAAGTTTGATCAAATCTTCACTTCCCTGCATCAAGGTTAATGATTCAGGTTCAAAGGGTATGATCTCAGCCAAGTTAAAATTCTTAGCACCCCTAGTATTTATATTATTAATAGCTCTTTTCTAAAAAATAGTCATCTCATGTTGAGTAAAAATAAATAAAATAATTTTATTTAGCTTTTTGATAAGACTTTATCTTTTTTAAAATATTTTTCCTATACAATTGTCTGCTTATACCCCTCTCCAAAATAATTACAATCCCCATTAAGCCAATAGGTAAATAAAAAATTTTCCTAGAATTGTCCCTAAATATAAATCCAATAGCAGATATTAGGATCATGAAAGGAGCAACAAAAGATAAAAAAAATCGTTTATTAATATTCATTTACCAATTGCATTAATTTTTTCATTGTTTAATTTTACTATGGATTCTGTTATCACTTTAATTCCAACAGCAATAGCTCTTTCATCCGGATCAAATTTAGAACTATGAAGAGGAGCACATCCATTAGAACTAGAAACCCCAAGCCTAAACATAGCTCCAGGAATTTCATTTAAGAATTCAGCGAAATCCTCAGCTCCTAATGATGGTTTTTGTAATTCGATAACATTTTCTTGACCCAAAACCTTAATTCCCGATTCTCTGAGGACTCTATTAATTACAGAATTATTATTAACTGCTGGAGTAATTTCTCTAAATATTACTTTTGCATCAGCTCCACAACTATTAGCTAAAGAAGTGATATTTTCATTGAGCCAATTACCAATATTCGTAAATACTTTACGATTAGTGCATCTAACAGTACCAATTAAATTAACCTTTTCTGCGAGAACATTGAATGCATTGCCACCATTTATTTTCCCAAAAGTTATTACTACTGGATCTAGAGGGTCTAACTTCCGTGTTATTGATTCTTGAATTCCCGAGATAACTTTCGAGGCCGCCCAAATAGCATCAACTCCTTCATGAGGTCGAGCACCATGGCCAGATTTTCCTTTAATCTCAACATTAAGTTCTCCCGCAGCTGCAGTTAAACTTCCTTCTTTAATGCCAATAGTCCCTACGGATAAATCAGGGTAGACATGAACTCCAAAAATATGAGTTAAACCATTAGTTGCACCATCCTTAATCATCCATCTAGCTCCACTCGCAATTTCTTCAGCAGGCTGAAAAATTATCCGAGTCCCAAAATTTAGTTTTAAATCCTTAATAATTTTTGCCACACCCAATCCAATCGAGATATGCAAATCGTGACCACAAGCATGCATAACACCATCTACTTTGGAAGAAAAACTTAATTTAGTTTCCTCAAATATTGGCAAAGCATCCATATCCACTCTTAAACCTATAATACCTTTATCTAGTGGGCCAAAATCAGCTATAACTCCAGTCCTGCCAACAGATTCTCTAACATTCCAACCAATATCTTTTAAAAAACCACTGATCAAGATCGCTGTTTGATTTTCAAGTCCACTTAATTCAGGATGTTCATGGATATGTCTTCTTAAATTAATTAGTTCATCATTAAACGAATCAATTTTCTTATGTAACTGATCTCTATTCATTACTTATTTTAAATCGATAAAATTCATTAAATCTTTAATTGGTTTTGGAGGCCATCTTCTTATTTTTTTTAACCATTCTTCATCACTATATCTAGGATCTAATTCAGTTACCGCTATCCAATTACTCTCTGCTTTACCAGCTTCACCATTAGACCAATTCATAGCTGTTAAAGCTGCCCTAGCATCTGCAAAAGTTGGATAACGTCTAATTAACTTTATTAATTCTTTTTCAGCTTCATCAATATTTCCCAACTGGAAATCTGCTAAAGCCATACTTGACCTAGCCATGGCAAATCCTGGATTATATAAAGCAGCTTTTGAGAATAAATCTCTTGCTTTATCCCAATGGGATGTAGATCCTTCGACGTTAGCTAAATTATATAATGCAGAGAAATTTTTACTATCTAGGGAAATAACGAACATATAATCCTTTTTCGCTTCCGACCATAAACCCAACGATTCCTTAGCTATACCCCTGTTAATGTAAGGATCTATTTCACTAGGATTCAAACTTATTGCCTTATTTTGATCATCTATTGATCCCTTAACATCTCCTAGAACAAGTCTTACATTTCCTCTATTGCTAAAACCTGCAGCATCATCAGGAAAAGAATCGAGATATTGATTCCATTCTTGTAAAGCGAGATTAAATTTTCCGGTTGAACTAAGATCTAACGCATTTTGAAATAAATCCTCTCTCAAAGATAATGAATAGCATGGTGCAATATAAAAAATATTGAAAAAAATAAAAATTAATAAAAAACAAACCTTAACTTTTTTAAAAGTTATCATCTTTTGAATCAATGTACTTTTTTCCCAAAGCAGTAAGCAATCTTCCTCGAGGAGTTCTCGTGATAAACCCAATTTTAATGAGATATGGCTCGACTACAAATTCTAACATTGAAGAATCATCGCCCAACCCAGATGCAATTGAATCAAGGCCAGTGGGAATATTATTATTTTGATTAAGAAAAGATAAATAGTGTCTATCTAAAGAATCCAATCCTTTTTCGTCTATTTGGTAAGAATTTAAAGCTTTTTTTATTAAATTCACTGAGATAGTATTAGTTTTCATAACAACTTGAGCATAATCTCTAACTCGTCTTAATAATCTTAAAGCAATTCTTGGAGTCCCTCGAGATATCTTTGCTAAATCATAAGATGCTTCATCTTCTAAATTGAGGTTTATTAATCGGGAGAAATTAACAATAATTTGTTTTAATTCATCACATGTATAAAATTCAATTTTCTGAGACATCCCAAATCTGTCTCTTAAAGGTGCACTTATTGAGGCTAATTTAGTTGTCGCGCCAATCAGCGTAAACCTAGGAAGATTAATTGTTCTGCAACGGGCTCCCCTATTAGCTCCCATAGTTAAATCAAGTCTAAAATCCTCCATTGCAGAATATAACAACTCTTCAGTTAACCTATTTAAGCGATGTATCTCATCGATAAATAAAACTTCACCTTCTTTTAATCCAAGAAGTAAACCTACAATATCTCTTGGTCTTTCAATTGCTGGTGCAGTCGCAATCCTACATTTTGTATTCAATTCGTGGGCTATCAAAGAAGCAAGAGTAGTCTTACCTAGACCAGGCTGTCCATATAAAAGAGTATGCTCCAAAGGTTCTTTTCTAATAATTGAAGCATCTATAGCTATTCTTAAAGAAGATTTAAGTTGTTCTTGGCCAATAAATTCTTTTAAATTACGAGGCCGGGCTAAGTTAAAGTTATTATTTCTCTTTTCTTCTGGAATGTTTTTTGAATCAACTAGCCTAAGCTCTTTTTTACGAAAAGAAAAATCATTATCGCCTATATTGGAAGAAATTATTGCCATAATGAAAGGTTAATTGCAATTGTTCTGAGTAGAAAGATTTTTTAAAACTAAAATGGCAAAAAATTCAAACAAAGTTAAAAAAAATACGAATAAAGCAAATAATTTTAAACTTCTAGCTGATAATAGATATGCAAAATTTCAATATGCAATATCTGAAACAATCGAAGCTGGAATTGAGCTTTTAGGGACTGAAGTAAAGTCCATTAGAAACGGAAAAGCAAATTTAAGAGACGGATACTGTTCATTCAGAGATGGTGAGATCTTATTATTAAATGTTCACATTTCACCACATAAAAATGTGGGGACTTTCTTTAATCATGATCCACTAAGAAATAGAAAGTTGCTACTACATAAAAAAGAAATTATAAAAATGAAATCTAATACTGAAAAAAAAGGAATGACTATTATTCCATTATCTCTTTATTTAAAAGGCTCATGGATAAAACTAACTATTGGAGTTGGCAAAGGGAAAAAATTACATGATAAACGACAAGATGAAAAACAAAAAAGCATAAAAAAAGAAATCAACTCTGCACTAAAAAGATAAAAGATTACGCAGAATTATTGTAAATATCAATCTAAACTTACTGAACTTGGAGGTGGGGAAGGATCTGGATCTGCAATTAGCATATGCTGCAATACAGTTTCTGGCCTTTCACTATCTCTCCAACGAATTTTGTATGCAGGCATTTTTGTACCTCTACTTGTAGTTTGCTCTACTGGTTCAATAACCCATCCTCTTCTTGATCGGCCTTGAGGATTTCTTTTTACTACTGCATCCGCGTGTTTGAAACGGAAACCAACACGTTCACCACTCATTTAAAAAATTTCGTATTGGATTAATTTAACTATTTTACTTCATTCGAGGGTAATTTTTCACTTTTTTTAGAAGTTATTTCTGGTTTTAACAAAGGGAAAGGGATTACATCTCTAATTGATGCGCTATTAGTAATTAACATAATAAGCCTATCAATGCCTATGCCTAATCCTCCAGTAGGGGGCATGCCAATCTCTAAAGCATTCAAGAAATCTTCATCTATACAGTGAGCCTCAAGATCTCCTTCATCTCTAAGAGATTGCTGTAATTGCATTCTTTCTCTTTGATCTACTGGATCTATCAACTCACTAAACGCATTTGCCAGTTCTCGACCAACAATGAATAATTCAAATCTCTGAACTATTTCTTTATTATCAAAATGAGGCCTAGCTAAAGGAGAAATTTCAACAGGATAATCAATAACAAAAGTGGGTTCTATAAGTTTAGATTCTACTTTTTGCTCGAAGACCTCATTTAAAAGTCTTCCCATAGTATTTACTTTATTAGAACAATCAACATTGATATTTTTAACGGCTTGTTTTGCTGCTAGAAAGTCTCCACTGAAAGAATCAAAATCAATCCCTGTATATTTTTTGACAATTTCTTTCATGGATATTCTTAACCAAGGCTTAGAAAAATCAATTTCTTTATTTTGATAATTTATAATTAAAGATCCACATGCATCAGCTACGATATCTTTAATCAATTCTTCAGTTAAATTCATCATATCTACATAATCAGAATAAGCTTCATAAATTTCAACTGAGGTGAATTCTGGATTATGCCTTGTACTTATCCCCTCGTTACGGAAGATTCTTCCCAATTCATATACTTTCTCAAAACCTCCAACAACCATTCTCTTTAAATGTAATTCTGTAGCTATTCTTAAATAAAGCGGAATATCTAATGTATTGTGATGAGTTATAAATGGTCTTGCTTCAGCACCACCAGCCTCAGATTGCAGAATTGGAGTCTCTATCTCTAAAAAATTTCTATTATCTAGCCATTTTCTTATAAAACTTATACATTTCGCTCTGGTTTTAAATACATTTTTAGAGTGAGGATTTACTATTAAATCTAAATAACGTTGTCTATATCTTTTTTCAATATCAGTCAATCCATGCCATTTATCTGGGAGAGGTTGTAATGATTTGGATAACATTTCCCATTTTTCTACTTTAATTGAAAGCTCACCTTTATTAGTTTTTTTAATAGTTCCATAGACGCCTATCCAATCACCAATATCTACTATTTCCTTGAGATCTTCAAAAGAAAGTAATTTTTGTTTTTCTAAATTGAGATTAATAATCCTTTTATCTAGATAAAGCTGAATCTGACCTTCTTGATCGCATATTGTGAAAAAGGCAATTTTGCCCATTACCCTTTTTGCCAGAACTCTACCAGCAATAGAAACACTGAATTCTTCCTCTTGACCATTTTCTAGATAATCAAATTCTTTAATAAGAAAACTTGTGGTATGCGATACCTTAAAGCTCTGTGCGTAAGAAGCAAATCCTTTATTAACTAGTGAACTAGCTTTTTGTAAGCGAGCTTCTTTTATTTCAGACAAAATTTATTTTAATATATTTGTTTTATTTAATAAAATTATCAGACTATTGATCAACTTGCCAAAGATGTTGCTGTTTCACCAACTCTCTGAGATGCATAACCAATCCCTCTAACAGTTAATATTAATTCTGGATTTCTTGGATCTGGTTCCAATTTACCTCTTAGTCTTGCAACATAAACATCTACAACTCTTAAATCTGCTGCTCTACGAGGAGGATAACCCCATAGCTGTTCTAAAATTTCTGCTCTCGGGACAACCTTTCCAGGCTCGTCAAATAATAATTCTAAAAGACTAAATTCAGTATAAGTTAAGCTTATTCTATCTCCTGCTCTTGAAACTTGTCTGCGATTAGTATCAACAACTAGACTTCCAAATTTCATAACTCCTTTGCCTGAAGGAACTTCTTTAGTTTCCGTAACCGATACAGTTGGGCCCATTCTTCTCAAAATAGTAGCTATTCTAGCCTCTAACTCTTTTGGGCTAAATGGTTTAGATAAGTAATCATCAGCACCTAAATCCAAACCTGCAACTCTCTCTGAAATAGCTTCTAGAGCTGTTAAGAATATTATTGGAACTACTGATTCAGCTCTAATTCTTCTACAAACAGCAAATCCATCCATTTTTGGAAGCATAACATCAAGAACTATCAAATCTGGGGAATCCCTGTGAAAAGACTCAAGAGCTTCTTCGCCGTTAGTGGCTGAATACACCTGATATCCTGCTAGTTGAAGCCTCGTAACTAATACCTTCAAAACTGCTGGTTCATCATCAACAACTAAAATTCTTGCTTTTGACATAGTTAAAAAAAGATTTCTCGATATTTCAAAGCAAAGAACTATTGCATTGAATATTTATTCTAACAATTAAAAATATAACATTACGAACCCTCAAAGAGATATTCCTAAGGTTTACAAACATTTTAAATAAATTGATAATATATAAATTTTTCAAGCATTTTTACCTCTTGGCAAAATTTATTACTAAATTTTTCTTCTTGAAAATTTAAACATCCTTAAAAGTTGGGAGCAAATAAAGGGAGCAAAAAAACCTGTCAAAAAAACTTCCGCTAAAATATTTTTAATACTGGGTATCAACATTAAAGAATTACTATCTAAAAAATTTCTAAACAAAATTTGCAAAAAATAAAGAGTCCCACATAAAAAACTTCCAAAAGAACAAATTAAACCATACCTAAAATGTCCCAACAAAATATCACTATGTAATTTAATTCTCCCAAAGAAAAACCCACAAAAAATTAAGCCTGGTATTTGAGTAAAACTTTCATTTAAAGTTAAAGAATCTAAGATGAGACCTAAAAACAAACCAACTATTAATCCATTGATTGATCCATTAATCATTGACCATGGCAATAACCAAAATAATGGCCAATATGGCTGAACACCTAAAAATCCAAGCCAATTAGGGTGCCACAAAAAAATAATTGGGATAAAAATAAAGCTTATTATAGATAATTTTTTTGTAAGAAATTTATTCATTAAATATTTACTTTCACAATTTTGACCCAATCAATTACATGTGGTTTTGCTAAAAGTGAAATTTTTGCCGTTTTTTTTGATTTCAAAGTCTCATCTATAGATTGGACAATACCAATAGGGATATTTGGAGGTAATAACGTACTAGCTGGAGATGATGATACAAAATCTCCGACTTTAATATCGGCATCTTTTGAATAAAGTATTAGGCTTGGATAATCATCTCCTAAACCGACTAGTAATCCATTAATTTGAATTCTATCCACCCAAACGCCTAACTTACTTTCTGGAGAAGTTATTAGAGTTACCGACGAAGTGAATAAAGAAGTATTCTTTACTCTCCCTAATAATCCACCGGGACCAATCACAATATTGCCAATTTCTACTCCATCCTTTGAACCTTTGTTTAAAATTATTTGTCTCCACCAACTACCTGTTTTTCGCGAAATAACTGCAGCTGAAATATGTTCATCATTAGATGATTCCTGAAGAGATAAGATTTGTCGCAGTCTTATATTATCTTTTGTAAGAAGATTTAACTTTATTAAATATTCTTGATCAATACTTTTAAGAACAATTTCTTTTTGAAATTGACCAGGCCAAAAAGGTTTTGAAATAAAATAATAAAAATCTTTATAAAAAGCTCCTTTTGATATTCTTACAAAAACCAAAAATAAAAAAATTGCAAAAAATAGCCAATTTTTCTTTTTATGCCACCAACGACTATTAGAAATTCGTCGGATAACTAACATAACATTAATCTCTTATGGCATTCCTTATAAATTCTGGAGTATCAACAACTCTTTTGAGTTTTTTAAAGTCATCCAAAACCTCTCCACAACCATTCACTACGCAAAGCAGTGGGTTTTCTGCTATGTGAGTAAAAATTCCTGTTTCATCGCTCAATAAATCATTAATGCCTCTCACTAAAGCTCCACCACCTGCAAGCATAATCCCCCTATCAACTATGTCTGCAGCAAGTTCAGGGGGGGTTCGCTCTAAAGTTCTTTTCACAGCTTCGACTATTTTGCTAAGTGTTTCAGCCATAGCTTCTCTGATTTCTCCTGATGTCAAAGTGACTGATCTAGGTAGACCAGATAAAAGATGTAAACCTCTAACCTCTAAAGTAGTTTTATCAAAATCATCATCTGGAAATGCAGAGCCAATTTTTATCTTGATATCTTCTGCAGTTCTCTCTCCAACAACTAAATTGTGAACTTTTTTAAGATAAAGCGCAATTGATTCATTTATTTCATCGCCTGCTATTCGAACAGATTCACTCAAAACAGTTCCTCCTAAACTTAATACTGCAACCTCAGTAGTACCTCCACCAATATCAACAATCATTGTTCCAATTGGCTCAGTTACTGGTAATGACGCCCCTATTGCTGCTGCAACAGGTTCATCTATTAAATGAACTTCTCTAGCTCCCGCTAATCCAGCTTCTCTTACTGCTCTTCTCTCAACACTAGTAACTCCACTTGGAATTCCAATTACTATCCTTGGAGCTACTATCCCCTTACCTTCATTACATTTTTGAATAAATGTTTTTATCATTTGTTCTGCAGCATCAAAATCTGCGATAACCCCATCTCTAAGTGGTCTTACAGCCCTTATATTGCCAGGGGTCCTTCCAAGCATTAACTTTGCTTCTTTACCAACAGCTAATGGAATCCCTTCTTCTAAATCCATAGCTACCACAGAAGGCTCCTGTAAAACAACGCCTTTTCCTGATACATGTATAAGAGTATTGGCCGTACCCAAATCTATGCCAATATCTCGAGAAAATTTAAATCTGTTAAAAATCACAATAAGAATTTCTTTTTATAAATAATATATCTATTTTTTGATAAGCTCTAGAAATTCGGCCGTTTAGTTATGAATAGCACGTAAAACTTTGAGCAGAATCTGAAAATATGAGTATTATAAAAAAAAAAATTATGGAAATTAACACTATTAACCTTGTCGGCAGAGCAGGAAGAGAACCAGATGTCAGATATTTTGAATCAGGCAGTATTGTAGCGAATTTCACAATTGCAGTTAACAGAAGAAGCAGAGATGAAGAGCCAGATTGGTTTAATTTAGAAATATGGGGCAAGCAAGCACAAATAGCCGCAGATTATGTGAAAAAAGGATCATTAATTGGAATTACAGGAAGCTTTAAAATTGATAGTTGGAAAGATAAAAATACTGGAGAAGATAGATATAAACCAGTTGTTAGGGTAGATAGATTAAATTTACTAGGTTCACGAAAAGAGTCTGATAATAACCAATATTCCAACAGCAATAACTCAAGTGAAATTCCTTTCTAAGCTCTATTTTTTTTCAAAAATCTAATGAGTATTTTTATAAAAAAATATAAGAAAATTAAAATTAAAATTGGCTTTACAACATATTTTATTTGATCTAAGTAAGTTTCGATAATTAGATAGTTTTCACCAAATAAATACCCTGCATAAGTCAGAAGAGCTACCCATATTAAGCTACCGAATGTAGTCCAAAGCAAAAATTTTCTTAATGGCATAAGTTCTATGCCAGCGGGAACTGAAATTAAAGTTCTTATGCCGGGTACTAATCGGCCCCAAAAAACTAAAGAAACCCCATATTTATCAAACCACCTTTTACTTTTATTTAGATCATTAGAGGAAATACCGAGATATTTTCCTTTTTTATCTAGAAAATTTGAAAGTCTTTTTTCATTTACTAATCTACCTAAATAGTACCAAGGCAATGAACCTAAAATAGTTCCAAGTAATCCCCAAAAAACTAAAATATAGAAATTTAATTTTTGTTGATAAACAAAAAAACCTCCTAATGGCATTATTATTTCCGAAGGAATTGGAGGTATTATGTTTTCCAAAAACATAGCCAAACAAATAGTGAGGTATGCAATTGTTGAATTCTTTTCAACAGCCAAACTAATATAGTCGGGAATTGAAGTAAGAAAATTTACAAAAATTAAACTCAAACTTAGTATCTATAAAGCTCTGGTTTGTAAGGTCCTTCAACAGAGACATTAATATAGTCAGCTTGTTCCTTAGTTAATTTTGTTAATTTTGCACCAATTTTATCAAGATGTAATCTAGCTACCATTTCATCTAAATGCTTTGGTAAAACATAAACCTCTTTCGCATATTGCTCTGACTTATTGAAAAGTTCGATTTGAGCTAATACTTGGTTAGTAAAAGAATTACTCATAACAAAACTTGGATGTCCAGTGGCACAGCCTAAGTTAACTAATCTACCTTCGGCTAAAAGAATTATCTTATTGCCACTTGGTAAAGTTATGTGATCAACCTGCGGCTTAATATTTTCCCATGGATAATCTTTCAATGAAGCCACATCAATTTCATTATCGAAATGACCAATATTACAAACTATGGCCTCATCTTTCATCTTGACGAGATTTTCATTTGTAATTACTTGATAATTCCCAGTTGCTGTAACAAAGATATCTATATCTTCCACAACATCGTCTAGCGTAACAACGCTAAAACCTTCCATTGCAGCTTGAAGAGCACAAATTGGATCAACTTCAGCAACTTTTACGATTGCACCAAGTCCACGCAATGACTGAGCTGAACCTTTACCTACATCTCCAAAACCCATTACCAAAGCAACCTTCCCAGCAATCATCACATCAGTTGCGCGCTTTATACTATCAACTAAAGATTCGCGACAGCCATATAAATTATCAAATTTGCTCTTAGTTACTGAATCATTAACGTTTATCGCAGGGAAAGGTAAGGCATTTTGCTTTTGCAGTTGATACAGTCTTGCAACTCCTGTCGTAGTTTCTTCAGTGACACCAATAATATTACTTTTAATTCTAGAATAGAAGTCACTATCAATTTCTAATTTAGACTTAATAGAATTGAATAAAGCAATTTCTTCTTCATTACCAGGATTATCTAAAACAGACAAATCTTTTTCCGCTTTACTGCCGAGTATCAATAAACCAGTTGCATCCCCACCATCATCAAGAATCATATTTGGAGAGTCTGAACCCCAATCAAGAATGTAGTGGGTATATTGCCAATATTCATCAAGTGTCTCACCTTTTTTTGCGTATACAGGAATTCCTTGATCTGCAATAGCCGCCGCCGCATGATCTTGAGTTGAAAAAATATTGCATGAAGCCCATTTCACTTCTGCCCCAAGATCAACAAGAGTTTCTATTAAGACTGCAGTCTGAATAGTCATGTGTAAACTTCCGGCTATTTTTGCACCTTTTAATGGCTTTTCTGATTGATATTTATCTCTAAGTGCCATTAATCCAGGCATTTCCGTTTCGGCAATTTTAATTTCTTTACGGCCAAAATCTGATAAGGAGATATCAGCAATTACATAGTTTGGTGTAGAGGTTTTAATTGAATTTGCGATAACCATATCTAGTAAATACATTTACTATTAAACTATAAATGATTTTTGTGTAATTTTGTGTTTGTTGAAAATTTAAAAGAAACTTTAAATTTAGGGAAAAAACTCTCACACAAATTAAATCCACAATCAATTGTTTTATTAAAGGGTCCAATTGGGGCTGGGAAAACTTCTTTCGTACAAGGGATTGCTAAAGGCTTATCAATCCCTGAGGACATTACAAGCCCCACATTTGCTTTATCGCATCACTATAACTCCGGAAAAATTCCATTAATCCACCTTGATTTATATAGGTTAGGAAATGTTTCTTCAGCAAAGGAAGTTTTTTTTTCTGAAGAAGAAGAGGCAATACAAAGACAAGCTATTTTAGTTATTGAATGGCCAGAATTAATAGAACCAGTTATTGATAATTTCTGGAAAATAGAAATTAGTTACGCAAAAGATTATGGAAGAAACTACGAAATAAGAGATCCCAAAAATTTATTAACCTTTTCATAGTATGGTTGTTGCTCGATGGCGCCTTCACCAAGACAAGTTAATAATCCACAAACACCTGCGAACTTAATGCAATCTTCTATCTCTAAATCATTTTTAGGATAGCCAGAAGAAATTAATTTTGAAATAAAGCCAGCTAGAAAAGCATCGCCTGCCCCAGTTGTATCAACAATTTTTTGTGAAGAAGGAGTTTCGGTAATTCCCTGAAATCCATTGATGCTCCATAAAACAGGATTTTTGCCATCAGTTATTATTACATCTGGTCTATTAGACAATCGTTGAGATATTAGCAAGGGATTTTCATCCTCAAAAAACAAAATTGCTTCTTCCTTCGCAAGCTTTAAAACATTTGCATGATTTAAAAAATTTTTGATTAAATTAACTCTCGCGGCTTTACTAATTTCTGATGAGAAACTTGCATGATCCCAAAAAACCTCTCTCCAATTAAAATCAATAACTATTTTGACTTCAAATTTATTAGCCTGTTCAATAAGAAAAAAAATAGCCTCTGCTGATATTGGAGATGATAATAAGTTCGTTCCTGTAACCAAATATTTTATTTCTAGAAAAGATTTCTCCAAATTTAAAATTTCTTTTTCTATTAATTTCTTGCTGAGAACTTCGTCTGCATAGCATGCATGAGAACTTTCCTCAAAGCCTGAAAAAAAACGATCTCCAAATTGATCCCTATCTACATTAACCACACGAGTAGATGAATCATTATTTAATTGCAAGAAATCTAAATTAACTCCCAATTGATCAAATTGCGAAATAAATTTTTTTCCATAATCATCATTACCCAAACTTCCCATAAAGATTGAATCTATTTTTAATTTTCTCAATGCACAAGCGACATTAGCCGGCGCACCACCCAAAAAATCTGTAAATCCTTTATTTGACTTATTTCTGATTCTGTCTATTAAAGCCTCACCAATACATATAACCTTTTTCTTTTTCATAAAATGTACGCTTTTTCTTAACTAAGAATAATTTATTAAAAACGAATAATTTTTTTTTGAATTAAAGTTTAATTAAAAGCTTATTCACAGTGTCTTTAAATAAATCTGAAACTTGGAAGTGGAAAAATTGGGAAATTTCTTGGTCTTTATCCAAAGAATCTACTTCTGAAAAAAATATTAAAATTTTATTAGTTCATGGATTTGGGGCATCAAAAAACCACTGGAGACATAATCAAGATTTTCTTGGTAAATTTTCTAACTGCTACGCAATTGACTTATTAGGATTTGGAGAAAGTAGTCAGCCTAGTGCTTTATTACATTACGAACCTGACAAAGAAAACTCCATTAAATATTCATTTGACTTATGGGGTAATCAAATATCAACATTTTGTGCAGAGGTAATAAAATCTCCAGTTTACTTGGTAGGAAATTCAATTGGTGGTGTTATTGCATTAAAAGCTGCTGAAATCCTCAAAGATAATTGCAAAGGTATTATTTTGATTGATTGTGCACAAAGAACTATGGATGATAAACGTTTAAAAAAAAGTGATATCTTAATGAATCTGATGAGACCTCTCCTTAAAACGATAGTAAGACAAAGATTTATTAGCAATGCACTTTTTACAAGAGCTGCTAATCCAAAAGTTATTAAGAAGATACTTGAAAAAGCTTATCCTTCAGGAAAAAATATCGATAAAGAATTGATTAAAATACTTTATCAACCCTCTCAAAGGAAAAACTCTCAAGAAGCATTTCGTGGTTTTATTAACTTATTTGATGACTATCTAGCTACTGACCTTTTCGATAAGGTTGATGCTCCAATCCAGTTGATTTGGGGAGAAAAAGATCCTTGGGAATCTTTAAATCAAGCAAGAGAATGGAGGAAAAAATTCAGAAATATTAAAAGATTAGATATTATTAATGGGGCTGGTCATTGTCCTCATGATGAAGAACCTGAAGAAGCAAATAAATTAATGAATGAATTTATTCAAGAAACAAAATAAGCTTCAACATTATCACTAAGTCTTCTCAAGCCTCTTAATCCATCTCGTTCTAGATTTCTGACTCGATCTCTACTAATCCCAAGTACTCTTCCTATACCTGTAAGCGACATTGGCTCATCACCATCCATTCCGTATCTCATTCTTAAAACTCTACATTGCAGATCAGGCAATTGATGTAAAAGAGAATGCAGATCACCTCTCATACAATCCATTTCTATTTGTTCGTCTGGCAAATCCTCGCCCCCTGCCAATAAATCTAATAAAACAGTATCTTCACCATCACCAACTTTGGTTTCAAGACTAACTGGCTGTCCAGCTTTGCACATCAAATCTTTAACATCATCTTCAGGAAGCTCTACGTATTTAGCAAGTTCAGTGACGGTTGGAGTTCTAGACATTTCTTGACTGAGCTCTCTTTGACCTTTTTTTAATTTATTCAACATTTCAGTTATGTGAATTGGTAGCCTTATCGCACGACTTTTTTCAGCTATTGCTCTTGTAATACCTTGTCTAATCCACCAGTATGCATATGTTGAAAACTTATATCCTCTGGCTGGATCAAATTTTTCAACTCCTCTGACTAGTCCTATAGTTCCCTCCTGAATTAAATCTAAAAGTTCCATGTTTCTTTTTGTATATTTTTTTGCAACACTTACTACCAATCTTAAATTTGCTGCGACCATCCTTTCTTTAGCTCTCTGTCCAGATCTTAATCTTTTTTTAATTATTGAAGAAGATAAGTTTAATTTGGTCGATAAATCATCAATACTAGGCTTATCTCCTGTTAATTCGATAATTTCTAATTCTGCTCTCTCAACTTCCATGTACTCTTGAACTTGGCGACCCAGAGTAATTTCTTGCTCATGCGATAGTAATGGAACTCTTCCTATATCTCTCAAGTATGATCGAACAAGATCTACATCATTACTAGATTTTATACTTGAGATTGAAGCTAGTTTATTTTCACTTATTGTTTCAGAAGACATGAAGATTAAATGATGTTTTGTAAACAATACCATTAAGAAATGTAAAGTTAAACAAAAAAATCCACAATTTTACAAAAATGAGAATAAATACCTACTGAATTTAGACTAATGAAGAGCTTAATAACCATTTTGCTGTACTGAGATAAATAAATACACCAGCAATATCAGTTACGGTTGTAATAAAAGGAGAGGACATTAAGGCTGGATCCAATTTCATTCTGTCAAACAACAAAGGGAGGATCGCTCCTGTTGTAGCAGCTAATGTTGTTATAGATATTAAACTTATTCCCACCGCAGAGGCGATTAAAGGCCCTTCTCCTTGCCACCAAGCAAAGGGAAATACTACAAGCATCATAAAAACACCTAGAAGAGCACCTGTTATTGCCTCCTTAACTACTGCCTTAATTGCACCAAGGGACTTTAGTTTTTGAGTACTTAAACCTCGAATGACAACTGTTGAACTTTGAGCCCCAACATTCCCCCCCGTACCTATAAGTAGTGGAATAAATGCAGCTAATAAAACTATTTCTTTTAATATCTGATCATTCATAGCTATAACTTTTGTTGTTAAACCATTTGCAAATACCAAAATTAATAACCATAAAATTCTTCTTCGAGCAATCGTAAACAAACTACTTTGGAAATAATCATCTTCATCACCAGGTTGTACTGCGCCCGCTGCATAAATATCTCTTGTTGCTTCTTGTTCTATAACATCAATTAAATCATCTACTGTGACTATCCCCACAAGTCTTTTTTCCTTATCAACGACTGGGAGAGCTAAAAAATCATATCTTTGTATTGCTCTTGCAACCTCTTCTTGATTAGTATTAGTAGCAATATTAACTACATCTCTTGTCATAACGTCTCCAATTGGCTTAGAAGGATCAGCAGTTACAAGGTCTCTTAAAGAGAGAATACCAGTTAAATGTCTTTCTTTGTCTGTAACATATAAGCTATAAATAGTCTCAGTGAATGGGGCTCTTTTTCTAACTAAAGAAAGTGCCTCAGCTGCTGTTTGCATCTCTTTAAGATCTATAAATTCAGTTGTCATTAATCTTCCAGCAGTTTCAGGCTCATATCCAAGTAATTCAGCTGTTACTTTCCTTTCACCAGGACTAAGAGCAGATAAAAATTTTCGTACAACTTTTGCAGGTAATTCATCAAAGAGTTGAACTCTATCATCAGGAGACATTTTCTCAACGATTTCTAAAACTTCTCCTGAACGAAGTCTTTCTAATAAAGTTTGCTGAACTACTGGATCTAAATATTCATAAACCTCAATTGCTTCATTTTTCTTTAATAATCGAAATGCCAATGCCTGCAATATTAGTGGAAGGCTTCCAATAGCATCCGCAATATCAACAGGTTGGGATGGCTCTAAAAGTAACTTTGCCTCATCATAATTTCCCGCGATGAGCAACTCCTCAAGTTGAAAAGTAATATTCTCTCTTGTACTTAAATCTGAAGATAATGATGTAACTGTTTCAAGATTATTTTCATTCATAAATATAATCCCTTATCAAAGTAACAACACCATTATATGAAATCTAAGTAATTTTTCTACTTATCCAGTACCCGAAAAGCATTGTAAATAAATTCACGATAATTATTAAATTAAAAAAAATTATAAATTTTATCCAATCCCCTTGATTTAAAATTTTGTACAAAAAATATATAAATCCGCTAAAGGATGTAAAGCAAGAAAAAAAACCACTCAATAAAATTTTTTCAGTTGAATAACTTAATCCTCTACTAATAAAAAAACCCACTAAAAATGATCCAATTATTGAAATAAAAAAATTATTATCTATAGTTAATCTTAAAAAAGTAGCTAGGTAAGCGGCTAAAAGAATATAAATAAAATTAATTATTTTCACTTTATAAAAACTGAATAAGAAAATAACCTAAATAAAAGAACAGGAATGAAAAAATTATCACTTCAATATAGTGGAAAAATAATCTTAGGAATTTTCTCTTTTTAAATAAGGCAAATAGTTGATATATAAAGGAAGAAAATGTACTAAAACATCCTAAAAAACCAATATAAAATAACATTAATATTTCGTTATTTATAAAATTTAAAGCTACTAAAATTCCTAAAAAAAAAGATGATATAAAATTTACTATTGAAGTATTTTGAATATCAAAACCGATAATTTTTTTAAAATTTTTTTGTATGAATATTCTTAGTATTAATCCAAAAGTACTGCTGAGAAAAATTATAGTTATTGAAATAAAATCCAAAATTTACATTTTTATCCAACCTTTTAAAATCTTATTAGGATCATCTAAAAATTTATTAGAAGCTAATTCAACCCTAACCCAAGTTTCATTTTTGCTGACTTTCCAATAACGTAATACTGATAAAGTTGTACCCACATCAACAACTAATAATTCCTTAGCATAAATCTCGGGAAAAGAATAAAGAGAAGCATTGGAACTCAATATAATTTCATTCATATTATTTGGGAACTTATTTTGATTTAAACTTTTCTGAATCCCGCCAGCAGGTAATGTAATTGGAGCAATTAATGCAAAAGTAATTAAACAAAAATTCTTGAGAACATTATTAATCATATGTCTAAAGTTGCCATATCTAAGTTACTGCTATGAGTTTCAATAAATTCCCTTCTTGGTGCAACTTTATCTCCCATTAATATATTGAATATTCTGTCAGCTTCAAGGGCATCTTCAATTTCAACCCTTTTCATCATCCGCGTTTGAGGATTCATAGTTGTATCCCATAATTGTTTTGGCATCATCTCACCTAATCCCTTAAATCTTTGAATATTATAATTTGCATTTTCTCCAAAACCTTGAATTGTATCCTTTAATTGATTCTCGTTATAACAGTAATTGTAATTCTTACCTCTTTCAACTTTATAAAGAGGTGGACAAGCGATGTATATAAAACCTTTCTCAACAAGTTCTCTTTGGTATCTGTAAAAAAATGTAAGCAACAAAGTTCTTATATGAGCACCGTCAACATCAGCATCTGTCATAATTACAACTCTATGATATCTCAAAGAGCTCTCGTCAAACTCCTCTCCTTTTATTCCTAATCCTAGAGCTGTTATTAATGACTGTATTTCTGTGTTTTTATAAATTTTAGTATCGTCAGTTTTTTCAATATTAAGAATTTTACCCCTGAGAGGCAAAATAGCCTGAAAATTTCTATCTCGACCTTGTTTTGCGGAGCCACCAGCTGAATCTCCTTCTACTATATAGATTTCTGATTCTGAAGGATCTCTAGAACTACAATCTGCTAATTTACCTGGCAATGTAGAACTTTCAAGAACACTTTTTCTTCTTACTAATTCTCTAGCCCTTCTTGCAGCTTCTGCTGCATTAAATGATTGAATTGCTTTTTCAAGAATCAAGTCCAAAATTACAGGATTAAATTCCATATATTTTGTGAGAGCCTCCCCAATGAGAGAATCCACAATTCCCCGTACTTCAGTATTTCCTAATTTTGTTTTTGTTTGGCCTTCAAATTCGGGATCTGGGACTTTTACTGATAAAACAACTGTCAAACCCTCTCTAATATTTTCGCCAGCTAAATTTTTTTCAATATCTTTTCTTTTGCCTCTCTTTTTTGCAAGATTATTGAAAGTTCTTGTCAGAACTGTTTTTAGCCCTTCAATATGAGTCCCTCCATCAATAGTTCTAATATTATTTGCAAATCCTAAAATATTATCTGAGTATACATCTGAACACCATTGCAAAGCTGCTTCGACATAAACATTATCTTTCTGTGAGTCAACATAAATTATTTCAGGATGAATAGAATCTTTTTCAGCATTCATGTATTCAACATATTCTTTAATACCTCCTTGATACAAATAAATTTCTTCTTTAAAAGAACCATCTGATAATTGATTTCTTTCATCTCTAAAAACAATTTTTACTCCGCCATTTAGATAAGCTAGCTCCCTTAATCTAGATGAAAGAAGAGCATATTCAAATTCAATTCCTCCAGAAAAAATCGTTTGGTCGGGTTTAAAGCATATAGTTGTGCCTTTCTTAAATGGTTTGCCTGTCTGCTTTTTAGTTTCCAATTCACCCTTTGATACACCTTGTTCAAATCTTTGATTAAATTCGTTTCCATCCCTATATACAGTTACATTAACCCATTCGCTTAGAGCATTAACTACAGATATTCCTACTCCATGCAAACCTCCTGAAACTTTATAACCACCACTTCCAAATTTACCTCCTGCATGAAGAACAGTTAGTACAGTTTCTAAGGCACTTTTCCCTGTTCTTGGATGAATATCTGTTGGAATACCTCGTCCATTATCAGAAATTAAAGCAGAACCATCTGCTCGCAGAATTATTTCTATGTGATCACAATGTCCTGCAAGTGCTTCATCAACCGAGTTATCAACTACCTCATATACTAAGTGGTGTAATCCCCTCGGCCCTGTTGAACCTATATACATCCCAGGGCGTTTACGAACTGGCTCTAACCCTTCTAAAACCTGTATCTGTTCTGCGCCATAATCATTTGAGATTTTATTAGATCTTTTGTCCTCACTCATTTAATATAAAAAAAATATTAGACTTTTAAAATGTTATTTTTAAAAGGTCTTTCATTAAACTTACCACTGCATTAAGGTAAAGGCTCGAAGTCAATGAAAATTTTAATCACTTTAATTATATAACTAATATTTTTTTCTTCAGAAATTCATATGTCTTCGTATCTACCTCATGTAATAATTTTAATTGGGCCTACTGCAAGTGGCAAAACAGAATTAGCTATAGAAATTGCAGAATATTTCAAAACTCATATACACAATATCGATTCAAGACAAATTTATAGGTCCATGGACATTGGAACAGCTAAGCCATCTAAAATCCAACAAAAAAAAATAAAGCATTTTTTAATAGATATTGAAGAACCAATCAATCCAATTAATGTAAAACAATTTCAAGAAATTGCTCAAAAATCTATTAAGGGAGAAATTAAACAAAATAATTTACCTTTTCTTGTTGGAGGAAGTGGTTTGTATATGAACTCAATAACAAAAGGATTTTTTGTACCAGATGTCCCTCCTCAACATAATTTCAGAAGACAATTAGAAGAACTTGGTCAGGAAAAATGTTGGGATCTGTTAAAAAATTGTGATCCATTATCAACAAAAAAAATCAATTTTGCTGACCAAATTAGAACAATAAGAGCATTAGAAGTCTTCTACGTAACAGGTAAACCTTTGTCTAATCTTCAAGTTCAAAAACCCCCTAACTGGAAAATCCTAGAGCTTGGATTAGATAGAGATAATTTAAAAGAAAGAATTTTTCAAAGGACAAAAAATATGTTTTTATCTGGAATTATTGAGGAAACTAACCACCTTATCTCTAAATACGGATTTGATTTACCAATACTAGAAACCATTGGTTATAGAGAAGCTAGGAATGTTTTAAATAACCGTTCAACAATTGATAAAGCGATTGAGTTGACTACGACAAAAACAATCCAATTTGCCAAAAGACAAAAAACTTGGTTTCGTAATAAAAATAATCCTCTTTGGCTTAATAACAAAAACCTGCTAAAAGATGCAATAATTAAAATAGAGTCTTTTTTAAGCTAACTTTATAAAAATAGATTTTGTTCATCATCCAATCAATTTATTTAATTAACTGAATGCCCCCACGCCCACGCTTTGACCGAAGAGCTCCAGTTAGAGAGCTACCAAATATAAATGAAAGAATAAAATACCCTCAATTGAGAGTCGTTGATTCAGATGGAAAACAATTAGGCGTCATAGATAGATTAAAAGCATTAGAAATAGCATCTCAAAGAGAACTTGATTTAGTTTTGGTGAGCGAAAAAGCAAATCCTCCTGTTTGTAGAATCATGGACTACGGTAAATATAAATTTGAACAAGAAAAGAAAGCTAAAGAAGCAAGGAAAAAATCTCATCAAACAGAAGTGAAAGAAGTAAAAATGAGGTATAAAATTGACAAGCATGATTATGATGTTCGCATTGGTCAAGCTACAAAATTTCTAAAATCGGGAGATAAGGTAAAATGCACTGTAATTTTTAGGGGAAGAGAAATTCAACACTCAAATTTAGCTGAGACTCTTCTTTTAAAAATGGCAAATGATTTAGAAGAGCAATCGGAAGTTCAACAAAAACCAAAAAGAGAAGGAAGAAACATGATTATGTTTTTAAGTCCTCGCAAAACTCCTCTTATTAAAAAAGATGATGGATTATAAATTGTTATCAAAAAATATGACAAATGTTAAAGTGTCACTATATCTAAAATTAAATTAGTAAGGATTTTTCTAAAGTGAGATTTCATATTCAACAAGACAGTGATATCCCAGCATCTACTCAACTAAATAATCAAATTTGTTTCGCAATTGCTGCAAGACATTATCCTCCAGGACACAGACTTCCCAGTACGAGGCAACTTGCAATGCAGACTGGACTCCATCGAAACACTATAAGCAAAGTTTACAGACAACTGGAAATAGATGGGGTTGTTGAAGCAATAGCTGGATCAGGTATCTACGTAAGAGATAATCTTACTAAAAGAGAATTTGCAAAATCACTTTACTCAAAAGATAAAATAAGTAAAGCACCTGATCAAGAAGCAAAGAAGGTTATTGACAACTTAATAAGTCTTGGATTCTCTTTACAAGAGACGAGAGAGATATTGAACAATGAAATTGATTGGCGTATTAAGTGCGGATCAAGAATAATAGTCAGTACTCCTAGAGAAGATATTGGAGCTTCTATGTTAATAGCAGAAGACCTTTCTACAACAGTTAATGTACCAGTAGAAGTTGTTCCTATGGAAGAATTAGAAAAAGTTTTGAGCAATTCAAATAATGGTACGATTGTCACAAGCAGATATTTTTTGCAACCTCTAGAAAAAGTTGCTAAGCAACATGGAGTTCGAGCAATTGCAGTTGACTTGAGCGACTTTCAGAAGGAATTGAAAATTCTCAAGGAATTAAATGTTGGAAGTTGTGTAGGTATTGTTAGCATAAGTCCTGGTTTATTGAGAGCAGCAGAAATCATTATACATAGCATGCGTGGTAGTGAATTAATTCTTATGACGGCAATTTCAGACAATAACAGCAGATTACTCTCACTTTTAAAGGCTTCAAATCATATAGTGTGTGATGGACCAAGTTTATCAGTTGTAGAAAACAC
>CACNCF010000002.1 GCA_902618795.1 uncultured Prochlorococcus sp.
AATAATTTTAATAAGGAATTTGCTCAAATTTTAAAAGAAGAAGAAATATTTCACGATGGATATATTTATGTCCCTGGAAAAAAATTTCCTGTAAATGTAAGAATAAATGACCTTTTAAAAGAAGGGTTCTACGAATCATGTATAAAATTTTCTCCATTAAATAAGGGAAATTGTCACAAAAAAAATGAAAATAATTACTCTAATGGTAATGAAGATTTTAATGGATTCAGATCAGAAAAGAGGTTTCATTTCTTGACTTCTGGGAATCAAGTTGATGAGAATTCTGAAATTTTTAGGCTATTAAAAACTCTATACAATATAAATCCTTCAGATTTCTACAAAGATTTTATGGAATCTGATCTTGGGTGGAACTTTGAGAGTAATGGCAGAATATCCTCTCAATCTTTATTTCATTATTTTTATACGAAAGTTATCTTTGAAAATTTGCCTAATATTAATAAATTAAAAGGGATTAGGATTTTTGAAGTTGGTCCAGGTTTTGGCGGATTATTAAGAACTATGGTTAATGAAATTAACAATAAATCCTATAATTTGAAATTGATTCATCATAATTTTGATATGCCATATGTACAAGATTTATTTAGTTGGTTTACTGCAAATGACAAAATTTGTAAAAAAGCTCAAGATAATGAAATGTTGAATATTAATATATGCGATATCTCTAAATTTGATTTTGTAAAGAAAAAAAAAGAAGGGTTTGTTGATTTATTTATAGCTACTCATAGTATGACAGAGTTAGATCTGAGTTTAATAAATATTTTTTTAGAAAAAATTCAAAAGAATTGTAACTATAGTATGCTTTCTTATCAAAATTATCTTGGTAAGATATTAGAAATGAACTGGATACCAAGAAAAATAAAAAAAGAAGGTGAAATTATTTTTAGGGAATTAAGTGAAGGTGGTGATGTTACTACAATTTTCGGCTCAAATAATAACCAATAATTAAAAATATTTTTAATGAAAGTTTTTGATATAAAGAGTAGAGTAGAATTGAAAAGTGTTAAAACTGCATTGGATAGGTTAGAGGGGGTTAATACTGTAGATATTTATGCTGAATCTGAAAGTTAAATAAATACTATATTTGCAGAGTAAATTTTAAAGTGGTTATTGATAGCAAACTACTTAGCTTATTATTTAGTATCGGAACTATTGTTGGTATTGTTTTAATTTAGTGACTCAGGGTTATTGGTTAATTAATTCGAATAGATCAGAAGTAAGGAGGTTTATAAAGAATACAAATAATAATGATAGGTTTTTTGCGTATATGTTTGTTGATACTGGAAAAATAGTTGGTGTTTTAGGAAAAGAACCACCAGTAATGCAAAAGAGGAAAGAATTGAAGATTGAAAAGGCTAGGGAAGAATGGGAAAAGTTAATTAGTCAGGGTTGGCGAGTAACACCAGAAGTATGGCTATAACGGGCGACACACCCTCCAAAGTTATCCAAAGCTATACAAATCCTCGCCCATTTCTCGCCCTCAGAGATTTTAAGACAAATGAGAAATAAAAAAGCTAGTTTGGAGACTCGCTAGTATGACTTGGTTTATATAGAGTCGGGGCGACAGGATTCGAACCTGCGACCTAGTGCTCCCAAAGCACTATGACTCTTCTAGTGAAACAAAGGGATCTAAGCTATAACTGAAGTCATACTCTGCATAAGACTGCACGAGACTGCACACTTTTGCCTTACTCAGTTGAAAATCCACGGAAATCCGTGGACAATAGGTAGAGCACTCGGTCATTAAATGCCACAATCAACCAATTGGGTAAAAACATTAAGAACTGCCAAAAATTCCTCTAGGTAATGGCGGTCAAAACTTTGGAGAATATCTTAGGAGGAAGAGCATTAGAAACACTTCGTTGTCTATTTGTGCAGAAGCAGAAGCAGAAGGACAGAAGTGCAAACCATATTCCTTCCGTCATAGATACGCATATGTTGCTCACACTAGACCTATGGAAGATGGAACAATGCGAGCACCTAAACAAATTTCTGATGCAATGGGGCATGATCTACAAACACACCTAGAAAGTTACGCTAGATTTATGACCAAAGATCCTAAAAAGGCTTTTGATTTGGCAGAAGTATGAGCACTTATTTAGAAGAAAGAATTCAATGGTATGAAGAAAATTATCGTAATGGTAATGCTCTAATATCTTATGCTCAATTCGATCAATTAGAAAATAATTTAAAAAGAGTTAGTCCTAATTGCGATTACTTTACTAATAAAAAAGCTCTTCCACTTCCTTCACTTCCAAAAGACCAAATTTCGGAGTTTTTAGAAGATTAATCTGAAAGTTTGTACCATTCAAACTCAAGATTGGAGCCGGATTCTTTATCACAGCTTCCACCTAATGAATCAACAATTGTACAAGTATTGTGTACGGCTACTGAAACAATATTCCCGTCCATCATCAATCCATCAACGAATATTTGATTAGAAGCTAAAGGAACTGAGCTTTGTCTACTTAAGTTTCTTAATAACTTAGATGCTGGAATTTGTTCAGGAAATATTGCCTTAACATTTTCTTCCTTTAGCATATTCAAAGTTGAACTAATGTTTTCAGGTCTTAAGCTTGATGAATCTCCAAGGAAGTCTAGTAAACTGACTGTCTCAAAACCAAAAGCATCTCCGTAGTATTCCATCGCTTTGTGTTTAGAGACAATTACTCTGTTTTCCTCTGGAATAGAGCTTACTTGTTCGACGATCCAACTATCTAAACCTTCTAAGAGAGAATCAGCTTTTTCGAATCTTTCATTAATTAGTTTTCTGTCACCTCTATTAAAAACTGAAATATCTTTCTTTAAACTTTTGCTTATAAGATCTCCCATTTTTATAATGTTATGTGGATCATGCCAAACATGTGGATCTAGTCCTCCATGGTCATGATGATGATGCCCCTCACCTTCGTCTGGAACTTGTGCTATTGGTTCGACATCACTATTTAAAACGTCCTTAAAGAAGTGTTGAGTTGCTTCAAACTCAAAAGGCATGTGTTCAGTAAAAAATATATATTCACCATCTTCTTTTATATCCACATTAAAAACAGTGCTTTCTTTTCTTTGATCAAAGTTAAGAACAAAAGCTTTATTACTTGCGATCAAAGTATCATTATTTTTCTTGCTTATTGAGTCTTTAGATCCTAATAGTTCTTTAGCTAAATCTTCAGACTCCTCTATGTCATCAGATTTTAGAATCACCATTTTCATTGCAGGATCTGCATATTCGCCATCTACTTTTTCAAATGACCATTTGTAAGAACCCTTAGAAAGCTGGAATTTGCCTGCCCATTCAAAAGCACCCTCAGCATGATCATCATGACCTCCATGATCAGAATGATCGTCATGACCTCCATGATCAGAATGATCATCTACCTTAGCTGAATGTTCAGAATGATCGTCATGTCCACCATGGTCTGAGTGATCATCATGACCTCCATGATCAGAGTGGTCATCTACATCTATTGCGCTAACACCTATAACAACTGTTTGCTTTTTGTTTTCCCAATTTCTCATACTTGGAGTCATTTCTTTACCAAGAGTGAACACTTTATCGGCGTTATTAAGTAATTGAGCTTGTCTTGGATTGATCTTAAAGTCATGAACATCCTGCTTTCTATCTACTAAGCATGTAACTTCGTCAGAAGGTAATGCAATTGATTTAACTAAGTCACAAACTAGTGGCTCTACTGCTACGTATGACTTCCCCTTAGCCATAACATCCTGCCCAAATCCAGAAAATATTACAGTTCCTGCTATTAAGAAATTTTTAATAATTGACCTACTTGTACCTGCTGTATTTGTTAAAAGTCTTTTTAAAAATGACATATTAGAAATATTAAATAATAGAAATGATAATCGTTTTCATTTCATATAATCAAGAGAAAGTATCGAATGTTTTGAAATAAAAAAATAACAATCATCTTAAAAGCACACTAATCAATCCTTATGAGGACTTATGGAAATAATGAAAGACGACGTAGAGAAAGCACTAAGAGTAGCTCAATGCATAAAAGATCAAGCTAAGAAACTAAAAGGAAAAGTAAGAAACTATAGCGGTCTTAGAGCTGGCTTTGAGTCTGAGCTTTATATCGAGGGAGGAGTAGTTAAAACTAGACCAACTACAAAAGACGCAAAGGAATAAAGCATCCTTAATAAATTATTGTCCTAACAAGAAATAATCTTTATCATGCTTGTTAATTAACTCTGTATTTTGAGAAGGTTTCTACTCCCACTACTTGCTGCCATCGCTTTACCAACTGCTGTTAATGCTGAAGTCTCTGATGAAATGCATAAAAAATGTTTAGAAGCACGAGATTATGCAGGATGTGTGAAAACTAATAAAAAACTATCTCATAAAAAAGATAAGGAAATATCAGGGATTGGAATAAGGCTTTTTCTCAATAGTGACACTGCTGAATTAACTATTCAATCTGTAATAAATGATTCACCTGCTGCTTCAGCTGACATTAAACCAAATGATGTAATTATCAAAATAGATGGGAAATCAACTAAAGGAATGGGTATAAATGAAGCTGTTTCTCTCATAAAAGGACCAAAAGATAAGCCAATTAAATTAGTTTTATCAAGAATTAATGAGGCAGGTAAAAAGGAAAAAATAAATGTTCGATTAGTAAGAGATACTTTTAAAGTCTCAACAAAAGACTATTTATATGAAGGTGATTTAAGGAGGCAATTAGAGTTTTTCTTTCCAGAAAAAATAAAACAGATTTTTCCAGAAAATGATTCCTCGTCAAAGCTCAAAAAAGGAACTTCAATTTAAATTTCTGAATGAAACGCATACTCCTAGTTGAACTTTTATTAGTTTTAATTACCATAATTTATGTTTCTCTAAACCCAATTTCAAGAATTTATATTGCTGATTATTTAGAAAAGATATCCTTATTTTTATTTAAAACAGTAAGTGAAGAAGATTTAAATAAGTGGTATGAGAAAAGAGATAAGTATGAATTACTTGAGAAATTAGGAGGAACTGCTTATTGATTGACAGTCGATCTAAAATTGGAGGGTATAAAAACCCTCTTTTTTTATGACTGCTCAAAATTTTATGAATGTTGTTCGATTTAAATTAAAGTCTGATTGTGTAGATAAGTATTTCGCAGTAATAGATAAAACAAGTTTTGATGGTATGACTCAAAGATATATCGCTAAAACTGGAGATTATGATTACTGTTTTGTTGGGATCTGGAAAAGTGCAGAAGCTATTGCAGCTCAAAGACCAGCTATGATTGCTCACCTTGATGAGGTTAGAGGATTTATGGAAGAGTTGTCTCCAGAACTTGGAGTAACTGACCCTGTTTCAGGAAATATTGTTTCTAAAGTTGGTTATCATGATTAATAGTCGATTTTAAAAGTTCCATAGTACAAGTATTCAATTCAAGATCCTTAACTCAATTTTAAATAATATATCCTAGAAATAATTTTAGATTTATTAATTAAATGAATACTTATTTTGTAACTGCAACTTTTAAAAATGTTGCTCTCATGGGTGCAGCTTACGATCTTTTTTTAAAGGTTGTTGAAGATGGAACTTTGAATGATGAGTTTGAAGGATTTAAAGTTTTGGGGAGGTATCATGCCTCTTACTCAAATAATGTTTATATTATTGTCCAGGCTTCAGAAGGTATAAAAATGACAGAACACTTTGCTCCTTGGAAAGTTAAGTTTGATATAGATTTTGATATCAAGCCAGTTATGACTGACGATGAAAAAATTGCTGAGCATAAGCTTGTTGGTTCATTAATGGCAGCAGAACAGAAAATGGGATTCTCAGGGTAATTATTTTTTAGAGATTTAGATTATGAATATATAATCCTATTTTGAAAGAGACTTGGGAAGCAGCATGCATAAAAGAATGAAACGCTTACTACTAACACTACTAGTTGCACTTTTATCCCCCTTTGAAGTCTATGGTTATGAGGGTCCGCTTTTTGATGCAATGGCTCAATTAAATCATAAATCAGAAGATGAAAGACCAGGATTTGAAAAATCTATTTCTAGAGTGAGAGATGCTGGAATTTATAAGATTGCTCTTTTTGCTAGAAGTAAAAAATTAGGTGAAAATGAAAAAGCATTACTCAATTTGCATAGAGACAACAAAGATTTAATAGTGCTTGGTGCACCAAAGTATTTTTTGCATGAAAATGACATTGGTAAATCCTTCACAAAGCGAACTTTGAAAAATATTGATAAATATAAATATTCTTTTGTAGGAGAAATTTTATTCACTCATGCAGACAAGTGTAATACTAGTTCTAGAGGTGGTATTGGGCGCCAGCATGAATCAGGAGAAACATATTTAGACCCATCAGGAAAAGGGGTTGCTGACTTTTTAGTGAAGGTTTCTTCAAAGAATATTCCTGTTATGACACATTGGGAGTTTTATGATTGGGAAAGGGATTGGCCTAAATTTTCTAAACTTTTCCTTGATTTCCCAAATCAAAAATTCATAATACCTCATATGGGTTTTGGGAGTCCAAAACAGGCTAAATTAATCCTTTCAACACATGACAATGTATATATGACGATATCGAAAAAAAATAAAGATAAAAGAAACATCTGTGATCCTATTAAACAATCTAAATTTGGGTCTGGATTTTTAAATGATGAAAAGCAATTAAAAAATGAATGGAAAGAAATCTTAATCGAGTATCAAGATAAATTGTTATTTGCCACTGATGCGCATAAAAAACACCGCTGGAAAAAATATTCAAAAATAGTGAGGATTTATCGTGATATTTTAAATCAATTACCTGAAGAAGTTGCTAAAAAGATTGCTTACTTGAATGCTGAAAGGATTTATGACATAAAAAATTAGATAATTAAAAAAAGATTTAAATACTAGTCAACGTTTTTGGGATGGCTGATAAGAAAAAGAAAAAGAAAAAGAAATGTAAAAAGAAAAAATGTTCAAACTGGAAAGGGGGTAAATGTATTTGTTATGGCCAATAGACTAGGTACGGTGATTGAAAGTCGATATAAAATTGGAGAGATAAAATCCTCTTTTTTTGTGAAAAAATTATTATATATTTTTCTAGTGTTGATGTGTTTTGCTACTGGCAATTCATACTCATGGGAAAAGGTACTTGTTCCAGACTATGTAGATAAAAAAACAAAATCTCCTTGGAATTTTTCTGAGGACTTTGAAAATCAAGAAGAAGGAAAATTAAAAGTTGCTAATCCTAACCTTTCATCCTCAAATCCTCCTTCTGGTGGGGGTATAGAAAAATCATTCAACCAAATATTTCGAATCTACGATAAGGGAGCAGGTTTAAAACCATTTAGAATTAAAAAAGATCTTGATGGCAATAAGTATCTTGAAGTTACAGTGAAGCATGGATGGAATAATGATCCTCTTAAAGAAGGTTCAGGAAAAGAAACAGAAAGAGCAATATTTGAGACAAAGCAAAGAAGCACTTTAAATAAAGAAATATGGATTGGTTTTAAAACAAGACTTCCTAAAGATTTTAAACATACAGATGGCAGAGTAACGTTTTTTGAATTTAAAAATCGACATGTATATATGAGAACGCATCCTCTTGTAAGAATAAGTTTTGATGACACTGGAAAAACATTAAAAATAGCAGGTAATACTGCCGGTACTGGTTTCAATAGAAGGAATAAAGAAGATAATATTAAGCATCGCATTAATATAAAATATAAAAAAAATGATTCAAATTGGTTTGTGCGTAATGAAAAAACTAGAGGTGAAAAAAAAATAAAAAATAATTTTAAACTCACACCGAACAAAACATTTAGTGTGACTCAATTAGGTGAATGGAGCACGTATAAAATTGGAATCTATAATACAAAGGATGATGATGGTTTTGTAAAAGTCTTCAAAGATAAGAAATTAATATTTGATTACAAAGGTATAACATCTGACTGGAAAGGAAAATACACTGGTACTAATGTAAGAATAGGTGTTTATAGACACTCGGGAAAACAAATTGGAATTGAATACCCCGATCAATCTATCCATTTTGATGATTTTATTGTCGTCTCAGATCAAAAAACTTTAGACCAATTGATCAGAAAGAATGAAAACCCCAATGATTGATTAAATTAAATTGAAAGAGCGGTAACTATATTCTTAACGATATTATGTTGAGAATTTAACCAGAATTTAAAGTGATGGACTCGCATTTTGAAGAAAAGAAAGAGAATATAAAGAAAAAAGGTAATTCCAATGGAATCAACCAAAATCCCAAAAAGGATTATTAAAAAACAACTTAAAAAGGGAGTTATTAAGAAACAGCTTAAAAAGGTTGATAAAGCAATTGTTGAAATTGCAGAAATGAAATTTGAAAATTATGAAGAAAAAGAAGAAAAACTAGACGCGCTTGTTTTTTTAAAGAATCAAATATTGACAGAAGCTAGGGAATTACTATGAACGGAAGACTAGACAAGGTTGCTATGACCAATAAACTAATGCAACTCAAGAGAGAACTGCACTACAAATGTGCGATTGGTGAAAAGGGGAAATGGGAATGTATAGGAGCAAACGATTATCTCAACAGAGTGTTTGATGCATTAGATGAATTTTGGCAGTAAATACTAAACAAAAAAAAGAATTGATATAGCGACTTGTTGGGCTACTAAAAGAATTTCTGTTATGGATAATCTAGAAAGATATGAAGACAGTTATGCAATAGCAGAAGAATTTAGAGAGTGGATACTGCATATAGGAGAAAAGAATGAAAATTTAAGAGATTCTTTTTTAAACTTACCAAAGGAATTAAAAGAATTATTAGACCAAAAAGTCAACGATTAAATGAAACGCTTAGCTTTATTTATTGTTTTCCCACTTATATTTGGTTTCGGAAACGATAAAGCAAGATTATGCGAAGACCTTAAATTTGCAATAAATAAATCAAAAAATGATTATCAGCAAAAAATATCATTTGCAAAACAAAGCAAAGAATTTGCTAATGATAAAATTACCAAAATTTATGCAATAGAGACAAAATGGGAGGATCTTTTTGATAGTCCTTATGAAATAGAAAGCTTATGTAATGAATATTTCTTAATAAAAGAATTTGATATTGATTTATCTAGTGAATGTTATTTGTTTGAAACTATCTTAAAAAGTGGAAATTATAGTGATGAAGATTTTGATTTTATGCCCAAAGAAAGAAGACAAAATGCTCAAGCTCTTATAGAAGAATTTAAAGCCAAATATGATCAAATTAATAAACAAGCAAAAGAAGATTATTTATCAGAACAAAAAGAAATGCAGAAAATATATGGAAAGAAAAAATGCGATTAAGTCACTTATGTTTTTTAAATGAAACGCTTGATATTACCTCGACCCAAAGACTAAATTAATGGAATTTTTAAATGAGCTTTAGCAAAATCATTAAGACCCATACCATGCAATTCTTGGTATAGGTTGAATAATATTATTGTTGGTAATTTACAATAGATTACTCAATAAATATCATTAATCACAAACCATCGTAGATTAAGCAGCATCAGATATATTGTTATTCGTATCTTCAATCTTTTCAATCTCTTTAATCATTTCCTCTAGCCATAAAGTATTATCTTCTGATCTCTTTTTAAAATAAGAAATCTTAGGTTGATTGATTTCTAATGTCTCATAATCTCCACTCATAAAATTTTCCTAAATTTATAACCACTTAAATTTTAGTTAGTTTATTTATTAGTTTTACTAAGGGGAAAATAAGAAAAAATTAATTTATGGTTAATATGAACTAAGACAAATTAAATATTATTTATAAAAATATCGGAAACACTTAATTTACCTAATGCTAACCACCAGTACAGAAACGAACCGCATCAGCTGTTTGCGAACCAGTCGCTTTCATTTCTTCAACACATTCATTAAAGAACTTTGATTCTTTTTTTAATGAGCAAAAGCTTAGTGCAATAGCTACTAAGGCAACAGCTGATACAACTGCTGTTCCTAGTTGTATCACTCCGTAAGCAAGCATAGCTTTATTCTTTTTAAAATCTTTTTTTGTATCTTTCTTTTTATCAGACATTTTTTTTAAAATTCTTAGCTTATTATATTCAACTAAATAACTAGACTCCACATAAAGAAAAGGTGAGTTATAAAGTTAAATGTATATTGTTAATCCCATAACCAAATTCTGAAGAGGAAAAGCTCAAACTAAAAAGTAGAAAAAGTTATGAGAAAATTAATTAAAAATTTATTTGAAATTAATTATTTTGTGATTGGTTTTTGAAAATAATTTAATTTCTTAAAGATAACGTTTTCTTAAATTATTTTTAAATTTCATATGACATAAATATAGATAATTGAATAATCTTAATGCATATTGATGATGCAGTGTTTTTAGAGGATTTATGCCCTAAGCTCAAATTAAGATTCTGGCGAAAGTCTATTCATACATTTACGAGCAAAAGATGCATATATTGCGGAAAACCTTCAGAATCTATTGATCATATATTGCCACGAAGTAAAGGAGGCTTAAACTTAACAGAAAATTGTGTTCCAGCTTGTCTTTCATGCAATGGAGACAAATCAGATGAGAATGTTTTTGATTGGTATAGAAAGAAAAAATTTTATGATCCTAGAAGAGCTATGGCTATTAGAGCATGGTTAGATGGAGACTTAATATTATCTATAAGATTATTGCAATGGGCTAATCAAGAAATTAAGGAAAATAAAGCAAATTTTGAACAAGAAGAATTAAATCTAGATGCTGCTTAACTAGAAAATTTGAGGGAAATTTGAGGGGACGCTTATTAAAAACAATACTTTTGTTAGGTTCAATTTTTGTTGTTTTTATTTGTTTTAATCCAATTTAAAGAATTTATATTGCTGATTACCTGGAGAAGATATCGTTATTTTTATTCAGAACAATAAGTGAAAAAGATTTAAATGATTGGTATGAAAAAAGAGATAAATATGAATTACTTGATAAATTAAGCGGTCCTTCTTATTGATAGATAAACAAAAAATATAAACGGTTTTTTAAACTAAAAAATATGCAATTAAATCTGAAAAAAGTTTTATTAATCAATCTATTTGTGCTTACTGCTTAAATGAAATTTAACAAGATTAGAAATTACTTAACCAAACCTTATATAGAATTTATATTTTTCTTTAAAACAAAAATCATACAATTTTGCATATTGTAAGTAGTAATACAAACTAAATGAAAAAGTTATTTTCTTTTGTAATGGGGGCAGCTGTTATAGGAACAGCACTTGCACCTTCAGCAAATGCATGGTGGTGGGGTAAAAAAGGTTCTGAAAAGGCTTCAATTACTGTTTATACTGCTCTAGAAGATGACCAAATACCAAATTACCTAAAATCCTTTGAGAGAGATTACCCTAATATAGAAGTTAATATTGTTAGGGACTCAACAGGTATAGTTACTGCGAAATTATTGGCTGAGGCTGAAAACCCACAGGCAGATGTGGTTTGGGGTTTAGCTGCTTCAAGTTTATTAGTAGCTAATGATAGAGGTTTGATTCAAGGTTATGCTCCAAAAGGCCTTTCGAATGTTAAACCAAGCTTTAGGGATCCTGCAAAAAAACCTTCATGGGTTGGAATTGATTCTTGGATTTCTGCTTTTTGTGTTAATAAAATTGAGGCTCAAAAAAACGGGCTATCAATACCTAAATCTTGGGCAGATTTAACAAAACCAGAATACAAAGGTCACATAGTTATGTCTAACCCTGCTTCCTCTGGAACAGGTTATTTGTCAGTAGCTTCAAGATTACAAAATTTACCTTCTGAAGAGGATGGTTGGAATTACCTTGATGCACTTCATGAAAATATTGCTCAGTATATGCATTCTGGATCTAAGCCTTGTAAGGCTGCAGGTAAAGGAGAGTATCCAATAGGAGTTTCATTTGGTTACAGAGCTGTAAAACAGGTAAATATGGGGCAACCAATTGAGGCTGTTTTCCCTAAGGAAGGTTCTGGATGGGATGTAGAAGCTAATGCCCTTATCAAAAAAGATAAAATAAAACCTGCTGCTAAGACTTTTCTTGATTGGGCAATTTCTCCTGAAGTCTCAAGAGAATATGCAAAAAGTTTTGCAATAACAGCTGTTGAAACTGATGTTCCGCTTCCTAAAGGTTTCCCTTCTAATCCAGAGAAACAGCTCGCAAAAAATGACTTACAATGGGCTGCTGTAAATAGGGAGAGAATACTAGCAGAGTGGGCAAAACGCTATGATGGCAAATCTGCTCCTAAGTAAAAATTAAAAGCATATAAATAAATTCCATGAATTAGCAATTCATGGAATTTATCATCTAGATGAATAATTATTTTAAATTTAATGATTAAAAAAGAAGGAAGTTTTAAATATTTAGAAATCAAAAATATCAGTAAAAACTTTGGGGAAACATTCGTTTTGAAAAATATTCACTTGGATGTTTTTAAGGGAGAATTTTTATGTTTATTAGGACCAAGTGGTTGTGGAAAAACAACTCTGCTAAGAATAATTTCTGGCTTAGAGAGACAAACAAATGGCGATATTGTTCAAGATGGGCTTTTAATTTCTAATTCCCCCACTGAGAAAAGAGACTTTGGAATTGTTTTTCAGTCATATGCATTATTTCCAAACCTTAATGCAAAACAAAATATAGCTTATGGTCTTGAAAATAAAAAAATAAATAAAAAAGAAATTGAAAAAAGAACTAATAATTTACTTCGTTTGGTTGGATTAGAAAAATATTCTGACCAATTTCCATCTCAATTATCTGGAGGTCAACAACAAAGAGTGGCTTTGGCGAGAGCCATGGCATTATCTCCTGGTTTACTTTTATTAGATGAACCTCTTTCAGCCCTAGATGCTCAAGTTAGATCAAAATTAAGAAATGAAATTAAACTAATACAAAAGAAACTTAATTTAACTACTATCATGGTTACCCATGATCAAACTGAAGCTTTATCTATGGCAGATAGAGTTGTAGTCATGGAAAGAGGTCATATTGCTCAAATTGGAACACCTTTTGAATTGTATAAAAATCCAATTACACCGTTTGTTGCTGATTTCATAGGGAAGATGAATTTGTTAAAAGGTAAATATGATAAGAAAAATTGTGTTTTTTATTATCTTAATAATAGATTTTTAATTTCACAGAATACAGAATATTCATTTTTAGAAAACTGCTTGCTTGGTATTAGACCTGAAGATATTGAAATTATTAAGTTCAGAAAAAATATAGAAAAGGAAGAAAATATTCTTAGAGTAAAAATAAAAGAAATTACTTATTTAGGAACAATTTTTAGATTAACAGTAGTTTTAGAATCTAAGCTAGAAGAAAATATTTTTGTAGACGTTATTTCCAATCAAGTGATCTCTAATAATTTAAGAATTGGAGATTTTATAGATATTAAATTAAAAAAAGAAAAAATTAAATTATTTGAAAGTAATTTATAAGTCAATGTATTTTAAAAAAAATTTTAACAAAAGTTTTAACATCTTATTATTAAGAACTTTAATTATTTTTGTATTTATATTAGTTAGCTTTTTTATCATAATTCCATTACTTCCATTATTCTTAAAAAGCTTTAGTGATAACAAAAATAATTTTATAGGATTAGAAAATTTTATAAACTATATTCAAAATCCATCCTTAACGCAATCCTTTATAAATAGCTTAAAGGTGGCAATTACTACGACTTTTTTTTCAGTATTAATTGGATTTATTTATGCTTATGCTCTCACGAGGACAAGATTACCATTAAAAAAATTTTTCAATACTTTTAGCTTATTTTCTTTATATATTCCACCCCTGGCTGTTGCCATAGGTTTAATTTATATTTTTGGAAAACAAGGTTTAATTACTCAAGGATTTTTTGGGACTATTCCTGGATTTGATATAAATCTATATGGTTTTAATGGAATAATTATAGGTGAAATTTTTTACTGCTTTCCTCAAGCTCTAATTATTCTTGTGTCAGCATTAAATCTTAGTGATCAAAGATTATATGAAGCAGCAGAATCTCTGAAAGCATCTCCACTTAGAAAATTCTTAACTATTACTTTACCCAATATCAAATATGGACTGATGAATTCATTTTTTATATGTTTTATTTTATCTTTTACGGATTTTGGAGTTCCTAAAGTTGTTGGGGGGAACTTTAATGTACTTGCTACAGATATTTATAAACAAGTTGTTGGTCAACAAAACTTTGCCATGGGAGCAACTATTAGCATCTATCTTTTAGTACCCTCAATTTTGGCTTTTCTAATTGATAAAAATTTCCAAAAGAATGAAGCATCTCTAATTTCGGGAAAATCTATACCGTTTAAACCAAGGAAGAATCTGATAGTTGATTCAATAATGTTTATTTTTTGCAGTTTAATTTTGATTTTAGTAATTGGGGTCTTTTCATCTATAGTATTAGCCTCGCTAATAAAAATATGGCCATACGATATTTCTCTATCATTACAAAACTTTAGATTTTCTAATGTAGCTGGAAATGGTTATGAACCTTATTTTAATACTGTTTTCATGTCAATTTATACTGCAATATTTGGGACTATATTTGTATTTTTTACAGCTTATTTAGTAGAAAAATTTAAACCATTAAAAAAAATAAGAATGCTAATATACTTTTTTTCAACATTACCAATTGCAATTCCTGGCTTAGTACTTGGCTTATCCTATATTCTTTTTTTTAATAAACCTTCTTTCTCTGTACCCTTTTTAGATTTTAAAATATTTAATCCTTTCTCATTACTTTATGGAACAATGGGAATCCTTGTATTAGCTAATATCATACATTTTTTCACAGTGTGTTTTATATCAGCAACAACAACTTTAAAACAAATTGATAAGGAATTTGAAGAGGTATCAGAGTCTTTAAAAGTTCCTTTTTATAAAACCTTTTTAAGAATAACGATACCATTATCACTCCCAACAATCTTAGAGATAGGAAGTTATTATTTTGTTAATTCAATGATAACTGTATCAGCTATTATTTTTCTCTACCCAGCAAAAATACCAGTTTCATCTGTTTCAATTGTAAACATGGATGATGCAGGAGATACAGCATCAGCGGCTGCAATGTCTACTCTTATCGTTTTAACAAGTCTATTCGTAAGGTTAATTTATGAATTTACTTCTAGGAATGTTTCGAAAAAATCATCTGTTTGGATTAATCCATTAGAAACTTAAACACTACTTAAACTTAAATGAATAAAATCAATATTATGAAGAAAAAAAATATGAAAATAAAACTTGTTATTTTTGATATGGCTGGCACTACTGTGAAGGATAAAAATGAAGTTACTGGATGTTTTTTAGAGGCCGCCTCAAGAACAGGTTTAAATACTAATAAAAATGAAGTTGATCGATTACATGGCATTCCAAAAAAGAAGGTCTTTCAATTATTATGGGAAGAGAGAATTGGTAAAGGTAGTAATAAATTTGAAACTTATGTGAATAAATCTTTTGAAACTTTTAAGGATATCTTAGAAAGTCACTATTTATCTACTGATATTGAACCAACAGAAGGCTGTCTTGAGTTATTTAGATCCTTAAAAACAAAAAATATTTTTATTGGATTAAACACAGGTTTTTATAGAAAAGTAACAAACATAATACTTAAAAATCTTGGATGGGATTTAGGACTTAATGATAATTATGTGGGAGGCCCATCTTCAATTATTGATGTATCAGTAACCCCTTCAGAAATTTATAATAACGAAGGCCGTCCTTCTCCATATATGATTCAAAAGGCAATGTATGTTTTAGGAATTGATGATCCTAAATCAGTAGTTGTTATAGGTGATACCCCATCTGATTTGAAATCAGGAGTAAGTGCAGGCTGTTTAAAATCTTTTGCAGTCACAAATGGAACTCATTCAAAAGAACAGCTTGAGGCTTATAAAAATGATGGACTTTTTTCTTCCTTAAATGAATTTTCATCTTACTTAAATCAATTTATTGATGTCTAAAAATTGTAAAACTGATATAGCTATTATTGGAGCAGGTATTGTAGGTCTTGCTCATGCATTATCAGCTGTAAAAAGAGGTTTTAGTGTAAAAGTTTTTGAGAGAGAAGAAAAAGCTATTGGAGCTTCAATAAGAAACTTTGGAATGATATGGCCAATTGGTCAACCTTTTGGAAAGCTATATAGTAGAGCTCTTAATTCTAGAAAAATATGGATTGAGACAGCCCAAAGCAGCGACTTTTTTTTAGATCAAGTTGGTTCAATTATTTTGGCATATAAAGAAGATGAATATCAGGTTATGAAAGAATATTGTGATTTGTCTAAGTTTAAAAATTCAAGTGCAGAATTACTTTCAATAAAGCAAATCTTTAATCTTAGCCCTTATGTTTTAAGTAAAGGATTAATTGGAGGATTGTGGAGTCCTACTGAAATGATTGTTGATCCTAGAGAGGCAATTAAAAAGATTACAATTTTATTAAAGAATAAATATGGAGTTGAATTTAATTTTGGTACAACAGTTTCAAGTGTTGAGCCAAATTTAGTAGTTACAAGTGATGGTAATAAGATTAATACAAAAAAAAGTATAATTTGTTCAGGAGCCGATTTTGAATCATTATTTCCTCAAGAATATAAGAAATTTCATACAACCAAAAGCAAGCTTCAAATGTTAAGAACAATTACTCAACCTAAAAACTTTAAGTTAGGACCTGCACTTTGTTCAGGTTTTACATTAACGCATTATGATTCTTTTGCTGAATGTTCATCAATTAATTCTTTAAAAGATAGATATAAAAAAGAGTTCCCTTTTGCAATTGAAAACGGAATACATATTATGATTTCTCAAAATGGATTAGGTGAAATTATTTTGGGAGATTCTCATGAGTATGGATTAACTTTTGATCCTTTTAATAATGAAGAAATAAATAAATTTATTGTCGATCAAGTTAAGAGTTTTATAAGTCTTCCTTCAATTGAGATAGCCTCAAGATGGAACGGAATATATCCTAAGTTAATAGGAGGAACTGAGTTAATAAAAGAAGTTGATGATTCAATCCTAATAGTCAATTGTTTGGGCGGTGCTGGAATGACCCAATCATTTGGACTCGCAGAAGAAATAGCTGAAGAATATTTAAATTTTTAGCTTAAAAAAATACTTTCAATTTTTGTAATAAAAAATTCCAATTCTAGGTTTTTAAAATTAGTATCTTTTGCCTTTTCATCTAATTCTCTAACCAATAAAATTTCATTAAAAAACTGATTTTTTTCAAAACTTTTTATTTCTTCCTTATTCATTTCACCTCCCTGAACCTTCAATGATGCTACTGAAGCTGATGAAAGTTTTGCAAAATAAGAAGAATCTTTTGTACATAGGTATCTTTTGGCATCAACATGCATTCTTACGCAATTAAAAATTTTATCTGAGAAAAAGTCCTTAATAAATTCTGCACCTATTTTTTCATGATCATTATATTTAGAATAGATATCTTGATCAAGAAGTAAATGACCTACATCGTGAAAAAGGGATGCGATAATGATTTCATCTGATAAACCGTTATTTACCGCATGAGTAGCGGATTGAAGCATATGATCTGAGACTGTTATTTCCTCACCTGCATATTGTTCTTTACCTTTCTGAGAAAATAAATAATTAATCATTCTAAAGAATTCTTTTTTATCCTTTAAATTTATATTTTTCATCAAATTAAGATGTGCCATTTCCTTAAAATATATCTTATTAAAATAAAGGTTAATAATTTATATAATATGAAATAATGAAATCAGATTCCGAATCCAGAAAAAATCATATTTTTTTTAAGAGAGAAATTTTTGAAACCACTAAAAATGTAAATTTAAAAATCGAACATTTAAAGCTAAATAATTCCTCCATAGGGAGATATGGTTCTATTGACCATAATGGATCAACAATGGTGATAGCTAAGAATGAACAAGAAAAGATAATTGTTTTAAATCAATATAGATTTCCAGTTGAAGAATATATTTTAGAATTCCCATCAGGTACTATTAAAAATAATGAAAAGCCAATATCGACTATAAGAAGAGAACTCATAGAAGAGACTGGCTATTCTTCAAAAAGTTTCAAATATTTTGGAGAAATCTTTGAGTCGCCATCTTATTCTAATGAAAGAATACATTTGTTTTTAGCTAACAATATTTTTAAAGAGGCTAATTTATTAGATAAAGATGATGATGAGGAAATCGAAGTTTTATTTTTTAGTAAAGAGAAAATCAGAGATTTAATTTACTCTGGAGTAATAAAAGATTCAGCTACGATAGCCTTTTTTTTTAAAGTTTATGATTTAATCTAAATACTAATTTATTTTAAAAAAATAAATTTTTAAAAATATTTTTTATATCATTTACTGAATTCAGTATGAAATCTGCTCCTGCAATCTTTAGTTTGGATTCATATATTTCTCTCGCTTTTAAACTGTTTTTTAAATGCAAATGTGGTGGAGCGACAGCAAGACTTATAAATTTCTGCTCTGGAATTATTTTTCTTGAATTAATAATTGTTTTAACATCTGCTACCGTATCTCCAATATATGCTATGGGAGGAGCTGATCTTCCAAGCTCTTGATTAAGTAATTTTTTAGATAAATAAATAAAACCTTTAGGATCAGGTTTATCTGGAGCTTCTCCCATCGCGACTAGCGGAGGATTCAGAAGTTTTAATTTATTCTTTAATATATATTCAGCTGATGCCCTTTCTGCTCCACTTACAAAACCCCACAAAATACTATTTTTAGTTAGTTCGCTAAAAATATTTTTCTCGATAAGAATTTTTTCGTTTTTTATAAATCCTGTCCAAATTTCTGATTCTAGAGGTGATTTCAAACCAAAATATAAATTTTCAAAATGGCAAACTAATTCTTTCCTTGTTGGAGGTGTAATAGTTAATCTATTGCTTACTATGTGTCTTTTTATTAGTTCTAAACTTAAATCCCAGTCATTGTTCCAAATCCCTTCATTTTTTATTTCATCAATTTCGAAAATACTTGGTTCCCAAAAACAATAATGCTTTACTGTTTTTATAATTGCCATTCTATAGCTATTCGAAACATCTCTAATAACTCCATCTATATCGAATAGAATTAGACCCTTAATTGACATTTTAAAAATATATAATTTTTTTAAATTTACTTAAAATTACATCATATATTTTGATAATTAAACCATTTTTAAATTTAATTTTAAAAAATACGATAATAAAATTATAAACGTTTAATTAAATCATAACTATCTGCAAAAATTTAAAATACTACATTTCATTTTCAATACGGTGCAAAAAACTTTTTAAAAATTCTCAATTTATTAAGAGAAAAATATCTATATCATCCTTTGGCAAAAAGTATCAACAAGCTCCAATGGAACATATAACAAAGAAGCTGTCAATTCCTCTCTACTTTCTGCCTGCTCATCAGTTCCAGAAGAATAAAAAGTATAATATCTCGCGCAAATCTCTTTATATCTTAGTAACTTTACATTTTCATTTAAAATATTTCTATTTTCTTTAAGAGTACTTGAAATAGAATATGAATTGATAGCTACAATAGCCATAAAAATATTTAATGAATATTTTCTTAAAAAGTTTATTGTTTTTGTTTTATAAATATTTAATTTGTTCATATGAAATCAGCTAAATAAGGCGTCAATATTTAGTCGATAAATTTAAAGTAAAGAAAATTAAGAGGTAATTAATTTAAAAATAAATTTGTTTAAAGAAAGTCAAGACGCTTAAAAATTTAAAGAAGTTATTAATTTTAAGGTCAATATAAATTAATAGTTGAAAATATTAAGATTTCTCGATTCGAACGACTCATCAAAATGAGTAAATTTACTAACTGACAAATTATTTTTTTTACTTATTATTAAAAATAACTTAAGAAAATTTTAAGTAAAGGTTAACATTGTGGCAAAATCAAAAGCAAAGAGAAAAAAAGCTATTTTATCTCTAAAAACTCCAGCTATTCTGGCAGATGGAGTTATCCAGTTCAGCACAATCGTAACTTCTATCACACTTGTTTTTTTAACAGTTGGATTTTATTCGGCTTCTAATCATGCTAATAATTTAAATAAAAACTTAGAAAGAATTACTTCACAAAATTCAGTAAATATGAGTGCTGGAAATTATTGCGATTTAGCTCTTTGATAATTAAACTTTAGTGCTTAATGCCTTAAAAATTTATATCAAAAAATTTACTTTTGCTATGCCAGAATCAGAGAGATAAAACAATAAAGGAATGCATTAACTCTGCAAGGTAATTATAAAAAAGAAAAAATCTTCATTTGTTTATATTTTGAGGAACCAATAACTAAATTTAAACTTGATATCTTATGGAATTTTTTATGCGTAAAATTACAAAATTCATTTTCATCTGAATAGTTAATTAAATCAACTGCATTAATATTTGAATCAAACCACAGGTCATATTCTATGTAATTTGGCTCTGCAAAATAAGTCATACCAAATTTATTTCAAAAAGAAAAAGCTTCTCTATTACGTGCGAGGAGAATGTAGAAGCTACCGACAGCTTAAAAGATTTAATGAACTCTTCTTTAAGAATTAAATAAGATACGAATAAGAAAAAATAAAATATTATTTTAATTTTTAAAAATTATTAGTTTACTTGCTGCATACTATAAAAAATTGCATCCAAGACCACTGCTTTGATTTAGAAGAATTGAATGCATTCTTAGAGTCACATTTTAAAGTTATAAGCAAGTTATGAATTGTTTAAAAGAAAAAAAAAGAAACAAAAAGAAAGGCATTTTTGCAAGTTATATTTTTAATAAAAAGTAATTATCCATTGGATTGCAGATGAGTAGGAAAAATAGATTCGGAGCTGTGCTTTCTTACAAAAATGAACAGGGAGATTCAAAAAATTCAGATTCCTATCAATTACAGATAAATTGGAATTTCTAAAGACTAAAAAGTGGATTAAAGAATAATTACAACACTCCCTAGAAATAATTTGACAGCAACAGATGGGCCATTTAAATTTATCGTGCACACTTCGTTTTGTATGGTCAGAGGTTTTTAAAAATGATGATGCATTTCTTGCTCATTTAGTTAACCCTCCTGTCGGTGCTTATCTTGAAGTTCACGCTGGACTGTATGACGGAGATTCGTCTATTGAATTTTATGGAACTGTTGGAGATTAAGTAATTGAAGCAATTAACGAAAGTGGTCTTACTTTTAAAGTCTTCAAAACTAAACTTGGTAAAGCAGATTTTAATTAAAGATTGAAAGTCGATCTAAAAATCTAAATTTAAAGATAAATTAAATACTTTTTAAATTATCGTTTTTAGATTGAAATTACACTATTGAATTCTAATTATGGCTTACTATCACGTTCATGGAGTTATCCCAGATACTCTTTCGCAATCTGAAGGGTACAAACTCTTTGAACAATATATTGCTTCCGGCGCACCTAAGGATAATTTTGACGGCTTTGAATTGATAAGTAGAGTCCATGCCCCTCAAACCGGAGAAGTTTTCGTAACATGCAAAGCTGACAGTCATCTTAAAATGGCTGAACATTTTGGTATTTGGAGAGCAAAATTTGGCGTTGAATGGAATGTACTTCCTGTTTTTAATGATGAAGAAGTTATTCTAAGAAATAAACAACTTGCTGAAGAAGTAGCAGCGATGGGATAATTTAATTGATTGACAGTCGATCTAAAATTGGAGGGTATAAAAACCCTCTTTTTTTATGACTGCTCAAAATTTTATGAATGTTGTTCGATTTAAATTAAAGTCTGATTGTGTAGATAAGTATTTCGAAGTAATAGATAAAACAAGTTTTGAGGGGATGACTCAAAGATATATCGCTAAAACTGGAGATTATGATTACTGTTTTGTTGGGATCTGGAAAAGTGCAGAAGCTATTGCAGCTCAAAGACCAGCTATGATTGCTCACCTTGATGAGGTTAGAGGATTTATGGAAGAGTTGTCTCCAGAACTTGGAGTTACTGACCCTGTTTCAGGAAATATAGTTTCTAAAGTTGGATATCACGATTGACAGTCGATCTACCATAATTAGCATTTAGCTCCATTAAACAAAATAGTATTGAATCTATTCTATAGAATAAATCTCCTTATTTTTGCTGTAATCCATTCACTAAAAACAACCGCTACTACTATTGCTAATAAAATAACTGATACCTTAGCCCAAGCTAAGTCTCCTATTTGAGCATCTAATTCTATCCCTATACCTCCTGCTCCAACTAAGCCAACAACAGTTGCTTCTCTAATATTTATATCCCACCTATAAATAGAAATACTCGTAAATGCTGGGAGAATTTGAGGCACTATGCCAAAGGTCATAATTTGTGCTTTATTTGCCCCTGTTGCCTCAATAGCTTCAATTTGGTTTTCATCAATTTCCTCTATAGCTTCATAAAGTAATTTTCCACAAAATCCAATCGATCTTAATCCGATAGCAATTATGCCAGCCAAGACTCCCGGACCGACAACTGCAACAAGAAGTAATGCCCAGATTACTGAATTAATTGATCTGCTTGAAACTATGCAAAATAAGGCTAAAGGTCTTAAAAACTTTTTACTTGGGGTAGTATTGTTTGCGGATAAAAAAGCTAATGGTATTGCAATTAAAGTTCCAATCGTTGTACCAATAGTCGCGATATTTAAAGTATCCCAAATAGGTTTTATTAAAGTTAAGAAATAATTAGTTTCTGGAGGAAACATCCTACCTAAAAGATCTAAAGCCTCATTATGTGAATCAAATACATAAAACCAGATTGTTTTACTACTAATCAGACCGAAACAAAAGCTAAAAATTAAAGTACCTAAGAACCAACAAAGCCAGTTTTGTAAATCTCTTTTTCGATCAAATTTTTTCCAGGTTTTGTAATCCTTTTGTTTTATTATTGGCATTACTTTATTAATTTCCTGAGATGACTAGATGTATATTCAACAATCATCACGATAGAAATAATTACGATAAGAACAGCCGCTGCAGTCTCAAATTCATATCTATCAAAAGCTGTATTTAAGGTAGAACCAATACCTCCTCCCCCAACAATTCCAATTACAGCTGACTCTCTAAAATTAATATCCAATCTGTATAAAGATAATCCAATAAATCTTGGCATAACTTGAGGCTGGACACCATAATTAACCCATTGAAACCAACTGCTACCAGTAGATTTAATTGCTTCAGCTTGGGATTTATTTATGTCTTCAATATCTTCAGATAATAATTTAGCGAAAAACCCTATTGTCGATAAACTCAGAGTTACCATCCCAGCAAAAGGTCCAAAACCCATTAACTTAACAAAAAATATTGCTAGGATAACCTCCTGAAAACTCCTCGATAATGTGATAACTCCTCTTGATAAGAAATAAACAAATTTAGGGGCTATGTTTTTAGCCGCCCCTAAGGATACAGGTATAGAAATAAGTATCCCCACAATAGTTGCAACAATAGTCATCCATAGACTTTCAAAAATACCTGCCAAAATCTCATCAGATCTAGTTATGAAATCTGGAGGGAAAAAAGCAAATATAAAATTTTTACCCCTTGGGATCCCTTCAAGAATTCTTTGCCAATCAATTTCGGTAGTTAGGAAAACAGATAATAAGTAAGTACTAATTAGCAAAATTAATCCAATTCTTAATAACCTATTTTTTATTAACGGTTTTCTTTTCCAAATTACTTTCTTATCATTCATTTAATATATTCCTAATTTGCTACAGTTTTAGACCAGTCTTCTTCTCCATATATTTTTGTAAGTATTGTCTCTGATAAGCCACTTGGCTTGCCATCGTAAACAATTTCTCCAGCTTTTAAACCTATTATTCTTTCTGCAAAATTCTGAGCAAGAAAAACATCATGAATATTTATAATCGCAGCAAGATTTCTTTCCTTACATAACTCGCATATTAATCGCATAATTTGCCTGGAATTTTTGGGATCTAAACTAGCTGTAGGTTCATCTACTAAAAGTAAAATTGGATTTTGTATCAAAGCTCTAGCAATTCCTACTCTTTGCCTCTGCCCTCCTGACAATTCATCGGCTCTTTTATCAAGCATATGCTCTAGTCCAATTCTTTGAAGCAGACGGAATGCTTCTTCAATATCTTTTTGAGGAAATTTCCTGAAAAAACTATTCCAAAATCCTACGTAACCTAATCTACCGGAAAGCACATTTTCCATTACACTTAATCTTTCTACCAAAGCAAATTCCTGGAAAATCATTCCAATTTGTCTTCTTATTTTTCTTAATTTAGATTTATTTAAAGAAGTAATGTCATTTTTTTCATTAGCGAAATAAACTTTCCCTGAAGTGGGCTCAACTAATCTATTTATTGTTCTAATAAAAGTACTTTTACCAGCACCTGAAGGACCGATAAGAGCAACTACTTGCCCATTAGGAATTTCCAGGTTTATTCCTTTAAGCGCCTCTTCACCATTTGGATAAACCTTTTTGAGGTTTATTGTTTTAAGCATTAAGTCTGATTTTATTTATGATTAAAAATTTTTATTTGCAATCATAAACAACACCATTAGCCTTATCTATTTTTCTAATAACATCCCAATCGTGCTTGTGACTTATTGAAATGAATCTATCAGCCTTTTTAAATTCTTTATCTAATGTTGAATTATCCCAGTTATAGGTGTAAAAAGCTTGCTTTACTTTTGCAACTACAGCTGGATGTAAATTATGAGCATGAGCATAACCTGTCGTTGGGAAGGTTTGGGATTTATAAATAGTTCTTATTTTAGAAGAATCAACAACACCTCTTGCATCCATTCTTGTAAGAACTGAGTTAGCAATTGGCGCTACTTCATAATCTTTGTTTGCAACACCCATTATTGAATTTTGATGCTTGCCAGAAAAGACTGGGGTGAAATCTTTATTTGCCTCAAGACCAAATTCTCCTTTAAGAATGGCCGATGGTGCTTTAAATCCTGAATTAGATGTCTTAGATGTAAATGTAACTTTTTTACCTTTTAAATCTGCAGGAGAATTAATTGGACTATCAGAAGGAACAATAATTTCCATTTCATAACCGTAAGATAAATCTTTTTTAGCCATCATTCCAAATGGAACTGCTCCTGCACATGCTGCTGCCACTGTATTGCTTCCAGTATTAATTCCTGCTACATGAAGACGTCCAGATCTCATTGCCTCAACTTGAGCAGCATAAGATTGAACTGGTAAGAAAGTGACTTTTTTACCAGTCACCTTAGACATATGTATTACAAAATCTTCCCAAACTTTTGCATAAACGGAGGGGTCTTCAACAGGTGTATATGAGAACACAATGGTTTCAGGATCTATCCATTCATCTTCGGAAAGGGGTAGGTCTGCGAGAAAATCTCCATCTCGATCACAATATTTGCTGTCAACAGTATTATTTGGATTGCAATCAGATAAATCTAAATCTCCAATTAAATCATTTGATTTGTTTCCACAACTTGAAATACTTGTACTGATTATTGATAGCCCTAAGACTATCTTTAAAAAATTTCTCATTAGTGTTGAATTTATTCTCCATATTTAAGCTGCTCTAAAGAGATTAACTTTTTCCCAAAAAGAGTTTAAATTCTGATTAATTTTTTTATTTTGAGTTAGTCAATTTTTAATCAGATTTAACTAGGGAATTAAATAATTTTTAATTTATTTTTAACTTTATAAATTTAGGGTGAAAGCACTTTAAGAAATAAACATGATAATTCCTGAAAAGCAAAATATAGACTTTAACAACAATACAATCCTAGAAGTCAAATCAGGAATATTAATAATGGAATCAAAAATTAAGAGTAAGAAAAATATTGTTGGGATAATAAATGAAAATGATGTAATAAATTTGACATTATGTAACTACGAAAATATTAAATTAATTGCGTTGACAAATTGCGAAATTAAAACAATTAAAAGAGGGCTATTTTTTTCATCTACAGACTTATTAACAAGAAGTCTAAAAAGAATTGATCAATTGGAAAAACTTTTATTAATAAGGGATATAAAAAAATCAGAAGAAAAACTAAAAGAATTTCTTTTATACTTATCCTCAATAATTGGCTTAAAAAAAGATAAACATATTTATCTAAATTTAAAAGAATTTAATTTTACCCATAAAATTATCGGTAATTCAATTTCTTCAACAAGAGTAACCGTAACGAGAAATTTAAAAATACTAGAAAAAAAAGGTTGGCTCAAATTTAAAAAAAAAGGTATTTTAATTCCGTTTAAAGATAATTAACCAAACCTTAATTAAACAGACTTATTTTATGGCTACAAATAATATTTTTATTATGTCTTGTTCCATAACCTCAGTTTTTACTTTTAAAATTGAAAGCACTTTCGATGAATGGGTAGCAATATTTGATAGTGCGGAAGCTGATAAAAGACATTCTGAATTTCTTATTCAGCCACTTTTTAGAGGAGTAAGTAAGGAAGATCCTCAAAAAGTTATTGTTATTCATCAAGCTCCAGAAGGTAATGTTCAAAAGTTTGTTGAAGCTAATGGTGACTGGATGGCAACTCATAGAGTTGACCTTTCAACAATGGAAGAATCATCTTGGACTTCTTCAGCAACAACGGAAAGTTGTTGTGATTAAAAAATGAAAAGACTACTATTCCCACTACTAGCTCTCTCAACTATTTTCCTTGCGAGTTGTACTAGTAACTCAAACAAAATAGGTACTCAAAAGGTTTCTGAAACCCAAAAGCAGAGAGAAGTTTGTCTAGATTGGTATGGCTACAGAATTGATACCAATAAAGCAATTAATGATTTAAATCTAAAAATTAAAACCGAATCAGAATTAATGGCTTACTGTGATTTCTTCAAGAATGTAGCTGATACAAAATAGATTTTTACAAAAGAATTTATTTTTTGGTGTCTTGCGATCTCATTTCTTTTTGTGCTTCCCTAATTCTTTCTTCAAAGACTGATCTTCTATATGGAGTAACTTCTCCATTTTTAGTTGCCAAGATTTGTGCTTCATAAAGCCTCCTGGCTTTTGTAATTTTTTCTCTTATTTGAGAGAGCTCATTCATGATCTTATGCAGTTAATGAGAATCCCGTTCCCTATTCTCATATCATGCGTCCAAATAAATTGGATGAACGTAGAAGTAAACTAACATTAAAAAAAGAAGTTCCGATTTAAGATATATTTAAAAAATCTTTAAAAGTAGTTTTTAATAAAATTTTAAATAGAAATTTTATCTAGAGGTAAAATATTCTGGGCCTCAATTGAGTCCAAATGAATTTCATTCTCTGCATCTTTATACAATCTTCTTGATTGTGGTGATTTAAGGGCGTTATTGTAATTTTCAATAAATTCCGAATCATCCAAAATAGATTTATTTTCTCTTTTAAAACTTTCTTTATAAGAATATTTGATATGCCCTATTTCTTGGGCTTGATTTGAGTTTTTGGGAGAAGGTGAATTTTTTATAATCATTTATTATTTTTTTTATATGATTGACTTCAATATTTAAGGCGTAAAAATATAGAAGATTTATATAACTTAAGATTATTGGATTAAGAAGTTATTAAGTAAAAAATAAATTTGTTTAAAAAATTTCTAAATTTCTAAATTTCTAAATTAAATATTTTTTCTAATAGTCAAAAGTTTATTTAATAAGAATTTAATTCAAAGTTAACAATAGACACTTAAAAAATAAATATGAATAAGATTCAACTTGTTAATTTCATTACTTTTTCAATTCTTGAAAGTAAAAGAGTTGAAGACAGATTATGTAGAAAAGAAATTTATAGCTATCTTACCCAACTAAATAAAAAACAATTAAAAGCAATTACAAGTGAATTTATTATCTAAAAAATCATGAAAAAGCTACTGGTTTTATTTATCCTTATTATTACTTCTTGCAGTACAAAAGATGAATTATCCATTACCCAAGATGATTTATCCATTACAAAAGATGAAATTTCGATCACGAAAGGTGAATCATCCATTACTGATGAAAAAAAATTATTTTATGTAACTAAAGAAACTGCTGTTCGTCTTTGTGGAGGTAAATCCAGAATAATTGAAAGTGAAAATGAAGAAATCATCAAAATAGAAGTCAAAGATTTTTCAAATGTTGAAAAAGAAAAATTTGTTCAATTTACTCTCGTTGAAACAGATAGAAAAGGTGGTAAATATAGAATTGTTAATTGTTATCCAAATAAAGATCCGAAAAAATCGGTAATTAAAACAATCAAGACTAATTACAAGTTAAATTAGTCCTATGTTAACTAGATCAAATGAAAATATTTAAATGAGATTTAAAGCTGCTTTAAACTAAATAATCTATAAAAAAGAGTAGAAATAATTTTTTTTATGCATCCGAGCAAAGTAGTCAAAGATCCAAAAATCAACGATACTTATTACGATCCAGATGTTGATAAGCTTTATCAATATGTAAAAATTGGTGACTTTCCGCCAGAATGGGTAGTAACAAATATAGATGAAGATGACGATTATTATTACGCTTCGATGGGATATTAGTTTTAATATCTATTATTAAATTCAATAAATTTGTCTCTTTAAAATTTTGTGTGAGGAAGATTAAAGAGACAATCTAAATATAGATAAAAGGGTTTAAGAGAAAATTAAAAAGGAAATAAGATTAAATGAAAAAAATAATAATTCAATGTAAATTAATTATGAAATAATTAGATCAAATAATTTTGATTATATAAAATAAAATTGTTGGAACTTTAAATGGCTATTAAAGATCATAAAAGTTTGCAAGACTCAAGAATTCTTCTTGTAGAGGATGATAAGAGTATTAGGCTTACAGTCAGTGAAACCTTGAGCAGCGAAGGTTTTAGAGTATCAAGTTTCAAAGACGGTTTAAGTGCCTTAGATTTTATTAATAATGATATTAAAAAAGATATTGACCTAATAATTCTAGATTTAATGTTGCCAGGACTAAATGGATTAGAGTTATGCAGAAAAATAAGAAATGACGAAGACTATACACCCATATTAATTTTGAGTGCTAAAGATAATGAATCAGACAGGGTTCTTGGATTAGAGGTTGGTGCAGATGATTATTTAACAAAACCTTTTGGTTTAAATGAATTAATTGCTAGATCAAGAGCCTTAATAAGAAGATCTAAACGTAATAAAAAATATATAGAAAAATCAAAAACTGTTCTCGAGTTTAATCATATAAAAATGTTTTTGGAAGAATGCAGGGTAACTTCTTTTGATAAAGAAATAACATTATCTCCCAAAGAATTTAAATTATTAGAGTTATTTATGAAAAATCCAAAAAGAGTTTGGTCAAGGGATTTAATACTTGAAAAAATATGGGAAATTGACTTTATTGGTGATACTAAAACCGTAGATGTTCATGTTAGGTGGTTAAGAGAGAAATTAGAAGAAGATCCCTCTGCTCCAAAGTTTCTTAAAACTGTAAGAGGTTTTGGATATAAGTTTGGATGAAAATGAAAACACTACAAGAAGTATTATTTTTTTTACATCAGAAGTGGAAAATAAAAGTCAAGCATTTTTCTCAATCAAAAGAAAAAAAATTTGAAGTTGATAAAAATAAGTATAAAAAAACTATCGATTTCCCATTTGATAAAATTAGACCTCAAGAAGTGTTGTCTTGGCTAGATTATTCATCGCAAGGGTGGATAATCTTATCATCTGATCTGACAATAAAATTTATCAATCAGAAAGCTTTATCTCTTATTAGGGTTATCAAGTATAAAGATGTAATTGGAAAAGCAATTAATGATATTAATGAGCTTGAAGTACTTAGTAATAAAATTCTATATTTAAGAAAAAAAGATTTCCCATTCAACCTTGATTTCACAATTGCGGGAGTACCCATTTCGGTAAATATTGTTAGAGGAAGAAAAAAGAATTATTTAATATTATTGGAAAGTAAATTATCAATTGAATCGATAAAAAAACGACAAAATCAATTAATTAATGATGTGTCTCATGAACTGAAAACCCCTCTTACATCACTTATCTTAATTGGGGAAAGACTTGAATCAGTAGTATCAAAAAAGGATAGGTATCTTGTTAAAAGACTTAAGAAAGAGTCAAAAAGATTAAGAAAAATGGCCGAAGAGACTTTAGAGCTTTCTAAGCTAGAAAGTGGCGAAGATTTTAATAAAAACAAAAAAATATCTATTTCAGATTTGATTATGGAATCTTGGCAAACACTAAAACCGCTTGCAGAAAAAAAAGATATAAAAATAAATTTATTTTCTCCAACAAAATATTATATATCTGGGGATATTGAAAATTTAAAAAGAGCATTTATAAATATTTTAGATAACGCTATTCGTTATTCCCCAACAAAAGAGGGCATACAAATTGAAATTTTTAAGAGAGATAGCTCTGTTGTTATAAGAGTTAGAGATAAAGGTATTGGATTAGAAGAAAATGAAGCAAATGACATTTTTTCTCGTTTTTATCGTGGGGATCCATCAAGGACTAAATTTAAGAAAAGTGGAAGTGGTTTAGGTCTTTCAATTACAAAAAAAATAATTAATAACAATAAAGGTTTTATAAAGGCATTTAATCATAAAGATGGTGGAGCGATTATTGAAACTATCTTTCCGTGTCTTAATACAGATTAATAGGGAAAATTTAAAAAATATTAGGACATGATTTTTCTGCAATAAATTTTTTTAAATTCAAAACCCCTTCTCTTGTAAAAAGAATGCTTCCTTCTTTGGAGTCATCTGCCCAATAAGAATCTCTTTTGCCAATAGCTAACCAAAGCCTATCAGGTAATGTTGGCATGTACATACTCTCGAAAGCAGATGTTCCAATGTCATTTTCTTCTTTCATATCTTTGCATGCTTCTATCATTAGTTTGGGTCGATTTAAATAATGCCTGACACCCTGCCAATAATATTTTGTTTCAGCTTTAACTTGGGCGATGAATAAAATAATAAATATTAGGTATTTCATGAATTAACTTTTTTTAATTATAAGAACTGCAAAAAAAGCCACCTTATATAAAAGGTGACTTTTATTAGAAGTTTTAACTAGATTTTTCCAATATTTAGGAAAAGAGTTTCACCAGTTGATTTCTTTCCAGTCCCGTCGTTGTCAGTTGAAATCCATGCTTGCCCTTCGCTTGTTATTGCTAAGCCTTCAACCTTTTCAAGGATAAAACCACCCGTGGATTGCATTACTGGTTTTAGATCAGTAACTAACTCTTTTTCAACTAAAGGATAAAGTCTGGGAGGAATATTAGTCTGAAGACCTTCGAAAATAACTTCATCTAAATCTATTTTATATATAGCTTTCAATTTCGCTTTCTTTCCATAGAAACTATCTCTTTCGATTACATAAAGTGCCGCGTCATGGTAAGTCAATTCTGAAATGCCAACGCCACCTTTTTTGATCCTATCTAATTGATAATTTACGGCCCCCCACTGTTTGGTTTTTAAATTATAGGAAAGGATCTTAGTAGTATTGAAAGTATCATCACCCCAAGGCTTCTGTTGAGCAATATAAAGAATATCCCCATTCCTTGTTATGCCTTCAAAACCAGGATTTTTAGCATAATTAAGATATGAAGCTGGTGGAGTTATCTTCTCTAAAATTTCACCATCTGAGCTTACATGGTAGATTGCAGGAGGATGTTCATCTAGCTTTTTCTTGATTCCTTCAGTAGAAATGTAGAATCCACCATTACCATCAGTAGTAATACCCTCTTGATCCATAAATAATGCAGTCTTACCATCTAGCTTTATATCTATAGCTCTTTCTAATAGTGCTGGGGAAGATGAAGGATCAATAACGTAAATTCTTGGCTGAGTTTTAAAAGTCCCATCATTTACAGCATAAATTTTACCGTCATCACCAGCCACCATTCCACTTATCGCACCCCAAGATACAAATTCAAGGCCATTTTCATTTGTTAAATGTGGGTATGAAGCAGGAGCATCTTGTAGTTGATAAATAGTCACATGAGAAGATAAACCAGGTTCTTTTTTGTTGTAGTCTTTTTCATTTGCAGAGGCAATTAATCCCCTCTCTGGAATTGCGACAAATCCCTCTGGTCCAATGCCTGATGGAAGTAATTGAGTAAGCAAAGGTTGATTTAGTTCTGTGATATCGTAAACAGCTACTATCCCAGCTCGTTCAGCACCAACAAATAAATAGGGCGTTCCATTAATTTTTGAATATGTAACTGACTCAGGTTCTACTCCCTTTTTACCTGCTCTCCCATCTTGGAAATGACCTATTTGTGCAATTGCTCTTTCTAGTCTATTTGCATCTTCATAAACTACTGTTCCATCTTTTTTAAAAATAGTCCAGGATCTTGAACCACCTCTTTTTGCCTGACTTGGATCAATATGCTTGTAATCGCCTTCATTTGCTGTTGCAAAATGGTCATTATCAATCCAAGTAAGACCATCGGGTTCTCTTCTTACATTCTTTAGTTTGCTTTTAAATTTATGTGCTCCATCTTTCTTTGTATCCATTCCTGCCATTTGTTTTACAACTCCTGCCGAGAAATGTGATATTACATTTCCATCTTTATTAATTACTGCAAGATGGTTGTTTTCTTGAAGAGAGACAACTGTTTCACCAAGATCATTAATAGCAACGAATTCTGGTTCGGGATCAAAAGGAGCTATTTCGGATAAGCCTGTTAAATCTACTTTTTTAATTGAGTTACATTGTATTTTTCCTCTTTTGTTTAACTTCACAAGAGAAACATAACCTGGAGGATTAATTTGAATGCCATTGTCATCAATTTGAGGGATAAATCCATTTTTATATTCTTCATCCCTCTCATTCTCTATAGCGACAGCTAGAAATGTTCCGTCTGGTGAAACAAAAACGCTATCAGGCTGCCCACCTAAATCACATTCTTTTACTGCTTTTCTTGTTTCTAAATTGTATTGAACTAAAGCTCCTGAAGGATTTGTATAACTTTCAGATGTATTCGAACCTATATAAGCATTGTTTCCAAGTGCTGCAATTCCAGTGGGTTCTGCTTCCAGTTCAACAACTCCCAATGCTTTAGGTTTTGCAGGGTCTGAGATATCAACTAAACCTACTACTCCTAGATCGCTATCTGTATACATCAAAGTCTTACCATCTTCTGATGCAGTAACAACTTCTGAAGAAGTTTTGGTTGTAGATTTTGATCCCTCTGGTAAATTATCACTTACATTGAAAGAAGAAATTCTGTTGAAGTTTTTTTCATTTGCCCAATATTTCGTATTCCAATTTGCAAATCCGCCACTTGTAGAGGAGGCGACGATTGCAAGTAATGCTGAAAAACTCGCAGCAGCTAGGGTTTTTTTCATTTAGTGCGTAAGAAAACACACTTTTATATTCCCTTTAAAAAGTTAAGAAAAAAAAATAAATTTATTAAGAACAATTTAAGGTTTACAGGACGTAAGAAAAAAAAAAGACCTCCACGTTGGAGGCCCTTTTAATTTGGTTATTCTGGTTAGAATTTAAATGTAGTTGTAAGTCCAAGACCTGAATTGTCTTCGTCCTGACCATCAACTTCAGCGATGTATCCAAATGCAGTCATTGAAACTCCATCATTGATAGGGAAACTGTATGAAGCTTCATAAGCGTATACCTCATTAGATCCATCAGCTATCGCACCATTGGTACCAAAGCCAACTTCAAAAGTACCCTCACCAAGATCGGTTGCATATCCAACTTTGAATTGAGAAGTATCTTTGTTTGCACCTTGCTTGGTTCCAATTTCAACACCACCACTTAATGTTCCCATACCTTCTGGTGTGTAGTAAGCAGTAGCACCATAGTAAGTGGTATCACTATTAGCAGTTGCACCTCCATCAGCTAATGCATAACCGAAAGTAAATCCATAAGTATCATTTGAATAACCTAAAGCGGCTCCGAGACCATCTGTACTTTCTTTTGTAGCAATACCACTTGTTCCGCTATCACCTGAAAAGCCGAAACCAAACTCCCAGCCATCTGCAAATTCTGTTCCTAAGCTTACAGAAACATCTCCACCAGCATCAACTGCATTTTTAGCTCCACAATCATCCATAGCATCGACAATTGTTCCTAATGCACAAGCATTTGGGAAATTCTTAGATAAGTCCATTGAATCTCCAACTGAAACATCCCATCTTCCTAATGGAAATGTGTAGTTAACGTCTTCAATTGTAAGAGCATCTTGAGATTCACCAAAACCAGTTAAGCCCTGCACAGTATTTGTACCAGCGGCATTACCGGCTGCAAACTCAATATTTAGTTTGTCATCACCAGTAAAACTAGTATTTAAATCCACTTCATAGTGATAAGCAAAAGTTGTTTGCTCTTCATTATTATTGTCTCCAACAATAGCTGCACCGTTTGAGCCAGCACCAATCTGCATTTCTACTTTACCTGACATAGAAGTCGTTTCAGAGAAACTACCAGCTTCAATGCCGTTAACGCGAGCTTCGAGGCCATCAACTCTTCCTTTCATAATTGCCAACTCAGAACCAAGCTCATCACTTAGCCTTTCTATTGCGGCTCCGTTCATTAAGCCTTCACCACCGGCAATTAATCTGTTTAATTCAGCTGCAGCTTCAATACGATGAACTGGGCTACCATTGAATCTTGGACTTTTTGAAAGATCTTTTAATGAATCATAAGCCCAGTCGCCTGGAACCAATAGATCTGATTTGAAATCGCCTGTTGATATAACTTCAGGGGATTTGGTGAAAGGGCTGAATTCAGGTTGATTGATTTCAGCAGCATTTACTGCAAGACCTGATGCCATTGAAATGATCGCAGGAGCAGCAATTAATTTTTGAAAAAGTTTCATAAACCTCAACACGTAAAAATGGATATTAATCCAATTGCATATGAACTAATCAAAGTTAAGAAAAGAGTAAGAAATTAGGTCAGAAGGAAATTTTAAAGAGAGTTTAAACTTTTCTTAAATCAAACAAAATAATTTCTTTATTTCTTGAATATTTTTTAAAGTAAAAATTTAAAATTGAATTTATTTATTTTCAAATATTTTCAAAACCAAACGTAAATAAGTTAAATTGATATTTAGTTTAAGAAGGGGTTAAGAACTAATTAACCACAGGATAAAATTTTAATTAATGAGTATTTGTGTATAAATTTGGTGCTATATATATGTAGTCTTTCATTTAATCATGACATCCATGAACATAGCTAAGAAAGCTTTGGTTCTCACTTCTGCAGTAGCCATTGCTGCTGGTACAAGTGTTCCTGGCACAAGTGTTTCTGCTAAAACAAGATTAAGTGGTGCTGGAGCATCATTCCCTGCCAAAATTTACACTCGTTGGTTCAAAGATTTAGCCTCTTCAGGTGGGCCAAGAGTTAATTACCAAGCTGTTGGTTCAGGCTCTGGAAGAAAAGCTTTTATTGATCAGACAGTGAACTTTGGTGCTTCTGATGATCCTATGAAGGATAAAGATATAGCAAAGGTAACAAGAGGATTAGTACAGATTCCTATGGTTGGAGGAACTATTGCTTTTGGTTATAACTATGATTGTGATTTGAAACTTACTCAAGAGCAAGCAGTAAGAGTTGCTATGGGTATGGTTAAAAACTGGAAAGAATTAGGCTGTAAATCAGGTAAGTTAACTTGGGCACATCGTTCTGACGGATCAGGCACAACCAAAGCTTTTACTAACTCTATGGAAGCTTTTTCAAAAACTTGGACACTAGGAACAGGTAAATCAGTTAAGTGGCCAGCAGGCGTTGGAGCAAAAGGTAATTCAGGTGTAGCAGGTGTTATACAAAATACTCCTGGTGCAATTGGTTATGTTAACCAGTCTTATATAAAAGGTAATGTTAAAGCCGCTGCACTTCAGAATCTTTCTGGAGAATATGTAAAGCCTACAGTTGAGGCAGGAGCCAAAGCTCTCAATGGTATTACTTTAGATGAAAATCTTGCTGGTAAAAATCCTAATCCAACTGCAAAAGGAGCATACCCTATAGCTTCATTAACATGGATACTTGCTTATGAAGAGGGTAATGGTAGAAACACTAAAGCTATCAAACAAGCCTTTAATACATTGTTAAGTGATGAGTATCAAGATAAAGCCCCATCACTTGGATTTGTCCCCTTAAAAGGAGATATTCTTGAGAAGTCAAGAGCTGCTGTAAAAAGAATCGGTAAATAAACCGTAAGACAATATTTAAAAGGAGGAATTTATTTCCTCCTTTTTTTTATGCAAACAAATATTTTGACAAGCCTAATATTAAAGAAAAAAGAATGAGTATGTATGTTGGAACTATTTTTAAAAAAGATAATAGTGTGGAGATTAAAACTATAAAAATAGAGCTAATTAAAAAGAATTTTGATGAAAAACTATCTTCAATTAAATTAAATCCAGAAAAAATAACTGCTCCTGGAATTGTATTGATTACTCCTTCGATAAAATAATTAATCGATTTAATTCTGTTTTTTATAAAGCCTTTTCCAAAAACAAAAATCAATAAAAAACTTGGTAAAAAAATTGCAAAAGTTGATATTAATGAATACTTTAAAGCTTCATTTATTCCTCCGATCGAAAACCCTGCTTTGTATCCAATAAAACTTGTAATTAATAAGACAGGACCAGGCGTTATTTGGCTAATCATTATTCCATCTATAAATTCATTATTTGTTAACCATCCTTGCGAGATAACATAATCACTCATAAGAGGAATGATTACTAATCCACCTCCAAAAATAAAAAGTCCCGATTTAAAGAAGAAAAAAAACAGATTAAGATAATCTACTAGAAACTTTAAGTTTATAGACTCTCTTAAAAAATTAAAAAACTTAGATATATCTAAAAAGACCGAGCTACTCAAAAATGAGGTTGTTGAAAATATAGATAAAGGGACCAAGCTATAAAAAATATCTTTGAATTTCTTTAAAAATATATTTATCAATCCTGCAATAGTAAGTATTGTAATTAGTGGAAATTGAATATTATTATATTTGGCAAATATAAGTAGAAATAATATTGAGCTAGAGAATAATATTCGATCAAACTTTAATCTTTTTTTTAATAGAACTAATGAGAATGAAAAAATTATCCCTGCAATAATAGGCGGATTAAAATAAATTAAATCTGTTAAGAATTTTGATCCAGAACCAATTTGCCAAAAAAAACTTAGAGCTATTACCGAAATGAATCCTGGGATAATGAAACTTATACCGGATACCAATCCACCAAGATAACCATTGATTTTAAGACCTATATATATTGCCAATTGAGTAGATATTGGTCCTGGAAGTATTTGACATAATCCAATACCTTTTTCAAAAGATTGAGTTGATATGAATTTTTTATTATTTATTAGTTCATCTTCGAATAAGGAAATATGAGCATAGGGTCCTCCAAAACTTAAAATACCAATTTTTAAGAAAGTTTTTGCGAGTTCAATTAAGGATATTTTTGCCATTAAAATATTCTAATTCCCAAAAATTAGTCTTTATGGAGCTGATAGGCTTTGTTTGAACGAGGGTAATTTAAGACTGGAAATCCAAGATAAGAATATTAAAAGTGATGAAAAATAAAGACAATATTGAAGACCAACACTTGCATTTCTCCCAATCATAAATAATAAGCCTGAGAGTAATGTTCCAATTAGTCTTCCAGTAGCATTTGCCATGTAATAGAAGCCAACATTTAAACTGACTTTTTCATTATCAGAGTAGGCCAAAATCATATAAGAATGTGTAGAGGAATTCATTGCAAAAACAAATCCAAAAATAGTGAGTCCTAAAATTATTGCTATCGATGGAGAACTTTCTCTCCATAATGCGATTCCTATCAAAGATGGTATGACCATTAATACGGCACTCCAAAATTGAATAGCTTTACGATCTGGACTTTCTTTTTGTCCCCACATCTTTCTAATTGCTGGAGCAGAAGCCTGAACAATTCCATAACCTATTACCCAGGCCCCAAGAAATAATCCTATTTCCATGTAATCCCAACCAAATGCCATATCAAGGAATACTGGAAGAGCTACAACAAACCAAACATCTCTTGCTCCAAAAAGAAAGAATCTTGCTGCTGAAAGAATATTTATTGCATTTGATTTTGAAAAAAGATCATTAAAAGCTGGTTTGGTTTTCATCTTGCCAATTTCTCCAGGTAAAATTAATGTCAATAAAAAGGCTAAGCAGAGTCCAAAACCCATAATTCCTACAGCATTATTGAATCCAAATAACTTATATAAAATTCCACCTAAGAAAAAACCAACTCCCTTAAGAGCATTTTTAGATCCAGTTAAAATAGCAACCCATTTAAAAAGTTGTTTTTGGCCAGTATCATTGCCATTATTTGTCTCTGGAACAACTGTCTTAACAGCGCTTTTAGCACTCATTTTGTTTAAATCTTTTGCTATCCCACTGACTGCTTGAGCAACCATAACGTATACGACACTAAATATTACTGGCCAATCCTCCTTAACTGGAATAAGCATGAAAAGAGCAATGATTTGCAGGATAGTCCCAATCCATAAAGTAAGCCTTAAACCATATCTTGCTCCTATCCAACCACCATATAAATTAGTAATTATTCCAAAAAACTCATAAAAAAGGAAAAGTAAAGCAATTTGTAGAGTTGTGTAACCTAGCTCATGAAAGTGACCAACAACTAATAATCTTAATGCGCCGTCAGTAAGCGTGAATGCCCAATAGTTTGCTGTTACAACACTATATTGTTGAATATTAGATAACTTCATAAAGACATAAATTAAATCTCTTTTTTGATTACATATTCAGTAAGATCTGCAAGTCTGCAGCTGTAACCCCACTCGTTGTCATACCAAGCGTATATCTTTAATAAATTTGAATTAACAACCATAGTTGATAAACTATCAACTATTGAACTTCTAGAGTCATTTACATAATCTGCAGAAACTAAAGGTCTTTCTTCGTAGCCAAGAATTCCTTTTAAATAAGTTTCTGAAGCTTCCTTTAGTGCCATATTCACTTGTTCAGTTGTCACTTCTTTATTTAATTCAAAAACTGCATCTGTTAAAGAACCATTAAGTAGAGGAACTCTTACTGCATGTCCATTTAATTTTCCTTTTAATTCTGGAAAGATCTCAGCGATAGCTTTAGCAGATCCAGTGGTAGTAGGTATTAAACTTTGCATACATCCTCTTGCTCTCCTCAGATCACTTTTATAAAAATCTACAGGAACTTGAGTGTTCGTTACATCGTGAATAGTTGTAATAGCACCGTGTTTAATAGAAAAATTTTCATTAATTACCTTTACTATCGGAGCTAAACAATTTGTAGTGCAGGATGCTGCAGTTACTAATTTATGTTTGGTAGGGTCATAAAGACTTTGATTTATACCGTAAACAATATTCAGTGATTCAGCTTCTGCAACAATTCCTTTGACTGGACAAGCTACTATTACTCTTTTCATCCCAAGAGTATCAAAATAGGGATTTAGTTTGTCTGGCTTTTTATTCTTTCCTGTACATTCCAAAATAATATCTACAGAAGATTTTTCCCAAGGAACATCAAGGTAATTTTTAAAAGATGTGTAGGTTAATTTCTTTCCATCAATTATTATTTCTTCTTCTTTAACCTTTATATCTTTCACCCATCTACCATGGACTGAATCGAATTCGAGTAAATGCGCAGCAGCATTCGAATCTCCTGCTATCTCATTTATATGAGTTATTTCTATATCAGCTCTATCCCATAATGCTCTGAAAACTAATCTGCCAATTCTTCCAAAACCATTAATTCCAATTTTCATCACTGTTGAAATTTTCTATATAAATTATACATCAAAATATTTTGATGTATCAAGTTGTTTTGATTAATGAAATCTTTTTTATTTAAGCTATATTTAGGAAAATTTAATTACTTTAAAATTGTTAAAAAATATTAGCAAAGTAAAAAAAGAAGATATATCTAAGTTGATGGTTTCATTTTCTGATCCTTTTAGGCTAGAAATAATAGACCTAATGATGGAGGGAGAAGTTTGTGTTTGCGATATTATGAAATTAACTAATTTATCTCAATCCAGAATTTCATATCACATAAAAATTTTGAAGGAAGCTGGTCTTATCTCAGACAGACAAGAAGGTAGATGGGTGTATTACAGCCTAAAGAAAGAAGCTCTCTTTTTGATCAAGGAATGGATAACTTCTTTGACAGATTATTCTTCAAATAAAAAACGTTGCTGCGAATAAATTATATTTTTAGATTTTATTAATTAACTTCTGATTCCCTGTCATAAGTCATTCCTGATTGTTCCATCCACTCAGCTTTAGTTTTGCAATTTTGTTTGTGATTAAAGATGTGAAAACCTTCAATAATAATCATTATGGATAGAAGCAAAACAGGAATAAAATATACAGGTGAAGATATTACTTCTTTATATTTGATTTGAGCTATGAATTCCCTGTATTTAAACATCTCCTTAGTTTTTATTTAATAAATAATATTCACCTATGGTTAAGTAAAGTTAAAGAAAAAATCTTTTTAAAAAATTTACTCATTAAATATAGAGAAAATTATTCTATATATATGGAGAAATTTACTCTTATAAATAAGGACAGGAGCAGGATAAAAGTTTTCGAACCTTTCGAAGATGTTTCTAAGCCTTCTCCGAGTATTGATGCAATGATGATTAGTTATGGTTGTGTATATAAGAGAAGTAGTAAGCCAGTTATGAAGGGAAGTAGAGTTGAAACTATCGAAGAAGCTAGGAAAGAATACAAGCAATTACTGGAAGAAGGTTGGAAGAAAACTTCTATATTTAGGAGCTACTTTTAGGGAAGTATTTACTTCTTAGCGCCCCCTCTAGCGCCCCTTTCTCAATTTAAGACAGTAAAAAATAAAAAAGCGAGTCTGGGTAACTCGCTAGTATAACTTGGTTTTTAAGAGTCGGGGCGACAGGATTCGAACCTGCGACCTAGTGCTCCCAAAGCACCCGATAAAACAAAGCTATAATTGAGACTTATAGCTATATCAGGACTTTTAGCTAAATAAGTATGGACTAATTCGGACTAATATCTTGGATTTTGGGCACTTTTTGGGCACTCTACTTTTTAGGTTAAATATATTATTAGCTGAGACTTACTGCTATAACTGATCGGGGCGACAGGATTCGAACCTGCGACCTAGTGCTCCCAAAGGACTCGATCTATCAAATGAGATTCACTTTAAATCCCTGTCATAGCCTATATCCTCTTGAAGTAGTGGAACGAATTTAAGACTAAATATAATTATATCTTCGAAGATTATATAAGGTGTTTATAGATTCTAGCTACCCCTACAGCTACCCCCTAAAGGCCCTAGATTAGATTGGAAAAAAATTAAATTTAGGAGATTTCAAAATTCTTCTCCAACTGAATTTTTTCTTGAATTAAATTTCTTGATTGAGATAATGCTTCATCAAATTTTTCTAGCCGTCGAATCCTTTTGTATGAAAGTTCGCGACTAGTTTCTAAACAATCTTTTAGCACTACTGGAATCATCTTTGATGTGACTAAATCAGAAAATATTTTTTTATCAATATCTAATATTTGAAAAATTATTTGATTTTCTTTTAAATATTGGATAAAGGAATCATATTCAGAAAAAAATTCAGAAAGAGAGCTAACTCTCTCAATAAATTGTGAATGATCTCTGAGAAATTTTTGAATTTTATCGGAAATTTCTTCTATTTCGTAGGGGTTTTTGAATTGATCAGGTTGGTTCATTGTTGATTTTGTTGAATTTAATATGTCTCTAGAATTGATTAGAGGAACATTCAAAGTCCCTCTAAATTGTTTCTGAAATTATTTATGATTTTTTGTCTAACTCTTTACCTGGTTCTAAAATGTTTGAGTTATTAATTATATTCTCAAATCTAAATTGACTTAATTTGTTTTTTGCCGTTTCAATATTGTTTGTATCGGTAATATATAGTGCCCTTAATTTTGATAAGCTTTTTATTGACTCATCAATATATTCTAAGAATTTAGGACGATTGGAATATACAAGTTCAAGTTGAGGAAGAAGACCTTCTCTGAAGATATTCATGTTTTGGCTGATAATGTCGTTTTTTACATTATTTTGTTTAGCCAATCTAAGCTCTCTTTTATCTAGTAATGATTTTCTTGATAATTTTATTATCCAACCAATTATCTGCTTAAAATGCTGAGGCCTGCATACATATAGATTCTTATAATCAAATATTTCACATATACCTTCATTATAAAAATCACTATCTTTTTCTAAATTGCCCATCAATACTGCATATTCGCATCCCTTTTTTATTCTATCCTTATCTAATTTTTCGAAAAATTTCTTATATTTTCTTTTGGATTTTGTTCCTTCTTTTTCAAACTTCATCTCAAACATTATTGAGGTAACATGATCTCCTTCTTCATCGCAATATTTCAATATAAAGTCTCCTTTTGTTCCATCGATAAGAATATTATCTTTTTCAAAAGTTGCATTAGGGAAAGCAACTTGTTTTAAAGAGTTGAACTGATCTACAAAATATTGTTCAAAATCTTCTCCAATATCTTTAGTTAAGCTTGGCTGATGATTTTTTAAACGCTCTATTTCATCTTTAAGGAGTGTATTTTCAAGAGTATATTTTTGCTTTAACTCTAGTTCTGCTATTTTTTTATCAGCCTTTATCTGATCCTTCTCCTTATTGATTTTTGCGATCTCCTTATCTTTTGTTTCTAAGGAATTATTTAGAATAATTTCATGGTTAGCTGCTAAAAGTTTTAAATCATTCTCCAGCTTGCTAATTTTTTCTACTTTTTCCTTTGTAGCTTTTTCAATGTTTAGCTGGCCTTGTGAATCATTAAGCTCAATAATTTTTTCTAAATTTGATATCTTTTTCTCCAGAGCTTCATTATTTTGTTTTTTATCATTTTTATGTTGTTCTTCCTGAAGCTTAATATCATTTCTTAATTGAGTTATTAGATTAACTTTTTCAAGAATCTGCTTCTGATATTTATGATCTAACTCGTTTTCCTTTATTTTCATGGATTTAGTTAATTCACTTTGAACTTTCTTTTCAAGTTCTGAATTAAACTCTTTTGTTCTGACTTGCTGTGAAATAAGAGCGTAGTCGGATTTGTCAATTGAAAATGCGCTATGGCATTTTGGACAGGTAATTTGGTTGTGACTTTTAGTCATAATAGATAAAGAATTGAATTTATAAGAAGCTAGTTTTTACTAGCTGAGAGTTGTATTTTTTATTTCCTACTAATTTTTAGTAAAAAATCGCGTATTGCTTCTCTGATTAGAAAGCCTGTAGAAAGTCCTGGTTTTGAAAATCCCTTAAGTTTTTTATAGTCTTCCTTATCAACAGAAACAGATATCCTTTGTAAGTTGTTATTCATGTCGATTTGCCATTTGCTAATGACTTACTAAAACTGTCTAATCTATAAGCAGTAATTAAGCATCCTTCGCTTTCAACTGCCACAACGCCCCCTTGATCAACAGCTTTAAGGACTTGTTTACGTAATTGATCTAATTCCGCTAAAACAACTTTAAGTTGTTTTTTTCCGAGAATAAATTTATCGCCTCTCTTAGATCCATAAGCAATTGCTAGGTCTACAGTTGACTGTAAGACCCCTCTTTGCTGTATCCGAGAGCGATAATGATTTGTCTTAATCATTGATTTAAAAATTAAAAAAAATATATCGATCCCTTAAACACTTCTTTTAAGCATAGAAAAAACAATAGATGCTTTTTTACTTATGCATGTTAAAATTTGAATGTTAGAAGGGGTAATCCTCTGAAACTTTGAAGACATCAAGCCTGGCGCGGTTTGGTGTCTTTTTTAATGGATTTCAGAAAATAATAAAGGAAAGATTCAAAACTATTGAAAGAATAAGAATCATTCACCTTGGTAATCAATGTAGTGCATGTTTGATACCTTGTCAACAGTTTTAAGAAAAAATAATTATTAATTCCTAGACAACCCTTTTATAACCATATATAATAAGTACATATTAAGGACTTATTCAGACTTTCTCAGACTTTTCTCAGACTTTTCTCAGACTTTTCTCAGACTTTCTCAGACTTTCTCAGACTTTTTCAGACTTTCTCAGACTTTTCTCAGACTTTTCTCAGACTTTTGATGAGCCTTTAAACAACCTTTAATGAGTTTTATGAATACTGAAAAAGAAATTTTGCTCAATAAAGAGGAGATTAAAACTCTTGAAAGCAAAATAAAATATGATGAAACTCTAATTAGTAAAGAAGGGCATAATTTCGCCAGGATTGTTTATGAACATAATCAACTTAGAGAGGAGTTAGTGGATTTCATCCATACTCCCGATTTAAAAAAAAGTATAGATATTTTAATTAATCCTAAAAATGATTCTGTTCAGCTTCTTAGAAGAAATATTGTTAACGTGACAAGAATTTATGAAGGTATAGACTCTTCTGAATGGGGAAAAGGTCAACTTGTATCAAGAGAAAAAATAAATTGGAGATTTGATGCTCCTTATTTAACTCAAGAAGAAGGATTCTCAAATAGTTCTGCTTGCTCCTTAGACATAAAACATATCTTGGATTATGTAGAACTTCTTAACTTTTGTGAATTTGATAAAGAAATAAATCTAACTAATGAAAAAAATGTTTTGTACAGAACAGATTGCCTAATAAAAGGGAGGAATGATCATTACATAGCGATCGAATTAGATAAAAATTTTAAAACCTTCAAAAGATCAATTGCTGAAAAGGATAAGAATAAGAAAAAAGAATATTTAATTAAATATGCGAAAGGATTAAAAGAACAGATTAATCAATTATCCAAGCTTGAATATAAAAAAAACAATAGTAAAAACAATAAATTCAAACTAGATAATCTTATTTTGTACATTCCTAATGAGACTGCACTTAAGAATGTTCTTGAAATAGATCCAGAAATCTTTGAATATGCCTTAGAGAAAAATATTGAACTTACTTTTCCTACAACGATTCTTGCAATTACTTACTATATTTCCTTCTCACTCGAGCCAAAAGGTATAACCCAAGAATTCAAAAGATTTGAGAAAATTCATAATCGTCTCTTAGATAAAAAAAGAGAAGAAATTGAATCAAACAAGGAAAAGATAGATAAGTTGCTAAAAATAAATTTTGAATATCTTAAGGCTCCTTCATATCAGATAAAAGTAACTTTAAATCATGAAGAAAATTATGTTTTAGAAGAAATTGTTAAAGCTAAAGGTTCAAATAAGTCTTCTGTTCTTAGACAGATACTAATGGAATATAACGGGGTTTATAAAGAAAGGGATGCTTTAAAAATATCTGTAGAAAAATTAAATTTAGAAATGAAATTCTTGGAAAATAAAAGGATTCAAGAACTTGAGGAAATAATTAATAAACAAGATTTAATTAGAGAAAAATCAATATCTGAATATAAGCAAAATATGTCAGAAGAAATCCATCAAAAAGATCTCATAGCAAGAGATATTGTTGAAAGACTCAAAGTAACAGAAAACGAATTATTGCGTAGAACAGAACAATATCAATCAGAGATTAACACTCTAAGAGATGAAATTCATAGAAAAGATGATTTGATGAGTGAATCAATAAAATCCATAAATGAATCTTTAGCAAACAAAGAACAATCTTTCAAAGAGGATGTAATTAAGAATGCTGTGCAGGTCATTAATCCAAAAAATATTAATGAATTCGGAAAAATCATGGAACTTATTAATCAAAATATCCTTATTCTCTGTGATACATCCTCTATTGCAAGTAAAGATCAACAAAGATTTATTGATATGGTTTATGGAGGTGTTTATGGACTCAAAGGAAAAATAAAGGAAGTAAGCAATAAAATATTTTTATATATTCCAAAAAACTTTGACTTGTTTGATGATTCAGTTAGTTCTTAGAAATTAGATGGTTTTAGTAAAAGTACAAAGCATGATTAACTACCCTCTATTTTTTTCTTATCTATGTTTTCGCAAAATATTTTAACTATCTATTAAACGCTTAAGACTTAACTATATTGTTATGAATTAATGCCAATTTAGGGAATCTTCGAAGATTCTAGCTACCCTTTCAGCTACCCTTTGGGGGTATGAGACAACATCCAATAAAAAAGCGAGTCTGGGAAACTCGCTAGTATAACTTGGTTTTTAAGAGTCGGGGCGACAGGATTCGAACCTGCGACCTAGTGCTCCCAAAGCACCCGCGCTACCAAGCTGCGCCACGCCCCGCTCATAAGATCTTAGTCCATAACATGTATCTGGAAAAGACCAAATTTCTAAATTTTTTATAAATAATCATTTTTGGAGCTAGGAAAAGAGCTTTATCGCTAATTTGTCGCATTATATTAAGAATGTTTTGTCCCTTTAAAAAAATTTACAACTGCAGAAAATCCACCAAAGAAACAATTTTCCTAATTTTAGTCACGATATTCAATCGTATTATTTAAATTTTTGTATTCATCAATTATATGTATTATTGAAGAAAATAATTTATCAAAATTTAAGTTATTTATGAAATGAGGTTTGTATTTTATTTTTTAATAATTGCGCAATTTTTAAACTTTCTGGGACTATTTGCAGAAAAAGTAAAAGAAGATTCTTCTGAACTTAATCCAATTCAGTGGGAAAAGGTACGTGAAAATGAGGAAAACCCTTTAAAGAAGATTATATGGAAATCATATAAGGACGATAAAAGTTATTTTGAAAAATTAAATTTAAAAAATAAATCAAAAAAGAATTTTAACAAAGCTCAAGAGGATTCTTCAATTTGGCGTAATCGCACTTTAAGGTTTTCCTTTGAGGAAATTGATATGCCAGATGCGGGCGAACAAATGGGTTTATACAGTCTTGGGGCTTACGATCAACTAAACCCCTGGTTTTACGGAGGTATTACTCTTTACGGTGCTGCAACAGGACAACGTGGTGGCTTCTTTACTGGTGGCTATACCTTGGGTTTAGAACGTCAGTTATTTGATAACTTTATTTTTGATGCAGGTGGCTATGTGGGTGCTGGAGGCGGTGGTGCCGCGGCACAAGGAGGCGGCTTGATGATACGCCCTCATTTAGGTCTAAAGTACGACTTTAGCTGGAGCAAACTGGGCCTAAATTATACATATGTAGACTTTCCAAACGGAAATATTTCCAGCGATGCAATCGCTCTTTCACTGGATATTCCCTTTACTTCACTCATACTCAATTGGGAAGATGACGGACTTACTGCGACTGATTACTTCGGAGTTGATTTGAGTAATGTGAGCCGCCACCGATCGCACCTGGCCGCCCGCGTTCGTGTCTATTCACCTGCTAACAGTAGCAAAACCACCTCTGGTGAATCGCTTAATAATTCATTAGGGCTGGTCGGAGTAGAGTACTCTTACTTTATTGATTATAACTGGTTTACTACCTTTGAAACTGCCGGCGCCCTATCAGGAGGTGTTGGCGGATATGCCGAACTTTTAGCCGGGATTGGCTATCGAATCCCCCTAACTAATGACGATAAAATGGCAATTCTTCCCGCCTTAACCATTGGCGGCGCAGGTGGTGGGTCTGTCGAGACCGGCGGAGGATTTGTTGCTCGAGCAAATCTAGGATTGGAATATAGATTTTCTCCTGATCTCAGTTTAATTATGGATGGCGGCTATCTCACAGCTCCAAATGGAAATTTTGACACCACATATCTCGGCTTAAATTTGGCATACGTAATGGAAACTTTTGCTCAGGATCAAAAAGGATCACCTTTAGTGGAAACAGATCTTATCAAAATTACCAAATGGCGTTTTCGTCCTTCGCACCAATGGTATTTTGATGCTCAACGAAGGGGAGGTTCTTCACGCGATATGCAACTTTTGGGAGGTAAAATTGACTTTATGGCAGGAGAATGGTGGTACCTTACAGGACAAGGATTAAGCGCGTATGGAGGGGGAGCAGGTGGATATTCAGAGGGACACTGGGGGGTAGGCATTCTTGGCCCGAGTTGGAAGAACTTGAGATTTTATGGCGAAATGCTAATTGGTGCAGGAGGTGGAGGAGGTGTTGATAGCGGTAGCGCTTTATTGTTCAAACCTAGTTTCGGGGTGGAGTACAATTTAAACAAAGACTTAAGCCTTCAAACTGGCATAGGAAAAGTTATTTCTAAAGGAGGGAGTCTGGATGCCAATATCTTTGACGCTAGTCTGGTGTGGCGTTTTGGAACTCCAAAATAAGTATTCAAACTTAGCGTTAGTAAGGAAATAAAGTTGGGCTAACAGATTTAACGTATACCATGCCGTACTCGGATATAGATATTACTTTATTGATAAGGCACCCCTGCTACCAATGTTATGTCTCGAGTTTGCTACAAGATCAAAAGAAAAAAATAAAAATTTAATAACAGTTGTTGGATTAAAAGAACTTCAGGGTAGGTTAAAACTTTAATTTTCTGTTAAGTCATTGTTTCACTTTGGAAATTAAAGTAAGCAAGGGATTAAGAGAATTTAGCCAATTGTTTTAGTAAACAATTAAAAAAAATGTTAGGGTTAAATTTTAATGTAAATTTAAAAAATTTGGCTAAAGATTCTTATATTATTCCAACTGATCCAGCAGTGAAACCGACTGCAAGAAAAAAGACGAATTCTAATAGATCTCTTGGCATAGAATTCACAAAAATATTAAGATGAGTCATTTGACCTTGTGCTCCTCAGGTTTGAATTTTTAAAAAATATAACTAGTTATTTTTTTTTTGGAGGGAAATAAAAGTTTTTTTTTCTTTTTTCTAAAGATTTCAGTAAGGTAAAAGTTAAAAGAAAATAATTTTCAAAATCTTAATAAAAACATTCATCCAAATTAATCTACTGCTCAAATTATATTTAAATGCTATATTTTTTTTATCTAAGTAAAATAATTAATAGATTCTATGGATTATAAAAAGAAATCTCTAAATAAATTAAATCAAAAAGAAAGCTATGAGGAAATTGACACTAGGTTAGCCTCTGGATGGTATGTTGATGCAGTTGACAATAAAAAGAAGAAAAAATACAAAACAGAAAAAGTTTCTTTCAAAATTTCCAAAAAAATATAAATTTCGAAATCAATAATTTAAATAAAAATACAAATTAAATATACAAATAATTAATTAAAAGACTGTATAGGTTTAGAAAGTGGCACAAATTATTCAAAAGTGTAGCCATTAATACTTGATTTTGTATGCCTAAATACACTATCTTGAGGTGTACTTTAAATTTCGTGTGAGGAAATTTATGAAGCTTTTTAAAAGCTTGCTAGTAGCACCAGCGACATTAGGCTTGCTAGCGCCTTTGTCAGCTACTGCAAATGAAGTCACTATTAATGACTTCAATGCTGCAGAAGAAATTGCAGTTACAAATAGCCGTGTAGACGGTTTAGAGGCTAGACTAAACAATTTTGAAGCTGGTAGTTTCTCAGAAACAACTACTGCATCATTCAGCGTTGACACTGTTATAGGTCAAGTTGATGGCGCTGGAGACACTGGAGATGATTCTAACGAATCAACAAGTTTCGACTTCCAATTCAACATCGGTTTATCAACAAGTTTCACAGGTGAAGATTCACTTGATATAGCTATTGATAACGGTAGTGCAACAGCATCAACTATGGGTGGAAAAATGGGTTTCGACACAGGAACCAGCTTAGTTGTTGATGGTGTTACTTATTCATTCCCTCTTGGTGGAGCAACAGCGATTGTTGGTGATTCAACTGACCTAAGTACAGCATTTACAGGAGCTTGTACTTACAGTTCATTCACTGATATGACACCAGACGATTGTGGTACTGGTAACTCTATGGGTGCAGGCGGTAAAGGTGTTACTGCAGCAGTAAGTTATGCATTTGATTCTGGATTCTCTATGGCTGGTGGAATAACATCTGCACAAAGTGAAATCTTAGGAGATAATGCTGATGCATTCGGTCTTAATGCTGCTTATTCAGCAGACAGTTACGGAGTAGCTCTTGCATACGTATCTGATGATATGGGATCAGGCACTGATTCAACAACATACTGGGGTGCTAACGGTTACTACACCTTTGATTTAGCAAGCCTAAGTGTTGGTTTCGAAACTTCAGATGACGGAACTACTGAGAAATCTGGATACTTCGTTGGTCTATCTTTCCCAGAAGTTGGCCCTGGTTCAGTAAACATTGCTGCAGCAACTGATGCACTTTATGCTGACAATGCGACAGAGTATCTTGTATATGAAGCGTCTTACTCTTATCCAGTAAATGATGCTATGACTATCACACCTGGTATCTTCATTCAGGAGACATCTGCTGAAGATTTAACAGGAATAGCTGTTAAAACTTCATTCTCTTTCTAATTATTTAATTAGAAAAAACTACACACAAAGAAAGATCTGCTTTATAGCAGATCTTTTTTTTTGAGAATTTTTATAAAATTAATTAACTTTTTTATTTAATACTTTTGGAAACTATAATGAAAAGAAAATAAATTAAATATATTGAAAAAAATTGATTTATTAAAAAAAATTGAAGAAGCGAAAATAAAACAAAAAGCAGGAAATCCTTTAGAGGCAAATCAGATATTTCAAGTGTTATTAAAATCAAATAATGATTCTTTTGATTTACTATATGCTTATGGTTTGTTTTGTAGAGATTTAAAAAATTTTAATTTAGCAAAAAGAGTATTTCTCAATTTAATTAATAAATTTCCATCATCAATTAAACCTTATATTTTATTAGCCGAGATATTAAAAATTGAGAATAAATTCAAAGATGCAGAAGGAGTACTCCGAAAGGCAATAAAAATTGATCCTAATCATGGAGATTTACTTTATAATTTTTCTCTTTTGTTCTTTGCTTTGAGAAACTTTGATAATGCATTAGTTTATATAGATAAAGCTATAAAATTATCTATAAATAATGATATTTATAAACTTTTAAAGTCTGAGATTTATATCAAAAAATTCAATATTGATGAAGCCATATACATCTTAGAGGATTTAAATAATAAAAATAGAATTAAGAAGGATAATAACAAAGAAATAAGGATAAATATTCTACTTGCAAATGCATTCTTAAAAAAAAGGAACTTTGAAAAAGCAGAAATTCTTCTTTTAAAATTAATCAAAAAATATGCAGGATTTGAATTGGCGTATCTAAATCTGAGTATTGTTTATAACGATATGAATCAATTAAGTAAAAGTATACAAATACTAAAAAAGGGAATAAATGTATCGCCTAATTTCATGCCTTTTTACAAAAATTTAGCAAGTTTCTATAGAAATTCAGGGCAGCTTGAACTCGCTATTGAGACTAACTTATTCATCATTTCAAGAAATAAATTCGATTTTAATAGTTTCTATGAATTATCTGGGATTTATGATTTTAAAAATCATAAAAATGAATTAAATTTTTTACTAAATACAAAACTTGAGAATCTCAATCCAAACTCAAAAATTTACGCAGCTTTTGCAATCTCAAATTTGCTGCATAAAGAAGAAAAATTTAAAGAAAGTGCAAAATATCTTAAAATTGCCAATGACGAAAGCTTGAAGTATAAAAAATCTGACTTAAGTCTGAAGATAAAACATACCGAATTTTATAGATCACTAAAAATAAAAAAATCAAAAAATAAATATTTAAAGAATTCTTCTAGTTATATTTTTATTGTTGGAATGCCAAGGTCAGGTAGCACCTTACTGGAAAACATATTGAGTTTAAATCCTGAAGTAACTGATATGGGTGAGGTTAACTTCTTAGAGGAATCCACCAAGGAAGCTCAAGATTTTGAGGATGTTTATGACTTATACGAAAAAAAAGTTATAAATCAATTTCAATCTTCTACCATTTACACCGACAAAAGTTTGTTTAATTATATGTACTGTGCTGTTATTTCTAATTTTTTCCCTAAAGCAAAAATAATAAATTGCATAAGAAACCCTCTTGATAATATTTTATCCATATACAGAGCAAACTTCTTAAATCAGTCTTTCTCTTTCTCTTTGACTGATATTTCTAACTTATATCTGCACTATTTTGAAACTATGGAAGGATATAAAATCAAATATGGTGAAAATATTTATGATTATTACTATGAAGACTTAATTGAAAATCCTAATAATGTTATACCTGGGATAATAAATTGGCTTGATTGGGATTGGAACGAAAAATATCTTTCTCCCCATCAAAACAAAAGAAATGTATACACCGCTAGTAGCGCTCAAATAAGAAAGAAATTTTATTCTTCTTCTATAGGGATTTGGAAAGAATATAAGGAACTTTTAGAACCTGCAATTGAAATTATTAAAACAAATAAAATTCTTGGAGAAAAGATTTCATAATGAAGAGAGTGTTTTAGCAATAGCCGGCTCGAATTTTGTCTACTGGAGGTTGTCATTTCTTGGCAAATAGATTACTTTTAAAATAATTTAAATTGTGTGAGGAATTTTTATGAAGCTTTTTAAAAGCTTGTTAGTAGCTCCAGCAACTATTGGGCTGTTAGCTCCATTTTCTACTTTTGCTGGCGAGGCAAGCTTAAATGATATCTCAAAATACTCTAATCTAGAGCATATTGACCTCGCTAATGCTTTTACTAATGATGAACCAAATCATACGCCTTTACTTGCTGGTGGAGAAGGTTTAGTTGAAAGTAGTAGCTATGATGGAGGGTTTTCAGAAACAACTACTGCATCATTCAGCGTTGACACTGTTATAGGTCAAGTTGATGGCGCTGGAGACACTGGAGATGATTCTAACGAATCAACAAGTTTCGACTTCCAATTCAACATCGGTTTATCAACAAGTTTCACAGGTGAAGATTCACTTGATATAGCTATTGATAACGGTAGTGCAACAGCATCAACTATGGGTGGAAAAATGGGTTTCGACACAGGAACCAGCTTAGTTGTTGATGGTGTTACTTATTCATTCCCTCTTGGTGGAGCAACAGCGATTGTTGGTGATTCAACTGACCTAAGTACAGCATTTACAGGAGCTTGTACTTACAGTTCATTCACTGATATGACACCAGACGATTGTGGTACTGGTAACTCTATGGGTGCAGGCGGTAAAGGTGTTACTGCAGCAGTAAGTTATGCATTTGATTCTGGATTCTCTATGGCTGGTGGAATAACATCTGCACAAAGTGAAATCTTAGGAGATAATGCTGATGCATTCGGTCTTAATGCTGCTTATTCAGCAGACAGTTACGGAGTAGCTCTTGCATACGTATCTGATGATATGGGATCAGGCACTGATTCAACAACATACTGGGGTGCTAACGGTTACTACACCTTTGATTTAGCAAGCCTAAGTGTTGGTTTCGAAACTTCAGATGACGGAACTACTGAGAAATCTGGATACTTCGTTGGTCTATCTTTCCCAGAAGTTGGCCCTGGTTCAGTAAACATTGCTGCAGCAACTGATGCACTTTATGCTGACAATGCGACAGAGTATCTTGTATATGAAGCGTCTTACTCTTATCCAGTAAATGATGCTATGACTATCACACCTGGTATCTTCATTCAGGAGACATCTGCTGAAGATTTAACAGGAATAGCTGTTAAAACTTCATTCTCTTTCTAATTATTTAATTAGAAAAAACTACACACAAAGAAAGATCTGCTTTATAGCAGATCTTTTTTTTTGAGAATTTTTATAAAATTAATTTTTTCTTATTCAAACAAAAAGATTCTAAATAGAAATGTTCTTCAAATTAATTTTTATTATTATGAGTTTGAGTACGCTTCTAGTTTAAAATTTAGAAGGCAAACTCTTAACCTTAATGATGATTTGAATGTCTCCAATTTTTAAATGTTTAATATGTAGAAAGGATATAGAAAGATCAACTAAAACATTTTGGATTAAAAAAGGTCACTTATTATGTTCTACATGTTTGGATAATATAGATAAAAAGAAACTATGAATTATTAAATTTATAAAAACTTCGATTTTAGATAATGTTTTAAGTAAGCCTAGAACTATGCATCCATATAAATCGTAATTTATAATTATCGCCAAAAACCTTTTAGGAAAGTCTTTGGTTAATTCTTTCAGCTACTTGTTATTACTTTTGAGAATGAAACAAGTTTAATGAAACTAAAAAAATCCTCAAACAAAATGAAAAAGCAGTTATAAATCCTGATTTCAATTATGTTGAGGATGATTTAAATGTGTTTATTATGGGTTATATTACATCAAAAAAATTGATGCTAATACATAGGTTTTAAAATTCTGAGTAAATAAAATTTAAAACCAACCAGGAATGATTTGACCAGTAGTTACATATGCACCAACTGCTGCAACGAAACCTAACATTGCTGCCCAACCATTAAAACGTTCTGCTTCAGGAGTCATGATAAAAAAAGAATTGTATGTAAATTAGTGTAACAGGAATTATGAAGCTTTGTAAAGTAATTTTTAGTTTTTTTGCGAAATTTGATCATTTAGTGGTGATTACGCCTTGATTTTTCAGTATTGTTACAAAAGTGTGTTAAATTTATTTGAAAGTAAGTGTTTAAAAGAAAAAATTTCAGATAATTCAAGTCAATTTAATTAGGGTTTTAAATAAAATAAGTAGTATTATTTCATCTAATGAGATTCAAAAACTGCTTATATTCTGATAGCCCTGATGATTATCTTAGATTTATTTAAGTGAGTATTTGCTTGAAACTTAACTTGAAATCGTAAAATAATATAAGAATGCACGGTTAAGAAATATCCGAAATTTGGAACTATTGCCTTTCACTTTTAGGGAGATGAACTCAATTAAAAAATGTGGGTCGCCTGAGATTCGAACTCAGGACCAGCCGGTTAAAAGCCGGATGCTCTACCGCTGAGCTAGCGACCCATTTTGTAAAATCGAGTACATATGAAATTATCCCTTTTTAAGGTAAAAAAAACAACTTTTTATCTCAAGTTGAACAATAGAAAAACAATTCTTAACTTATGAAATAAAAAATTAAAATTTCTCTCTAAATTTACTGTTAAAAGTTAAAATAATTTAATAAGTAATAGGATTTCTAAAATGCTAAGAACAATCGTAGTTTTCGCACCAATTATCGCTGCTTTAGCTTGGGTTATATTCAATATACAAAAACCAGCAAGAGAGCAATTCAATAGAGACTTTTTGGGCAAGGATTAATCCAGTTTGATAGATAAAGAAGTAATAGTTATTGGAGCTGGTCTCGCAGGATCTGAAGCGGCTTGGCAAGTGGCTAATTCCGGCCTACCAGTTAAATTAGTTGAAATGAGACCGATTAAATCAACTCCAGCTCACCATACTGGTGAATTTGGAGAATTGGTTTGTAGTAATAGTTTTGGAGCTTTAAGTCCTGATAGAGCTTCAGGTTTATTGCAAAAAGAACTTAGAATTTTTAAATCATTGATAGTTCAAACAGCAGACAAATTTGCTGTACCAGCCGGAGGCGCTTTGGCTGTTGATAGATCTAAATTTAGTATTGCTTTAACTGAAGCTTTATCTAATCATCCATTAATTGAAATTAAGAGATTTGAACAATTAGATCTCCCAAGCAAAGAAAACATTACGATCATCGCAACTGGTCCACTAACTGCCGATGATTTGTCATTTAAAATTCAAGCTTTTACAGGTATAGATGCATGTCATTTTTTTGATGCCGCTAGTCCTATTATTTATGGAGATACTATTGATCAAGACATTGTATTTAAAGCTAGCAGGTACGACAAAGGAGATCCGGCATATCTTAATTGCCCTATGGATAAAAATGATTACATCCATTTCAGAAATGAGCTAATAGAAGGTGAACAAGCTAATTTAAAAGACTTTGAGAAAGAGTCAGCTAATTTCTTTGAAGCTTGCTTACCAATAGAAGAAATTGCTAGAAGAGGTGTCGATACAATGAGATATGGACCATTGAAATCTATTGGGTTGTGGAATCCAAAATGGGGAGATTTATTTGATAGGGAAAATAGATTGAAAAAGCGACCTCATGCAATTGTCCAATTAAGGAAAGAAGATTTAGAAGGAAAATTATTAAATATGGTAGGTTTTCAAACTAACCTCAAATGGTCTGAGCAAAAAAGAATATTTAGGATGATTCCTGGTTTGGAAAAGGCTGAGTTTGTACGCTTTGGAGTAATGCATAGAAATACTTTTCTAGAATCTCCAAAATTACTTTTACCGACACTGCAATTTATGAAAAGGGAAAATCTTTTTGCTGCGGGTCAAATAACGGGGACAGAAGGTTATGCAGCAGCAGCAGCAGGGGGCTTGCTTGCAGGAATAAATGCATCCTTATTAGCAAAGGGTAAAAAACCAGTATGTTTTCCTGATCAATCAATGATTGGTTCTCTAATGAATTTTATCAGTAACAAAAATCAAATATTATCTAATCAGAAAAAGAATAAATTCCAACCAATGCCTGCTTCATTTGGTTTAGTTCCTGAATTAACTAAAAGAATAAAAGATAAAAGATTAAGGTACAAAGCTTATCAAGTAAGATCTACAGAAGCTTTGAATGACTTTAAAAATAAACTAGATTCTTGTTTTGATAAAGACCACTTACTCAGCAAAATTTACTAAGATTAATTATCAAGGACCAAAAAAATGGAATTAAATAAGGAAAAGTTCGATGCAATTATTATTGGCTCAGGAATAGGAGGGTTAGTAACTGCTTCACAATTAGCGGCGAAAGGAGTTCAAGTATTAGTTCTTGAAAAATATATTATTCCAGGCGGGAGTGGAGGCTCTTTTAAGAGAAAAGGCTATACCTTTGACGTAGGGGCTTCAATGATTTTTGGATTTGGAGAGAAAGGTTATACCAATTTATTAACTCGTGCTTTGAACGATGTGAATGAAAAATGCGAAACTATTCCCGATCCTGTTCAACTGGAATATCACTTACCACATAACTTTAATATTTCTGTAGATAAAAATTATGAGCAATTTATAAGCAAATTATCAGCTAGTTTCCCAAAGGAAAAAAAAGGTATCAAGAAATTCTATGATACTTGTACAAGCGTATTTAAATGTTTAGATTCAATGCCTCTTTTGTCAATAGAGGATCCAAGTTATCTTTTTAAAGTTTTCTTTAAATCTCCATTATCCTGTTTAGGGTTAGCTAGATGGTTACCTGCAAATGCAGGAGATGTTGCGAGAAAGTTTATAAAAGATCCTGATCTTTTAAAATTTATCGATATCGAATGTTTTTGTTGGTCTGTAATGCCAGCTCTAAAAACCCCAATGATTAATGCAGGAATGGTATTTACAGATAGGCATGCTGGTGGAATAAATTATCCAAAAGGAGGAGTTGGAACGATAGCAGAGAAGTTTGTTTCTGGGATTGAAAAATTAGGAGGAAAAGTTAGATATAAGGCAAATGTGACTGAAATCCTCTTAAAGGATGAGAAAGCGGTAGGAGTTAAGCTCTCAAATGGGGAAGAGATATATTCAAATATTATTGTATCCAACTCCACCAGATGGGATACATTTGGATTAAAAAATAATACTAAAGGATTAATTTCAAGTAAAAACGTGCCAAAAAGTGAATATAAGTGGTCAGAAACTTATAAACCCTCACCTTCTTTTGTTTCGATTCACCTTGGAGTAGAAAAAAATCTAATATCAGATAATTTTAATTGTCATCATATAATCGTTGAAAATTGGGATGAATTAGAAAGCGAAAAGGGAGTTATTTTTGTTTCTATACCAACTTTGCTTGACCCTTCTTTGGCTCCAGAAGGTAAACATATAGTACATGCATTTACTCCTTCATCTATGAATGAATGGGAAGGCCTATCCAGGAAAGAATATTTGGAAAAGAAAGAGAGATATTTTTCTTTTCTTGTAGAAAAAATATCAACTATTCTTCCTAATCTTGAACAAAATATTGATCATAAAGAAATTGGTACTCCCAAAACTCACAAAAAGTTTCTTGGAAGATATGAAGGTAGTTATGGGCCAATTCCCAGTAAAAAGTTGCTTGGACTTTTGCCAATGCCTTTCAACACTACAAAAATTAAAAACCTTTATTGTGTAGGGGATTCATGCTTCCCTGGGCAAGGCCTAAATGCAGTTGCTTTTAGTGGATACGCATGCGCTCACAAAATAGGTGCAAAGTTAAACATAAACAGTTTTAAATTGCCCGATTAAAAGGACCCTTCTGAAATGATAGAAAAATTTAAAACTCTTTTTTTTGTTAAAAGTTCGTTAATTTCTCTTTATTTAGCGCTTACAATTCCTTTACCATTTTTTTCAATCGAAAAATTAAGAATCCCCTCTATTATAATTTTTGCCTTAGGTCTTTATTTGATAATCAATATCACTAGTGATTATGTAGAAACTTGCAGTAATAAAATTTCATATAAAAGTAGCTTTATTTCTAAATTCTTAGGAAAAAAAAATTGGGAGATTTCTTGGAAAGATATTAAATTAATCAAATCTTTGCCAACCAGTCAGGGTAGTAAAGTTTATTACTTTAATACTTTTAAAGGTGATAATTTTCTTGTCCCACAAAGAGTGGAAAACTTTGAAAAATTTTTATTAATTGTTTCCTGTAATACTGGGATTTCTATTAATGAAATATCTTATATATCACCTCTATGGACATATAAATTACTGACATTAATATCAGTTTTAATGATTATTGGTGAACTTTTTTCTTTTCTAAGTTAAATATTATCGATACTGAATCTATAACCTTGTTGTCTAACAGTGGTTATTCCCCCACCTTCTCCCAAGCCAGCCTGTTCTAATTTTCTTCGCAAAGTTAATACCTGAGTATCTACAGACCTAGGCCCACCACTGAAGGGCGGCCAGGCCATCCTTAAGAGCTCTTGACGACTTCTTACCATTCCTGGTGGCATCAAAAGAGCGCAAAGCAATGCAAACTCCCTAGGGCTTAATTCTACGGGCTTCTCGCTTAGAGTAACTTGTCTTAAAAGAAGGTGAACCTCTAAAGGTCCAACCTCAACTTTTTCTTGTAATCCTATCCTTCCCCTTTTTAGGAGTGTTCTGCATCGTGCCGCAAGCTCTTCAAGTCCAAAAGGTTTTCTGAGAACATCATCTGCCCCTTCATCTAATAGATTTACTAATGCTTCAACGCCCGATCTTGCCGTTAAGACTATGACTGAAGACCCCAGTTGTTGAGCTAGTCTCATTGCAGTATTCTGCTCGAGGATTTCTGCGCTTACTAATAAGTCAGGTGATTGTTCTCTGCATAAGTCAATAGCTTCTGCAGCTGTACCAACTGCTGCAGCTAAATGGCCATCTTGGCGAAGCCTTTGCACAAGTACTGTTCTAAGTGTGGGGTGAGGTTCAACAACTAGAACTCTTGAGGGGGTTTGAGAGTTCGTAGGCAATTGTGAACTGCCAGGAGTTGAAGCTAAGATTTGCTCAGTTGATTGCATTCTTAATTACTGTTTGGCCAGGCAATTTTTGATCGTCCTTAATAAGGTATAACAAATGCAAAATAAAAATCAGAATTTATCGAATTATGACATCATTTGAAAACCCCAAAGCAATTCGCCACTTTCAGTCAATTTGCGATAGTTGCCAGGACTTAGTTACTCGTTTTCATACGCCATCTGATCTTAAATTATATAGTGATGGATATCTCCAAGCATTGAGGAATTGCAGTAGTTTAGAGCAAAAGGATCAAGAGAAATTAGAAAGATTAATTGAAAGATGGATTTTAGATCCGTCAAGTTTTATTGATCCAGATGGAGATGGAAATAAAGGTTTTTTTGATAAAAAAAGGATTTAAAATATTAATTTTTATTAATCAATACAGTATTTATACTCACTAATTGTCTTAAGACGCTAATTCTATTTCTATTTTTTCTTTAAGGGATCCAGAGTTGTACATCTCAATTAGGATATCTGATCCACCAAGAAATTCTCCTTTTAAGTAAACTTGGGGAATTGTTGGCCAATCTGAATATTCTTTGATACCCTCTCTAACAGCAAAATCACTTAAAACATCAAAGGTCCCATATTCTACCCCTAAAGAATTTAGTATTTGAACTACATTATTGGAGAAACCGCATTGAGGCATTAATTTTGTCCCTTTCATGAAAACCATCACTGGATTGGATTCAATCAGTTTTTGTATTTTATCCTTTGTTATGTTGTCCATAATTTAATTTGGAGTTTCTGTTTTTAATGCCAGTGCATGGATAGCCTCTGAAGCTAATTCTTCTTTCAAAGCCGAATATACTAGCTGGTGTTGTTTAACTAATGATAATCCATTGAATTCAGATGCAATTACAGTTACTTGCAAATGATCATTTCCCTTAAGGTTTTCAACAAAAACTTGGGAACTTGGGATTTTTTTAGTGATTAATTTAATAACTTCTGTTTTAGTAATCATAGTAAATTTTAATTAACCTTTGTATTTTGTCTCAACAAATCCTAGTTGGAACAAACTTTCATAAGCTTCTTTACCTTCAGGGCTATTAGGTGACATTATTCTAATTGTTTCAACAAGTAGGGGTACTGCAACCTCAGGCTTTTCAGTTTTTATATATAAAGAAGCTAATCTCTCATTTGATTCTGCCAAAATTTGTAATGTTTGCTTTCCTTTCCGTTGCATTTCATTTGGTATTCTCGCATCAATCCCTTTGAACGATGAATTTAAATCAGAATAAAAAGACGCAAGTTGCTTTGCTAATTTTCTAGCATCTAAATAAAAATCCTTAGCTTTTTCAAAATCCCCGTTTTTAATATACTTATCACCTTCTATTAAAAAATATTCAACGTTTGAGATGGAGAGCTTTTTACTCTCATTTGAGAGTACTCTGAAGTCTTTTGGATTCTTTATTTCTGCATGAACTTTATTTGTGTAAGTAAAATTTCCAAAAAATATAAATAAAATTGGGATTAATTTTAAGAATTTCATTTTCTTTTTCAATTATTAAAACACATAGTAACTTATTGCAGATTCATCTACCTATATTTTTTAATGCTTTTTCTTCCTCTTGGGTCATTTTTTCATTTAGAAATTTATTAAAGTCCTTGATAGTAAAGTTTGAGTAATTATTAATTGGTATTGGTTTTCCAAAGGATAAACAAAATTCGCTCCTAAAGTTCGGAGGTATTTTGCTGTAAGCAATTCCAATTGGAATAATAGTAATAGAAGTTGTTTTTTTGCTGGCTAATCTAGCTAATCTATATAGTCCTTCTTTGAGAACTAATTTTTTTCCATATCTATTAATCTTTCCTTCGGGGAAAACAACTAGCTGTTCTCCTTTTTCTATGAGATCAATTGCATATTTTAAAGCTGAAAGAGATGGCGATAATTGATTTATTGAAAAACATCCAAGTCTTTTTAAAAACCAACCTTGTATTCCTCTCATTTCGGATTTAGTAACCATAAATCTACAATCCTTTTTTGTTACCCTTCTACCCATCGCCATTGTGAGTATTAAGCCGTCCCATCTTGATCTGTGAGTTGGAGCTAGAATGATAGAGGTATTTATGGGAATCGAAAAACCATTTTTTAATATTTTCTTTTTTCTAAAAAAGAATCTCAAAACAACGTCCTGAGTAACGAACATTGCAATAAATCCCAATACAGGGTTGATTTTATGCCAAATATTTAAGGAATTCTTCTTCAAGTTCTATTTACTATATATTAATAATTTAAGTGTTTGCCTTTTTTTATTAGCTATTATTGGGCGGTTACTAGATTGTCTAGAAACTAAGATTTTCAAAATTATGGCTACTTTAGGAGTAAACATTGATCATATTGCAAATGTAAGGCAAGCAAGGAAAACTGTCGAGCCTGACCCTGTGCAATTTGCTTTTTTAGCTGAATTAGGAGGGGCAGACTCCATAACGGTGCATCTCAGAGAAGATAGAAGACATATACAAGATAGGGACGTATTCCTTCTGAAAGAGACTATAAAAACAAAACTCAATTTAGAGATGGCTGCTACTGAAGAAATGTTAGTAATGGCTAAAAAAATTCTTCCCGATTATGTAACACTTGTACCTGAGAAAAGAGAGGAAGTTACTACTGAAGGCGGATTGGATTTAAAAAGCAATGTACAATATTTTAAGAAGGCTGTTGGGAATTTAAAGGATTCAAATATAGAAGTAAGCGCATTTATTGATCCTCTTGGTGAACAGATAAATTATTCCAAAGAAATAGGCTTTGATTTTATAGAATTACATACTGGAAAATATGCTGAACTATCGGGATCTGAACAATATAAAGAGCTCCAAAGGATTATAGAGTCTACACATTTAGCAAATGACCTTGGATTAGTTGTTAATGCTGGTCATGGCCTGAACTACAATAATGTAAAAAAAATTGCATCAATTAACAATATGAACGAGTTGAACATAGGTCATAGTATTGTTGCAAGGGCTTTAGCGATAGGATTAGAAAAGTCTGTACGTGAAATGAAGTCCCTTATCAAATCAAATTAAATTTCAAAATGACAACATACTTTTTCGTTGCGGCAAGTGAAAAGTTTTTAACAGTTGAAGAACCACTTGATGAAATTTTGAAAGAGAGAATGAGGAACTATAAAGAAAATAATAAAGAAATAGATTTTTGGCTCTTAAAAAATCCATCATTTTTACAAACGACCCAATTTGCTGATTTAAAAGCAAAAATTCCATCTACCCCAGCAGTTGTTTTATCTACTGATAAAAAATTTGTAACTTTCTTAAAGCTTCGTTTAGAGTTTGTTGCTGTGGGGGAATTCGAATGTCCTAATGCAGAAATAATAGATCCATTTAAAGTTGAGTAACATAACAAACTAGTAAATTGCTCAACATTTATAAGTCAAATAAAATTGAAGTAATTAGTGAGCTGTTAGCAAAGGAATTAAAAATATGTCCTCCGCCTATAAATGAGAAATTAGAAATAGTAGTCCCCAATTACTTTTTGGGGAATTGGTTACGTGAACAAATAACTATAAAAAACAAAATAAGTGCTCTTTATGAATTAAAGACAATATCAACTTATACAGAATCTTTATTGACAAATTTTTTCCCTGCAATTGATATGAGCGCATGGAATTTTGAGTCAATTAAATGGGGTATTATTGATTCCTTGGAAGAATTAAATAGCTTTAAAGAATCATTTCCGCTTAGAAATTGGATTAATAAATATTTGGATAATAAAAAGACAATTGATGGAGACATATATAATCTCACAAAAAAGATCACGAATAATTTTATTGATTATCTGATTTTTAGACCTGAAATGATTGCTCAATGGAATAGATATGAAATTAATTCATCTAATCTATTTAAGAATTTAAACTCAGATCAATTTTGGCAACCTATTTTATATAAATTATTAGAGGGAAAGATATCTGAGAAGCCATCATGCTTATACATGATTGAAGTAATAAAGAATTTAAGAAAAATTAAAAAAGTTCAATTTCAAGTACCAAATCAAATTTATATTTTTTCAGATAATAACTTATCTAAACTACATATTAATTTTTATTCAGAACTTTCAAAATTTATTAAGGTAAATTTGTATTTATTATCTCCTGGAGAAGATTTATGGAATAGAATAAATTGTCTTGAAGGAGAGTTGGAATTTGATAATAATGAAAGTAAATTGAATTTAAATAATACAAATATAGAGAAAATATTTGTTAAATTTGGAGCAAACTTTCAGAAATTAATTGATGAAAATATTTTTAAAGAAGGTATAAATTTAAAAAATAATCTTATTTATCTCGATCCAACAACTAATTTTCATAATAAGAAAGATATTCCTCTTCTTAATCAAATACAAAAAAGACTAATTGATAATAATAGCGTTGATTTTATAGTAAGTGAAAGGGATGATTCAATATTACTTTGTGAGCATTTTAATCAGAATAGTCAATTTGAATATTTAAGAAATAAAATTATAGAAATAATAAATTCTTGCGAGAATATTAAATATAGTGATATTGCTGTTTTATCTCCAAAATCCAATTTAATTAAACCTTATCTAAGGTACATCTTTAATAATGAGTTAATTAATGGTGAAAAGATACCTTATTTTTTTATTGATGAGGATAATCATGACTCTTCAGGCATTTATGAATTTCTAATTGACATCACTGAAATAGCAAGTGAAAAATTTACACTTGAAAAAATAGATTATATTCTTTCAAAAAAAGTTACTCAGAACATTTTTGATTTTAATCTTACTGAGAAGGATGAAATTATTTTCCTACTTACCCAAGCTGGGTTTCATTGGGGATTAGATGACAAAGAAAGATTAGGTGAAGAGAAAAATACTCTAGATTGGTGCATAAATAGAATTACTTTAGGCTTAATCTATGATAAAGAAGTAAATTTAAGTACTTTTAATTTAAAACCATTTAGCTATAAAAATATAAGTTTGAATTTGAATAAATGGGTTAAAATATTAATTCATATAAAAAAATATATTAATTTGATAAGGGGATCTTTTTCTTACTCGAATTGGGTTAAAAAGATAAAGTTTATATTAAAAAGTATTGCTGATTCCAATGCAAATTTCAATTTAGAAATAAGTGAAATAAATAGAAACCTTGATAATCTCGCAATACCTTTAATACCTGATGATCTTATCTTGTTAAAAGTTTTTAGAGAAATATTAATTTCTTGCATAAATAAAGTTAAATATCAAAGTAAATCACGAGGCAACAAGATCCTAGTAAGTGATATTGAGAATTCAAGGCATATTCCACATAAGGTTATCTTCCTAATAGACATGAATAGTGTTAATTATCCAAAATTACCAAAGAGTGAAAACATTAATTTATTAAAAAACAAATATCATTTGGGTGATCCATCTGTTTTTGAAAGGGAGAAATATGCATTTCTGGAGTTATTAATTGCCTGCAGAGATAAATTTATAGTTACTTGGGTAAAAAATGATAAAGACAATAAAAAATTAGATGTTTCTTTTCCTATAAAAGAGTTAATTTCTTTTTTTGATAGTTTCTTAAACCAAAGCCAAAGAGAACTAATAATTAAAGACTCTAATTTAAATAAAAATAAAATGATTGATCTTGATAAATCTAAGATTGTTAAAAGTAATTATTCTTTAATAGAAGATATAAATTGGAATGAAAAAAAATTTGATATTAAAAATTACAAATTATCAGAATTGATTTACTGGTTCAAGACTCCACAAAAATATTGGCTTAATAAAAATAATATTTCTCCCAAGGAATTATTTATTCATCATCCAGACGAGGAGAATGTAAGCAATCTGCAAAAGTCGCAACTAATTACAAAAATAATCCAGCAAGTAGAGATTGATAATCATAATATTATTGATGATTTAAATGAATTAAATATTAATGATCAATTGGCTGAAAATGGTATTATTATGCCCAAAAATAGTATTTTTACAAAAGAAAAAGAAATCAAAGACTTATTAAGCAGTCTATCTGCAAGTTTGAGTCAACATAATAAGATTAATAAAATCTATGTTAAGTTAAATGCGAATAAAGAAGAATATTTAATCGCTGATGACACCGTAATTGAATTAATTAATGCGAAGTTAAGTTTAAGTCGTTTGAATGAGGCTTGGATAAAATTACTCTTTATTTCTTCTTTAAAGAGAAATATAAAAAGGACTAAAGTAATTTTTAGAACAGAAAATAATTATAAATCGCAAATTATTCAATCACCCGGAAAAACTGAATCAAATCTAATTTTGGAGGAGTACATAAATATATTTAAAAATTGTTCTGAAAAATGTTTACCTCTTCCTCCAGAAAGTGCTTATAAATATGTAGAAGCAAAAATAAAATCAAAAAATGAAAAAAAAGCTTTTAAAGATAAGTGGATTGGTAATAAAAATTTTTCTAAAGGAGAAAGAGATAATATCGAAATGAAAATGTGTTTTGGTAATGAAAAAGAACCAGATTTCTTTCTTGGAAATAATAATTTTGATCAATTATCATACAGATTATATAGTCCTCTAATTAAAGCATTAAAAAAATAAAAAATGTCTAAATTTCAGTTAAAAAATTTTTTTAAAGACCCTTATGATCTAATGCTTGTTTTTTTACAGTTCTTTATTATTAGTCTTCATTTTTTTCAATGGGAAATTATTCCACAAAAACAAATAATTCAAGCAAGTCCTTTTTCTTATATCCTTGGTGTTTTAATTATCATAATCGCTTTCATAATAATTTTATTTTCAATTAAAGACTTAGGTAGAAATTTATCCCCTTTCCCAAGACCTATAAACAATAGCAATCTAGTTACTTCAGGTATTTATCGATTTACGCGGCATCCTATGTACTATTCTTTAATATTTATTTCTATTGGAGTTTTTATAATAAAATTATCTATTTATTATATATTTTTGACAATAAGTTTAACTTTAATAATTAAATTTAAGATTGCCTTGGAAGAGAAATATTTAATGAATAAATTTAAGAATTACTTACTTTATAAAAATGAGGTCAAAGTTTAATTTAATCAAGAAATGGATATTAATCAAATTAAATTAGATAATAAGTTTCAATTAGTAGAAGCAAGTGCAGGAACTGGTAAAAGTTTTACTTTGGCTCACATAGTTTTAAGAAATGTTTTGGAGAAAAAAGTTAAACCAGATGAGATACTCTTGCTAAGTTTTACAAAAAATACTTGTTCTGAATTAAGAGATAAAATACTCTCGAGATTTTATAATTTAAAATTATATTTGCAAAGTCATAATGAAAGTAAGATAGATAATACTCTTAAGGATTGGTATCTAAATTTTAAGGATAAAGATAAATCTAAGGAAAAAATAATTTACGAAATTGATAATTTTATAAATCAATTCTATAAGTTAAAAGTAACTACGTTCCATGCTTTTTGTAATAATATTATTGATGAATATAGTATTGAAATAGGTTTAACTCAAGATCCATATATAGAGAATAATATTGATAATTTGTATAAAGATGTAATAGATAATTTGTGGATTGATGATTTTCTTAATCTTAATCAAGAGCTTATTTCAGCAGTCAACAAAAAAAAAATAAGTTCTAGATTTGGAAGTAGTATCAATAAGTCATTTTTTGTAGAAATATTAAAAAATATTGATCAAGAAAATATCTGTAAATTTCAAATAAATAATAAATATAAGATTATTGATTTAAATAATTATTTTAATGAATTTTTTTATTTAAATTGGAACGATTTTTGTTTTGAATGGAATAAAAAAGGTAAGGAATTATTTTTACAACTCATTGAGTTAGGAAAATTAATTAAGGAGAGTGGTGGAAAAAGTCAAATATATGCTGCAAAACCAAGAAATAACAAGTTTGATCAAATAAATTGTTGGATTGAAGAGATTAACAAAAGTCTTAATTCTAAAAATGTTATTGATTTTATATATGATATTTCTAAGGATGATCTTTTATCTAAATATTTTTATATTGAAAATATTTCTAAAGAAATTAAAAAATATAATCTAAGATTAGATTTTACTAAATTTAATTTATTACAAGATAAAATTTATAAAATAAAAGAAGGTTTCTTTACTGAATTTGTACGAATATTTACCCAATTAGCTTATATAAAATTAATTGAATTAAAGAAAAGTTTGTCTATTTTTAACTTCAATGATCTTATAAAGACTGTAGAAAATACATTTCTAGATTCGGAAATTAGTAATAGTAGTACTCTATCTAAAATTCAAAAAAGATTTAAATGTGTTTTAGTGGATGAGTTCCAAGATACAGATATTATCCAGTGGAATTTAATAAAAAAGTTCTTTTATACAAAAAATCATTTTTTACTTTGCGTAGGTGATCCAAAACAAGCGATTTACAAATTTAGAGGTGGAGATATTGAAACTTACTTAGATGCAAGATCTAATGCAAACGAAGTTTTTAGTCTTACAGATAACTATAGATCCTCAAAAAAGTTAATTGATGTTCTTAATAAACTTTATAAGAATGGACTTGAAAAATCAAAAATAAACTATAGTAGATTAACCTCAAGAATTAATGAAAATATTAATCCGGAATTTAAATTTAAGGATGTATTTGAAATTGTAGAATTTTCAAAAAAAGAGACTGATATAGAAGATCTTGTAACTCATTACATAGTTAACTTTATTTTAAATAATAAAGAAATTGATATTAATAAAATTGCGATTCTCACATTAAATAATTCGCAATGCTTAGATTTTAAAAAAAAATTAAATCAGTTTAACCTCCCATGCAAAATTCAAAACAAACAAAATATTTTTGATACAGAAGCAAGTTCTCTACTATTTTTATTCATTGAATGTTTATTAAATCCGAGGTCTTTAAAAAATATAAATTTGCTTGCTACTTCAAAGTTTATAGAAATAAAATTAGAAGATTTACTTGATCATGGAATTAGTAATAATTTAGAAATTTTAATGAATAAATGCATTACTTGGTCCCAAGAACTAAGAGAAAAAGGGTTTTTAAACATTGTTAATGAACTACTTATAAATTACAAGTCATCCTCGATTATTCAAGATTTGGATTTAAATTCAAATTTATTTCAACTTTCAGAAATTTTTGAAATAGAATTAATAAATAATGATTTTGATCTCAATATAGTCTTCAACTGGTATAAAAATCAGTTAGATCATATTTTAAGAATTTCTACTGGAGAAGATTTTTTTACGAAAGATTATAATCTTCAAAATGGAATAAATCTATCTACCATTCATAGTAGTAAGGGTCTTGAATTTGAAATAGTCCTATGTCCATATCTCTCAATTATTTCAAATAAGTCAAATAAAATTAAAGGACCTCTTTGGAAATCAAGTATTGATAGAAATATATACGTTAATATTTCTAATAATTACGCGAAGGTTGAAAAATATAAATTAATAGAAGAAGAAGATTTATTTAAAGAGAGTGAGAGGTTAATTTATGTAGCACTTACAAGGAGCAAATATAAACTTATTGTTTTTAATGATTTAGGCGATACAAATAATATTTTAAATAATGATTTACTTAATAATTTGGAAAATATTAATATTTATAAGTCTACTTTTGAAGTCAGAATAGAAAAAGAGAAAATAAAAAAAATTTTTTCTAAGTTCCAAACCAACCGATTGAATAATAATCTTTGGAAAATCGATAACGTTAATAAAAAAATATCTAATGTATTTAATTCTGATCAATTTATTTCTTATTCAAGTTATTCTTCTTGGATACGTAAAGATAAAAATCTTGATGCAGTCATTAATCAATATAAGGATTATGAAGATAATATATCAATTATCAAAGATTCTAATTTTAAGAATTCAAAGACTTATCCTAATTATTTTTCTTATCCAAATCCCTTAAGTCAATTTCCAAGAGGAACTATTGCTGGGACTTGCCTGCACAAAATAATAGAAAGATTTGAATTTAGAAACGATAATAATCAAGAATTAATTGATTTAATTATTGAGGAATTGAACTTTCATCAAATCGATGCTTCTTTAGCTTTTAAAGTAAAAGATGCGATTTTAAGAATCATAAATATATCTTTAGGCAGAGAATTACAAAATAAGAAACTAGTTGATATTCCAAATGAATACTTAATTAAGGAACTTAAATATGATTTAACCCTATCTTATGAAGGTAGAAATATTAATTCTAACGATATATCAAATTGCTTTTTTTTAGATCAGGAATATGAATTTGGTGAAGAATATGCAAATAAAATAAATGATCTTCAAATTATGAATAAAGGCTTTCATTCAGGATGTATTGATTGTGTTTTCCCTGTAGGAAATAAATTAGAAGATAGTAAATGGTGGGTAATTGATTGGAAAAGTAATTTGATTTCTGGTAGTAATAATAGTGATTGTTTACCAAGAAACTATAACTATGAAAACATGAGAAATGAAATGATTAAACATCATTATCCATTGCAATCACATCTTTATTTATTAGCATTGCATAGATTATTAAAGTGGCGACTTAAAAATTATCAACCACATAAACATCTAGGAGGATATATTTATTTGTTTTTAAAGGGATTGCCAGATTTTGAATTATTTGAAAAATCAAAGTCTGAAGATATATCTCCAGGTATTTTTATTGGTAAAGCACCTTTAAAAAGAATTAATTATTTAGATAACCTTTTTTAGAATGATTAAAACTACTACAGATATTGAAAAGTTCCAATACGATCATATATTTAATTTAATCTTAGGTATTTTCAAATTTAGTGAAAAAAAATATGGAAATTTCGTAAAAGATGTAATAAGAATTTTATTAGAGTTTGAAAAAAATGGTGAAACTATTATTGATGTTGATAATAGTTTAATAAGCTTTGAATTATTAGAAGATGGCTGGCCCAATAAACATATAGATGTCCTAGAAAATATAGGTTTGATTGGTTCCCTTCATTCTCCTTTCATATTAGTAAATAGAAAATTATCCTTATCAAAGTGGTCAAAAAAGATAGAAAGAGTTATTAATTCATTTCTAAAAAAAATAGATACCGATAATTTAATGAACTCAATAATTTATAAAGATGATAATAAAATTGACCAAATTAAAAATATATTTAAATATTCAAACTTAGTTTTCCTTCAAGGAGGACCAGGTACGGGTAAAACCACTTTAATAATAAAGTTAATACTAGAACTACTTCAAATTGATAACTTTTTAAATATTGGGTTGTCTGCTCCAACTGGTAAAGCTACAGCTCGTTTAAAAGAAGCTCTTAATGATAAAAAAAATATTTCCTTTAGCAAATTTCTAGACCAAATAGAATTTCAAACTTTACATAGATGGATTTTAAATTCTCAAAATAAATCTCTTAAGTTGAAATTTAAACTAAAAGAGCTTGATATTTTCATAATTGATGAAATGTCAATGGTTAATATTGATTTGATTGAATCAGTTTTAAATTTACTAGCAAAGGACTGTAAAATTATTTTAGTTGGAGATAAAAATCAATTGTCTCCAGTAAATAACTGTTCTATATGGAATTATTTGTTTGAATATTCCGATAATAGTTCTATTAAATCTTGTGTAGTAAATTTAGAAAAAACTTATAGAAATATTGGAGATATAGCATTAATTAGTAGTTTAATTTTTAATAATGATTTTTCTTTACTTAATAAAAAGATAAAAGAATTAGAAAAAGATAATAATTCAAAAGAAATTACTATTTCAAAGAGTAGAGAAAAAGATATTCCAAAAGATCTATTATTTTCGATTACAAGTCATCTAAAACAGTTAAATATTTCAACTTCAAATTTAAGTAAAAAAAAATATATATTTGATGAGAGTATTGATAATTTATTGCTTAATGAAAAAGATTTAGTAGATAAGATATTTCTGGATTTGCAAAGTTACTTGATTTTATGCGAAAAAAATTCCGGAATATGGAGTGTTGAATATTTGAATGAAATTGTTTTTGGTCAAAAAAAACCCTATGACCTTAAAACTCTTAAAGAGGGTGTTCCGATCATGTGTACAAAAAATAATAATGAACTTGGATTGTCAAATGGTGATATCGGAGTACTTATAGGTTTAAAAAATAAAAGAAAATATCTTTTTAGAAAATTTAATGATAATAACGAAGAAATTGTCGCATTAATTGATCCATCTAATTTAGAAAATGTTGTACCAGCAATAGCCATTACTATTCATAAATCTCAAGGAAGTGAATCTGAAAAAGTAAACATTTTGTGGTCCAAAAATTATAGAAGAAATCAATATGCTTTAAAAGAAAAAAAAGATAATCAAAATATCTTTTGCGGAGATAATTTTGAAAGAAGGTTATTTTATACTGCTGTTACAAGAGCGAAAAAATCATTAAATATATATTATTTAAATTAAATTTTTTTTTTGAGAAATTAGTAATATCTTAACCCCAAGATGTTAGATTAATACTTCGGCTCTGTAAGGCTAATCAACAATTTAAGTCAATTAAGATATTTGTTGAATGCCTAATCAGAAGATTATTAGGCATTTAAAATGGCTTTAAAAAAAGATAGTAACTCTCTTGGTAGTGGCCAGGAAAAGTCTAAGAATGAAGATTCTTCTTTACTAGAGTTCAAGAACTTAGATAACAAAAAAGAAATTGAATCTCAACAATTGGAAGTCTCGAAAGGAGATGATAATGAGAATGGATTTCTCGATTTTGGGTTTAATCAATCGATCTTAAACTCGTTAATTAATAAAGGATATAAAAATCCAACTCCCATCCAAAAAGCTGCAATTCCCGAACTTATGTTAGGCAGGGATTTACTAGGCCAAGCACAAACAGGAACAGGAAAGACTGCAGCTTTTGCATTACCATTAATAGAAAAACTTACAGGTAATAAAGAATTAAATGCCAAGGTTTTAGTTATGACTCCTACAAGAGAATTAGCAACTCAAGTGGCAGAATCTTTTAAAAGTTATAGTTCTGAATCTAGTAATTTTAAGACGGTTGCAATATATGGAGGTACTGACTATCGAAATCAAATTTCCGCATTAAAAAGAAAAGTTGATGTAGTAGTTGGGACCCCAGGCCGAATAATGGATCATATAAGACAGGGGACTTTTAAAATTAAAGATATAAATTGTCTTGTTTTAGATGAGGCAGATGAAATGTTAAATATGGGTTTTCTTGAAGATATCGAATGGATAATAGATCAACTACCGGAAAATAAACAGATGGTATTGTTTTCAGCAACAATGCCTAGTGAGATAAGAAATATAGCAAAAAAATATCTAAATGATCCCGCCGAAATATTAATCAAAAGCGTCAAAAAAGAAACTCAATTAATTTCGCAAAAATTTCTATATGTACAAAGGCATCATAAGTTAGATGCTTTAAAAAGAATACTAGAACTTAATAACGAGGGAGTAATTATTTTTGTTAGGACAAAACTACTTACTACTTCAATAGCTGAAGCTTTAGAGAATTCAGGTCATACTGTGGCAGTACTTAATGGAGATATACCTCAAAACCAAAGAGAAAATACTGTAGATAGATTGAAAAAAGGATTTATTAATATCCTTGTGGCAACTGATGTCGCAGCTAGAGGATTAGATGTTGAGAGGATAAAACTTGTTGTTAATTACGATTTTCCTTTTGACAAGGAAACATATACTCATAGAATTGGAAGGACTGGAAGGGCAGGCAGATCAGGAGAAGCAATTTTATTTGTTAATCAAAGAGAAAAACATTTTCTAAGAAATTTAGAAAACTCAACAAGAACCAAGATTGAAGAAATTAATATACCAAGCAATAAAATAATAAATGAAAAAAGGATGGAGAAACTTATAGATAATGTTAATGAGAGTTCTTTAGCTAAAGATGAAAATGAAGAAAATAAAGCTTTGATTATTGATGTACTAGATAATTTAAGAGAAAAATACTCTATGGATGACTCAAATATTGCAATGGCGGCGATTAATTTAGTAATAGGTAATAAATCATTTTTTGTTAATGACGATGATTCTTGGATTAATAAACAAAATAATACTGATCGAAATAGATCAAATAGAAATAGTAATAATCGTATGAGAAATTCAAATAGAAGAAATAATTATCAAAATGATTCTTTTGAAACCTACAAATTTAACTTTGGTAAATTTGATGGAGTTAGAATTGCAAATATTATATCCTCAATCTGTAATTCAACTAACATAAATGGTAGATCCATAGGTAAGATACAGATTTTTAATGATTACAGTTTGGTAGATTTACCCAGAGATCTGCATAGAGAAACTAAAAATAAATTAAAAAAAATTAAAGTCAGAAACTAGTGATAGAGAATGAAAGCTAGCAAATATAAATTCTTTATTTTTGTGAATCTGATATTACTATTCAACTCCTTTAATAGTTATTATTTAGCCCAAACGAAACAAAATTCAATCATAAAATTATTTTGTCTTCAGAGTGTCAAAGAGGAGATGATGAAAGCAGAAATGGTATATAGTGAAGAAATTGCGAATGAAACTTGTGATTGTTACTACGAAGAATTTATGCAAACTGCAAGTCATCAAGATGCAAAAACAAAATGTAAATTAGAAACTAAAGAAAATTTAAATCATAATAGAAAAATTTGATTATTATTTTTATGAGGTTAAAGAACAATCAAAATCCAATAATTAGACTTTATTTAAATCTGATTGAGGAAAGAAGGTTATTATTTTTTGCTTTTCTTAGTTCCATAATTAATAAAATATTAGATTTAGCTCCTCCTGTAATAATTGGTCTTGCAGTGGATATCGTTGTTAATGAACAGAATTCATGGATTGCTGGTTTTGGAATAAAAGAAGTTCCAGCACAATTGATTTTTCTTGCATTTGCTTCAGGAATAGTTTGGTCTGGGGAATCCTCTTTTGAATATTTATATTCGATTTTATGGAGAAATTTAGCTCAGCTATCGCAACATAAATTAAGAATAAAAGCATATGAGCATATCCAGGAATTAGATATGGATTTTTTTGAAAATGATAATACTGGAAGGCTATTATCTATTTTGAATGATGATATAAATCAACTCGAGAGATTTCTAGACCAAGGGGCTAATCAGATTATTCAATTATTTATAACAGTCTTAATCATTGGGGGTACTATGATTTTTGTCGCTCCAAAAATCGCTTTATTTGCTTTCTTTCCTATTCCAATTATATTTTTAGGATCAATTAAATTTCAAAGGAAGCTTGCTCCAAAATACAGAGATGTTAGAAATAAAGCTGGACTGTTGGCATCAAGGCTTAATAATAATTTAAGTGGAATTCTAACCATAAAAAGTTTTACTAAAGAAAAATGGGAACTAAATAGATTAAATAAAGAAAGTCTCGATTATCAAAGAAGTAATAAGGCTGCAATAAAATTATCTTCTGCTTTTATCCCTCTTATAAGATTTGCAATTTTATTTGCTTTTATAGCGATTCTATTAATTGGAGGTTTCCAAACTTGGAATAAGACACTTGATGTAGGTACGTATAGTTTTTTAGTGTTTATTACACAAAGACTATTATGGCCTTTAACTACTTTGGGGCATGTTTTAGATGATTTTCAGAGATCTATGGCTTCAATAGATAGAGTAATTGATCTCATAGATACGCCTATAAAAATAAAAGATGGAAAAATAAAAATTGAACCTAAAGATATCAAAGGAGAAATTATTTTTAATAATGTAAATTTTAATTATCCTGGACGAGATTTAACTTTAAAAAAAATAAATTTTAAAATTGAAAATAACTCAACATTAGGAATTGTTGGTTTAACAGGTTCTGGGAAAAGTACAATAATAAAACTACTACTTAGAATTTACGATAGTAATAATGGGTCAATAACCTTGGATGGGGTTTCTATTAAAGAAATAAATTTGAGGGATTTAAGAAAGTGTATCTCTTTAGTAAGTCAAGAAACTTATTTATTTCATGGCAGTGTACAAGAAAATATTGCTTATGGCTCAATCAACCCAAGTCTTAAAGATATTATTAAAGCTTCAAAGATTGCGGAAGCTCATAAATTTATTGAACAATTACCAGATGGTTATAAAACTATAGTGGGGGAAAGGGGCCAAAGGCTCTCAGGGGGGCAACGTCAAAGAATTGCCTTGGCGAGAGCTGTTTTAAAGGATGCTCCAATATTAATATTAGATGAAGCTACAGCTTCAGTTGATAATGAAACAGAGGCTTTAATTCAAAAATCGTTATCTAAAATCACAAAAGAAAGAACAACTATAGTAATAGCTCATAGATTAAGTACTATAAAAAATGCGGATAATATTGTAGTTATTGATAAAGGTAAAATAGTTGAAAGCGGGAAACATGAAAAACTATTAGATCAGAACAAAATATATGCTGATTTGTGGAATGTTCAAGTAGGAATCTAGTATGAATTCCTAATCTATATTAAGAAGTTAAATGATTCAATTACATTACTAAACATACCATCAACTTTATTCCACCTTTCTTCATTTGTTCCCACAGCGAAAGTGTAAAGTGTTCCTCTATCAATTACGACAGTAGCTAATTCATGTCTTGCCTGTTCATTTAAATTTAATTCATACTCTAAATCATAGAAAATATGATTGGATGCCTCCCTCTTATTAGCATTTATAAGATTTACCTCTCTACCTGAACCTTCTGGAGCAATGACTTTATCAATTAATGTTTGACCTACTTCACTTGGGCTTCCTAATTGCTCTAATTGAACCTCTTTATTGACATCAGAAATAACCAAACTTAAGGTCTCATTACTATTTATTAAATCATGATAAATAATTTCAGGTCCTCCATCGACTTTTACTCTAGTCCATCCTGTTGGATACAAAAAGGCATATCTTCCATCTGGACTTTGATAAGCTTCTAATCCCGCATTTAGTCCGCCACTACAAGCACTCAGTGTTAAGCACAAAAAAACCAAAAATAAATATTTGAAAGGGTTAAATTTAATATTGTTCATTTTGTTTGAAATTACTAACTAAAAACATAATAAGACATTAAAAGCAAACAATTATGGCAATTCGGAATTTTGCGTCTAAATTATCTCTAGAAATAGTTTAATTTTGATTACTTATACCAAACCACTTTCAAAATTAATCGGTCATTTTGAGAAATTCCCAGGGATTGGTCCAAGAACAGCGCAACGATTAGCCCTGTTTATTTTAAAACAACCTGAAAGTACAATAAGAGAATTTTCAAAGGCTCTGTTAGAAGCACATAGTAATGTTGGTCGTTGCAAAAAATGTTTCAATTTGACTTCAGAAGATGAATGCGAGATTTGTAGAAATACTGAAAGAAATCAAAAACTAATCTGTGTAGTAGCAGAAACTAAAGACTTGCTTGCTTTGGAGCGCGCCAGAGAATTTAAAGGTGTTTACCATGTTATTGGTGGTTTAATATCCCCAATGGATTCTGTTGGCCCCGAACTCTTAGAAATAAGAAGCTTGGTAGAAAGAGTTAGTAAGTCTGAAATTGATGAGATTATATTGGCATTGACCCCAAGTGTTGAGGGAGATACAACAAGTCTTTATATTGGAAAATTGTTAGCCCCTTTTACTAAAGTTACGAGGATTGCATATGGTCTCCCAATGGGCAGTGAACTTGAATATGTTGATGAAGTTACACTTGCAAGGGCCTTAGAAGGCAGAACAAAACTAAATTAGACAATGAGAGACAATAATCTAATCAAAAAAGAAAAAATCTTAAGACTTCCCTCTTGGATTAAATTTCCTATTAGTAAAGCTTCAGAATTCGAAAAAATACAAACACTCATCAAAAAATCAAATATTCATACTATTTGTGAAGAAGCAAGATGTCCAAATAGAGCAGAATGTTATGCCTCAGGAACAGCTACTTTCTTACTGGGTGGATCGATATGTTCTCGTTCATGTGCTTTTTGTCAGGTAAATAAAGGTAGACCTAGTTCTATCAATATTGATGAATGTACTCAAGTCGCTGAAGCAGTGAAAGTTCTAAATTTGAAATATGTTGTTTTGACATCTGTAGCTAGAGACGATCTCCCTGATCATGGTGCAAATTTATTTATATCTACAATGGATGAGATTAGAAAAATTGATTCAACAATTAAAATTGAAGTTTTAACTCCTGATTTATGGGGTGGAGGCAAAAATCTTTATGAAACAAATAACCTTCAGACTGAGAGATTGAAGATGATTTTAGAAAAAGATCCAATATGCTTTAATCATAATCTTGAAACTGTTGAAAGACTGCAAAAAGAAGTTAGGAGGGGTGCAAATTATAAAAAATCCCTTAGTTTACTCAAAAAGTCAAAGGATATTGCTCCTCATATTCAAACTAAATCAGGCATTATGTTAGGACTTGGGGAAACATTGGATGAAATAAAAAATACAATTTATGATCTTAAAAAAATAGATTGTGATCAAATTACAATTGGCCAATATTTAAGACCCTCATTCAATCATTTGGCAGTTAAGAAATATTGGGATCCATCAGAGTTTGAATATTTATATCGTTTCTCTAAGGAATTAGGATTCAAAAAAGTATCTTCTGGCCCTTTAGTTAGAAGTAGTTATCACGCGGGTTAACTCTCTTCAATTAAAGAGAGTTTCTTTTCAAGTCTTTTCAATATGGAAATACATTCCCCGTTCATAAGTGTACCTGCACCTCCCCAAACCAATCTTAATAAAAGATCTACTGGGCTAGAACCAACTTCTTTGACAATTTTGAATCCTATTAACTTGAAATATCTTACAAGTTTTTTACTATATCCTTCGCTATCAAAAATAGCTAAAAGTCTTACTTTGTTGCTTGATTTTTTTTCAATTGCCCAAGCCATAGTTGTTGCCCATATTAATTCCGAAACAAAAGCAGGAGCTTTACTAAGGATTCTTAATGTATCAAGCTGAATACCTTGTTTATCTAAATAAGTCCAACCTTTCATTTCGGCCCAAATCTTAATGATGTTTTCTTTCTGTTCTGCTACAACGATTCTAAAGAAACATAATCCTAGAGTTTCTCTAACTTGAATTTTAATTAATAATCCAATTGCACTTGAGATTTTTTCTAATTTTTCAACTTTCATTATTTTGAAAATTAAGCCTTATAGATTTTATGATTTTCCACTTTTAATCTATCGATCTGTTTTTGTCTTTCTTCAAACCTTTTCCTATCATCATCACTGAATTGGTCTATGCAGAAATGACATTGGATACCCTTTATATATTCTTTTCTTTCTTGATCTTGAATTGAAACTGGCATCCCACATGCATGACAAATCGAGTAGGAGCCTTTTTCTAATTCTTGATCTAAAGCAACTCTTTTATCAAAAACATAACATTCACCTTTAAATAAGTTTTTTTCTTTTGGTATATCATTAAGGTATTGAAGGATGCCCCCTTGTAGGTGATAAATATTTTTATAACCTTTCTTTTTTAGCAAACTAGTAGCTTTTTCACATCTTATTCCTCCGGTACAAAACATTGCTATATTTGCAGACTCTTTATTTTCTAAATGGGCATCTAAATGATCATCTACCCACTTGGGGAATTCGCTAAAGTTTCTAGTATTTGGGTTTATAGAGTTCTTAAATGTACCTATAGAAACCTCATAATGATTTCTAGTATCAATGACTATTGTATTTTGATTTTTTATTAACCTATTCCAATCAGCTGAGTCTATATAGGTCCCATTATTTTCAGAAGGGTTTATTTCAGGGACACCCATGGTAACTATTTCTTTCTTGATTTTTATTTTTAATTTTTTGAAGACTTTCATTTTTGAAAAGTTTACTTTAATATTCAAATTCCCATTAGCTGCATATTTATTAATTAAATTGATAACAATATCAATTACATTTTTCTCAGCACAAATAGTTCCATTAATGCCTTCACTTGCAAAAATTAATAAACCTGAAAGATCTTTTTCATTTTCGATTTCTAATAATTTATTTTTTAGATCAAGAATTAAGTTTTCTTGAAATGGGAAGAAAGAGTAAAGAGAAACTATTTTATAATTTTTGCCTTTCATAAAGTAGATACTGTTTTTTCACAAGTTTCAAAATTTTTGTTAAATGATACTCCAACCTCTTTAAGAAGTTTTCTGTCTGATTGAAAAGATGGATTTGAAGTTGTGAGTAACTCATCTCCATAGAAAATTGAATTTGCACCACATTGAAAACATAAAATTTGAGCTTCTTTTGAAAGCTTCTCTCGCCCTGCACTTAATCTTATTTTACTTTTAGGCATAAGAATTCTTGCTGTAGCTATCATCCTTATCATTTCAATAGAATCAATTTCCTGATTATCTTCTAAACCAGTTCCTTCAATAGCTACTAATGAATTTACAGGAACACTTTCAGGGTGTGGATTCATGTTTGAAAGCACTTCTAAAAGAGATGCTCTATCGCCATTAGTTTCACCCAAGCCTATTATCCCTCCACAACAAACATTTATTCCTGCATTTCTTACTCTTTTTATAGTATCTAGTCTGTCTTGATAAGTTCTAGTCGTAATAATATTTTTATAATATTCAGGACTAGTATCAAGATTGTGGTTATACGCGGTTAAACCTGCATCAGCCAGTCTAGAAGCTTGTTCTTCTGTAAGCATCCCAGCAGTAACGCATGCTTCCATCCCTAAATCTCTTACACCGCTAACCATCTCTAACATTGCATTAAAAGATTTCCCATCTCTAATTTCTCTCCACGCCCAACCCATGCAAAACCTATCGGCACCCTCATTTTTTGCTATTTGAGCTCTTGCTAAAACCTCCTCTACTTGAAATTGTGGATGACTTTTGATTTCGCTAGCACTATAAATTGACTGGCTACAGTATGAACAATTTTCCTCACATCCTCCAGTTTTTACGCTGAACAATGAAGCTAATTGAATGTCATATTTGTTAAATTTCCTGTGAACAGTTTGTGATTCCCACATTAAATCAATAAGAGGCATATTAAGTATTTCCAATATCTCCTCTTTATTCCAATTGAACCTAATTTCTCTTAATAAATGATTATTCGAATTAGCCATTTTTCATTAGGTAGAATATTGAGAATCTTCAAAAGATTCATTTGGTAATGATTCTATACCGCCGAAACGTCTATTTCTTGATTGGTAGTCGATTATCGCTTTAAGAAATTCATGCTCATTGAACTCTGGCCAAAGTACGTCGGAAATATAAATTTCTGAATATGCTAATTGCCATAATAAAAAATTACTTATCCTTTTTTCGCCACTAGTTCTTATTAGTAATTCTGGATCCTTAATATCTCCGGTTAATAGCTTTGAATTAAATAATTCTTCATTGATTTCACTTGGTTTTATTTCCCCAGCAGAAGATTTTAATGCTAGTTCTTTTGCAACTTTTACTATTTCTTGTCTACCTCCGTAATTAACACAAACATTGAATAAAAATTTATTGTTGTTTTTAGTAAGTGATTCTGAACTAGAGATTATTTCTTTTAAATTTTTTGGGAAAGGAGTTAAATCTCCAATAAATTTTATTTTTGTTGATTCTTCATGTATCTCTCTAATTTCGTTTTTTAAAACTTCGCTAAAAAGATTTATAAGAAAATCAACTTCTTTTGTTGGTCTTGTCCAATTCTCAGTTGAAAAAGCATAAACAGTAATTACTTTACAACCTAAATTTTTTGCAGTTTTAAGAATTTTTTTTAATACACCAACGCCCTGTTTATGTCCAAATGATCGGGGTAAACCTTTTCTAGTCGCCCATCTCCCATTGCCGTCCATAATTATTGCTACATGTTTAGGCAATTTTTGCTTATCTATTTTCATTAATAAGTCACTAATTTTATCGTCTATTACTTTTTCTAAACTCATTGGTTAGTCCTTTTTTTTAATAAAAATTTCTGATTTTTCTGACTCTTTTTTATTAATATCACTGATGATATTATCACCTAAGTCTGTCTTTTGGGATGAGACATTTTTACTTAAAGATGCTTTATTTGCTCCCATAGAGTTTTGATTACCAATGAATTTTGCAAGAAGTTCTTGTAACCTGCTACTGGTTATTGGCCTTTCGAGTTTGCCTTGGCTTGCTAATGATAACGTACCTGTCTCTTCAGAAACAACAATACAAATACATCTGTCAAATCTTTCTGTAATTCCTAATGCTGCCAAATGTCTTGTGCCATATCTACTTATCCCTTGTCTTGAGAGAGGAAGTATTACTCCAGCAGAGATTATTTTATTCCCTTTTACAAGAACTGCTCCATCATGTAAAGGCGTGTCTGTTGCAAAAAGGTTTATTAAAAGGTCAGTTGATAATTGCGCATCAATATTAGTACCTGAATATAAAAAATCTTCAGGTCTTAAATCACTCCCCAAATCTACAACGATTAAAGCGCCTCTTCTATTTTGAGAGAGTTTACCTGCAGTATCAACTAACTGAGTAATGGTAGTTGAAGTTGCTCTAAATTCCTTTGGTGGATTCCCAAGTAATACAGCTAGCCTCCCAGTGCCTAGTAGTTCCATTAATCTTCTTAACTCTCCTTGCCAAAGGATCGCTAATGAGAGAGAGCAAGCGAGTACTACAGCATCAATTAATTTTGATGTTAGGGGTAAGTATGCATATCTTTGAATAAACCATGCGGATGATACTAAAAACAAATATCCTCTCAGAAGCCATAATGTCCTTTGTTCTTTTACTCTAGAGAATAATAAAAGTCCGAAACCAACAGCAAATAAGACATCTAATAAAAGCTTTAAATTTATAATTCCCCAGAAATTCACACTAAAAACAGAATTAATTTAAATTTACCTAATTTTATTTAATAAAGCGATCAGGCAAAACATCATATTTTAAAAGATCAATTGGACTTTCTCTTTTTTGAATAATCTCTGCTTCTCCATTACAAACTAAAAGGGCTGCGGGCCTAGGAATTCTGTTGTAGTTAGAACTCATTGAATTATTGTAAGCACCAGTACCAAATACACATATGAGATCTCCAGTTTCGCAATTTGCTAATTCTATCTCCTTAAACAATACATCTCCTGATTCGCAGTGTTTACCAGCAATTGTATATTTATTTTTAGAGTTAATATTAAAAGGGTTTTTTACCAAGCATGCAGAGTAATTTGATTGATATGTTATTGGCCTTGGATTATCACTCATCCCTCCATCAACAGACAGATAAGTTCTGATTCCAGGAATTTCTTTAAAAGCCCCAATTTTGTAAATTGTTATGCCTGCTGTAGATACGATAGATCTTCCAGGTTCACACATCAATTTTGGCAGATCTAAATTGTGTTTTTTACAAGCTTTAACAACCGAGTTGGAAATGGTTTTAACCCATTCATCAATAGAAGGTGGATCGTCATTTATTGTATATTTAATGCCCAAACCCCCTCCAACATTAAGTTCTTTAATATTATGGCCAAATTTTTTGGCGTCTAAAATAACCTTTACCATTATTTCACCTAGATCATTATGAGGGTCTAGTTCAAAGATCTGGGAGCCAATATGAGCATGTATTCCTTTTAATTTTAAATGTTTAGTTTCGCTTATGCTGGCAAATAAATTGTTTAAATATTCGATTCCAAAACCAAATTTGCTATCAAATGAACCTGTTCTTATGTATTCATGTGTATGGCATTCGATTCCTGGAGTAAAGCGTATCATTATTTCTAAATCGTGATTTAATGAATTTGATACTTCCTCTAATCTTCTTAAGTCATAGTCATTATCTACAATTATTTTGATGTTATTTCTAATTGCGAAATCAATTTCTTTGTCAGATTTGTTATTCCCATGAAAAACAATTTTTTCATTTGGTACACCACCCTTTAAAGCAGTTAATAATTCTCCCTCTGACACTGCATCAAGTCCTAAACCTTCTGAGGAAACAAGATTACTCATGAATATAGAGCTATTCGCTTTGGAAGCATATATTGGGAGAGATTCGCCTGGGTAATATTTTTCTAATGCTTTTTTATAAGCTCTACAAGACTTTCTTAAAGTAATTTCATCCAATATATAAAGAGGAGAATCATATTTTTTAACTAACTCTTCAATAGAACAGCCACCAACTGACAATTTCCCATCTCCTCCAATGGATGTAGTAATTGGTACGATGTTTTTATTAGGACTTTCCAAGTCAATTTTCTGTTTTAAAAAAGATTGTTTTTCTTCCATGGGATAACTTTAGATAAAGTTTTGCCAAAACTGTCATATTTTATAATGACTCTAAATTTGAACTTTTTAAATATATTTTCATAATAAAATGATATCTATAAAACAAATTAATGAGAAAGATATTGATTTATGTTATGAATTAGATTCAAATACGATTTCCCTATGGAGCAAGAAACAATGGGCTAACGAATTTAAAAAAGAAGGTACAAAAATCTTTGGATTATTAATTGAAAATTTAGTTATTGGAATATGTGTTTTTCAGGTAGTTCTTGATGAAGCTCAAATAAATTATTTTGTTGTAAATAAGAAATTTAGGAAAAAGGGTTTTGGAACGTATTTTATGAGGTATTTAATAAAAAAATGTGAAAAATTAAATCTAAAAAAAATACTATTGGAGGTTTCTCAGGGCAATGTTACTGCTGAAAGATTCTATAGTCGCTTTAATTTTTCTACTTTAGGAATAAGAAAAAATTATTATAAAGATGGTTCACATGCTCTTTTAAAAGAAAAAAAATTAACAACAAAATAATGTAAAAATTTAATTGTTCGGATAACCAGAATCCTTGAAATTACTATAATTTCTTGCTATATCACTAAAAAAGTTCAATTTAATTTGATAAATTATACTTTTGGGTATTCACAAAAGCTCATTCTGAACACAAAATTGACATATTACTGGTAGGTTATTAATAGGAATTTAATCTTCTAATGTTTGAAAGATTTACAGAAAAGGCTATAAAGGTCATCATGCTTGCTCAAGAGGAAGCTAGAAGACTTGGTCATAATTTTGTTGGAACTGAACAGATTCTTTTGGGGTTAATTGGAGAAGGGACTGGGGTCGCAGCGAAAGTACTTAAATCACTTGGAGTTAATTTAAAAGATTCAAGGATAGAGGTGGAAAAGATAATAGGAAGAGGATCAGGATTTGTAGCTGTAGAAATACCTTTTACTCCAAGGGCTAAAAGAGTTTTAGAACTATCTTTAGAAGAGGCTCGTCAACTCGGCCACAATTATATTGGTACAGAACATTTGTTGTTAGGTTTAATAAGAGAAGGTGAAGGTGTGGCTGCAAGAGTACTTGAAAATCTTAATATTGACCTTACAAAAGTTAGAACTCAAGTTATAAGGATGCTAGGTGAAACAGCTGAAGTTGGCTCAGGGGCCAGTACAACTAAGGGCAACTTAAAAACTGCTACTCTTGATGAATTCGGAACAAATTTAACAAAATTAGCAAGTGAATCAAAATTAGATCCAGTCGTTGGACGCCATTCAGAAATAGATCGTGTAGTTCAAATATTAGGTAGGAGGACAAAAAATAATCCTGTTCTTATTGGGGAGCCAGGTGTTGGTAAAACAGCTATCGCAGAAGGTTTAGCTCAAAGAATACAAACTGGTGATATACCAGACATACTTGAAGATAAAAGAGTTTTGACCCTTGACATAGGTCTTTTGGTAGCAGGAACAAAATACAGAGGTGAATTTGAAGAAAGGTTAAAAAAAATAATGGAAGAAATTAAATCAGCTGGTAACGTCATTCTTGTAATAGACGAAGTGCATACTTTAATTGGTGCTGGAGCTGCTGAAGGAGCTATAGATGCAGCAAATATACTCAAGCCTGCACTAGCTAGAGGCGAACTTCAATGTATTGGAGCAACAACTCTAGATGAATATAGAAAACATATTGAAAGAGATGCTGCTCTAGAAAGAAGATTTCAGCCTGTAATGGTAGGGGAGCCATCAATAGAAGATACAATCGAAATTTTAAAAGGTCTCAGAGAGCGTTACGAACAACATCATCGTCTAAAAATCACTGATGATGCCCTAGAGGCCGCCGCTCATTTAGGAGATCGTTATATATCTGACAGATTTTTACCTGATAAAGCTATTGACCTCATCGACGAGGCTGGTAGTAGAGTACGATTAATAAACTCTAAACTACCTCCTGAAGCAAAACAGATTGATAGAGAGCTAAGACAAATCCAAAAACAGAAGGAAGAATCTGTAAGAGACCAAAATTTCGATCAAGCTGGCCAATTACGTGAAAAAGAGATGGAATTGTCCGCGAAAATTAAAGAGGTGTTGGCTAACAATAAAGAATCTACAGCTGGGAATCAATCTGATGATGATAATTCTGTAAAAAGTGATTCACAACTTTTACAAAATCCTTTTGTTAGTGAAGAAGATGTAGCACATATTGTTGCTTCATGGACAGGAGTTCCTGTTCAAAAATTAACAGAAACTGAATCAGTCAAGCTTCTTAATATGGAGGAAACACTTCACAAAAGACTAATTGGACAAGACGAAGCTGTAAAAGCTGTCTCAAGAGCTATAAGAAGAGCAAGAGTTGGATTAAAAAATCCTAATAGACCCATCGCAAGTTTTATCTTTTCTGGTCCTACTGGTGTTGGTAAAACTGAATTGACTAAATCATTAGCTTCATATTTCTTCGGTAGTGAAGAAGCAATGATCAGATTAGATATGTCGGAATTTATGGAAAGACATACAGTCAGTAAACTTATAGGATCGCCTCCTGGTTATGTTGGTTTTAATGAAGGTGGTCAGCTTACTGAAGCGGTTAGAAGACGTCCCTATACAGTCGTTTTATTTGATGAAGTTGAAAAGGCTCATCCAGATGTTTTCAACTTATTGTTGCAACTACTTGAAGACGGAAGATTAACTGACTCCAAAGGTAGAACTGTAGATTTTAAAAATACATTGCTAATAATGACCTCTAATATCGGTTCGAAAGTAATCGAAAAAGGAGGAGGAGGACTAGGATTCGAATTCTCAGGTGATTCAGTTGAAGATAGCCAATACAATAGAATTAAATCACTAGTAAATGAAGAACTTAAGCAGTACTTTAGGCCTGAATTTTTAAATAGACTTGATGAAATAATTGTTTTCAGACAACTAACTAAAAATGAAGTTAAAGAAATAGCTGAAATAATGTTGCAAGAAGTTTTTGTCCGATTACAAGATAAAGGAATTAAATTAAATGTTACCGATGCTTTCAAAGAAAGACTTGTTGAAGAAGGTTATAATCCTTCATACGGAGCAAGACCATTGAGGAGGGCAGTTATGCGTTTACTCGAAGATAGTTTAGCTGAAGAAGTTCTTTCTGGGAGGATAAAAGATGGAGATAATGCTTTAGTTGATATAGATGATAATAAAAAAGTTACAATAAATATTTCTTCTGAAGAATCTTCTCAAGAGCTAGCAGGTGCTAATTTCTAATTATCCAAATTAAATATGCAGTCAATCTCTCCAGAAACTATTTATAGGGGAAATTATGCTTGGGAAGAGTCTTTACCTCAAATTACTAAATTAACTAAAAGTCCATTAATTCTAGGTAGAGGAATTCAAACGAATAATTTGAGAAATAATATTATTAATGATTTAAAAAATCATAAACTTAATGTTAATTCTGCTAATTTACAATTTGATTGTTGTTACGAAGATATTTCAAGAGTTAAGAAAATCATTTCAAATAATAGTAATGATTCAGTTATCGCAGCTGGAGGTGGCAAAGTTCTAGATTCTGGAAAATATATAGCCGAGTCTCTTAATATCCCTTGTATCACAGTCCCCCTTAGTGCCTCTACATGTGCAGGTTGGACAGCCTTATCAAATATATATACAAAGGATGGTCAATTCATAAAGGATGTAGCATTAAAATCTTGTCCGAAAATACTAGTTTATGATCATAAATTTATTCAAACAGCTCCATCAAGAACTCTTGCAAGTGGCATTGCAGATGCCTTGGCAAAATGGTACGAATCCTCAATAACAAGTTCAACGATAGATGACGGTCTTGTTCAACAAGCAATTCAGATATCAAGAGTTTTAAGAGATCAACTATTAATAGATGGAGAAAAAGCGTTTAAGGGTCAATTTAAAAATTATCCTTCTTGGCAAAATACTATAGAAGCATGTGGACTTACAGCAGGATTAGTTGGTGGTATTGGTGGAGAAAAGTGTAGGACTGCAGCAGCACATGCTATTCATAATGCAATTACTCAGTTAATCACCCCTAATAAATTCTTACATGGTGAGATAGTTGGGGTTGGATTATTATTGCAATTAAGATTAGAAGAAATGAAGAATAATAATAAATTAGCTGATCAATCAATTAAACAATTATGTGTTCTCATGAAAGAATTGAATTTGCCAACTACTATAGGACAACTTGGAATAAATATTTTTGAAAATAATAATTTAGAGAAAATTGCTGATTTTACTTGTCGAGATAAATCTGAGATTCACTTTTTGCCTTTTGAAATTAATAAACGAGACATAATAGAGGTCATTTCAAATTTTGAACAACAAAGAATTAAAATATAAACATTTTTTTGACTAAAAACAATTTTAAACAATTAAGTGATTTAAATGCAGAATTTTTTGAAAGTGCCAAATTGTCACTATTAGACCCTTTAGGTCTTTATTTGGCAAATGATGTTAAGTGGATAAAACTCAACCAAAACTGGAATTCTTTAAAATTCCCAGTAGTTATGGGAGGGAAAGGGCCACCTATACTTCTTCTACATGGATTTGATAGTAGTTTTTTAGAATTCAGGAGAATATATAAATCACTAAAAAGAAATTTTCAAGTTATTGTTCCTGATCTGCTGGGTTTTGGTTTTAGTCCCAGGTGCGCAACAAATGAATACAATTCCTCTAAAATAATTTCACATTTAATTGATCTCCTTAAGACCTTAAAGATAGTAAAAAATCTAAAAATTATTGGTGCCTCAATGGGAGGCTCAACAGCTTTAAAACTATCTTTTGAAATTCCTGAATATATTGATAAGATTGTTCTTTTGTCCCCCGCAGGATTGTTTGGAGAACCTAGGAGTATCCCTTTTCCTCTTAATCAAATTGGCGCCTCATTTCTTGGATTGCCTCAGGTCAGAAAAAGTCTTTGCAGGCAAGCATTTGCTTTCCCAGATAAATGTGTTGGTGAGATGGAAGAGCAAATTGCTTCAATTCATCTAGGTTGTAAAGGATGGAGGAATTCACTTGCATCATTTGCAAAAAGTGGTGGGTTTGCAGGGACTCAAAAATATATCCAAAATATTCCAATTAAAACATTATGTGGAGAAAATGATCGTATTCTTGGAAAAAAAGAGATTAAAAATATAAGAAGTATTGAAAAATTAAATTTTGTAGGGTTACAAAATTGTGGTCATCTTCCACATATAGATCTACCGTCATTATCTAGTAAAATTATCCAAGATTATTTTTTGGAATAAAAGTTTTTTAATAATTTAGATACTTGAGAATTACAAAAATATAATACAAAACTGATGGAGTAAAGATGTAACTGTCAATTCTGTCAAGAATCCCTCCATGTCCCGGTAAAAAAGTTCCTGAATCTTTTATTTTTGCATCTCTCTTCATCATAGATTCAATTAAATCTCCAACTAATGCCATAAGAGAAATTGAAATTCCATATATTATTCCAACAAATAATGGATTTTCCCAATTCATTAAAAATGCGAAAAATATTGCTAGTAAAGTTGAACAGAATATTCCTCCAATTAAACCTTCTATAGTTTTGCTTGGAGATATTGGAGATAGAGATGTTTTACCAAATGCCTTTCCAATGAAAAAAGAGCCAATATCACTAGCAACAATTAAAAAACAAGAAGTTAAAGTTAAATGAAGACCGGTAGTATTCGATAAGTTCTCAAACGACATAAAACCCTGATTTGAACTTATTATCACTGAATCTAATTCCCTTAACTTAATCCAGTAACTAGGTAAAAAACCTAAATAGAATAATCCAAAAATAGAGGCTGCAATATCTGAAATTGTCCCAGGTTTTGGTTGCAAAAGTAACCAAGTGCATATCCCAACTGAACAGATTGGTAAAATTGAATTTGAAATTTCTCCCTCAAGCACACCAATGGACTCAAGATAAGTAGAAACTATAATAATAAAGGATGAAAATAATGTGGTTTTTGTAGCTGGTCTTATTCCTTTAAATTCTGCCATTCTAAAAAATTCTAATAATGCTAAATATGTAAGCAAAGCAGTTGCTAATGTAAAAAACCATCCGCCCAACAAAACAACAATTAAACCAAAAATTCCTATAAGTAATCCGCTTCTTAATCTCATATGAAATTGCTATGTTTCTAAGACTCTTATATTAAAATTTACCAGATCTTTGTTGCATAAACTTTGATTATTTATCCAATTAAACCTATCTATATCAATTTTTTCGCCAGGAATTAGTAGAGGTATCCCAGGAGGATAGGGACAAACAATATCTCCAGATATTTTATTTAATGATTGTGAGAAAGAAATACTCCGAGTCTTACTTCTCCAAGCAATTCCAATTTCGATTTCGGGAGCTTGAACTAATTTAAAGGGCGATTTGAACACTTCTAAACTTTTTGATTTTTTGGAATTTAATAGTAATTTTTTCCATAACTTTGTAAATAAATTGAGAAAATCTTTTTGATTTCCAAATCCTAAGCAAAAAGTGAGAGTCATCATTTCTGGTAATTCGGCAATAAGGCCATTTCTATAAAAAAAATTATCGGCAGTAAAACCATCAATCCCAGCCTGTGAGGTATTTACTACAATTTTTAAGGGGTCTTGAGTTTCTATGAGAGGAATATTTTTTTGAATTAATTTTTTATAAATACTTTTTGCCTCTAAAATTCTTTTTTGATATTTTGATAAACTTTTTTTGTTTATCCAGTCCCTAATAGACTCTTCACAAGAAGAAAGTAATAGGGAACTTGGACTGGTGGTTTGCAGCAAACTAATACTTTTGATTAAATTACCTTCATTTATTAGATTCCCTTTGTACCAAAGTACCGCCGTTTGAGTTAATCCATTGAGAGACTTATGTAATGAATTAACGACTAAATCAGCGTTTGATGATAAGGCAGGTTTTGGCAAATTTAGGTTTTCACAAAAAAGGAAATATGAACCATGGGCTTCATCAACTAAAACAGGTAAATTTTTTTGATGACAACAATCTATTAAAGGCTCTAAATCTCCCGCATAACCATGATAAAAAGGATTAACAAGAATAACCCCTGCAATTTTATTCTCATCAAAATTTAATTTTTTAAATACATTTTCTAACCAAATTTTTGTAATTGGTTTGTAATGACCCGTTACAGTTGAAAATTCTAGGTCAAAAAATATTGGATTAATATTCTGCATAGCACAGATTTTTATAACACTTATATGAACATTTCTAGGCATCAGGATATTTTCGCCTGGATTTGCCATCGCAATTACTGCTGATTGTATTAATCCGGAAGCTCCATTAACTCCAAAAAAACATCCTTTAGCCCCAAATTTGTCGGAGAATTCTTTTTGAGATTTAGCAATTAATCCGCTTTGGGATAGTGGAGAGCCTATCTCTGGTAGTTCGGGCAAATCCCAGTAACCAGGTGGATATTTTAATAACTTCACTAATTTCTTTGGCAAAGCTGCCCCTCTGTTATGAGCGGGAAAGAATAAAGACTTTAAAAACTTTTTAGTTAGAAAAGATGAAATGCTCATAAAGTATTATTGACATATATAGAATGGGTTATATGGTAATCTTTTTTGATATTTTTTAACTTTAATGAAAAAATCTTATTCGAAATATTCAGCAAAAGATGACTTATTTTGGTTGATTTTGAGACCATGGATTTTTATCCCCAGAGTTTTATATATCCTTTTAACTTTTATTTTTCTTTTTTTAAGAATACTTTTTCAAGGTAACAGTAAAAATAAAAATGTACAAAAAAATCTCTCGAAATATCTTTTTGATGTAATAACGGATTTAGGACCTTGTTTTATCAAATTAGGCCAGGCACTCTCAACTAGACCAGATCTTGTTAGACAAGATTGGCTTACAGAGCTTACAAAATTACAAGATAATCTCCCAGCATTTGATCATAAAATTGCTTTAAAAATCATTGAAGAGGAACTTGGATCACCTGCTAATGAATTATTTGAAGAGTTTCCAGATAGTCCTATTGCTTCAGCAAGCTTAGGTCAAGTTTATAAAGCAAAAAAAAATAATTCTTATATGGCTGTGAAAGTACAGCGGCCAAATTTATACTTTCTCATAAGAAGGGATGTTGTAATCTTAAGGTTTTTAGGAACTTTTTTATCCCCACTATTACCATTAAATATAGGCGTTGGAATTGGAGAAATAATAGATGAATTCGGAAAGGCACTTTTTGATGAAATTGACTATCAAAAAGAGGCCAAAAATGCTTTGAGGTTTGCAAATTTATTCAAAGAAAACCCAAATATTTTTATCCCTAAATTAGAAAAACAGTTTTCATCCAAAAGAGTAATAACAACTTCTTGGATTGAAGGAGTTAAGTTAAGAGATCGAGCTTTACTAGAGGAAAATAACTTAATACCTTCTTCGTTTATAAAAACATGCGTCATCAGTGGACTACAGCAATTATTTGAATTTGGATATTTTCATGCAGACCCACATCCGGGAAATATGTTCGCTCTCAAAGGAGGAAATGCAGATTGCGGGAATTTAGCTTATGTTGATTTCGGAATGATGGATACTATTACAAATTCAGATAGACTTACTCTTATTAAGGCAATTGTTCACATAATAAACGAAGAATATTATCTTCTCGCAGAAGATTTCCAAAAATTAGGTTTTTTAACCAAAGGACAAGATCTTCAAAAACTTGTTGAACCATTAAAGGAAGTTCTAGGAGGATCTTTTGGCGCTGAGGTTGGTAATTTTAATCTTAAAAATGTAACTGACAAATTCTCAAAACTAATGTATTCCTATCCTTTCAGAGTTCCTAGTAGGTTTGCCTTAATAATAAGAGCCGTAGTTAGTCAAGAAGGTTTAGCATTAAGGTTAGATCCTGAATTTAAAATTTTAAAAATAGCTTATCCATATATTGCTAAAAAATTACTGACTGATAATTCTGAAGAGATTTTAGACATACTTTTAGAAGTCGTTTTTGATAAAAAAGGTCAAATCCAAGTTGAAAAAGTTGAAAGTTTATTAAACATTTTATTTAGAGATTCAGAGAATATTAATTCAGATCTCATACCAGTTGCGAACGCTGGATTGAAATTATTTGTCAGTAAAAAAGGATCCGAAGTTAGGAAGAATCTTCTATTAAGTCTTATAAAAGATGAAAAATTAGAATTTACTGATGCAAAAAAACTCTTAGCTTTAATTAGAGATACTTTTAGCCCTCTGAATATTGCAAGAAGTGCAGTACAAAATATTATTTCTACAGTTTAGTTTTTATATTTATAGTTAATTAACTTACTTATGATTTTAATTTGATTAGAATTGGATGTAATATTTTAAAAATGAGAAGTAAAAGGATTATTTAGCTTTGGAAGATTAAATGAATTTTTTGAAAAATCTCTTTTTATTTAATAAAAAATCTGAAAAAAATAAAGAATTTAGTTCTGTATTGGTTGACCAATATTTAGAAATTGCAAAGTTAGTTAGAGAAGCAAGAATTCAACAAAATCTTACAATAAAAGAATTGTCATACATTTCAAAAATTCCTGAACGAATAATAAACTCTATTGAAAATAATAATAAAAATATTAGGCCAGAGTATCCTTTTATAAGATCTATATTAATTAAATTAGAGGAATGCTTAGTATTAAAAAATAATACATTATTAAATTTAGCAGTTAAAGAAAGGAAAATTTTAAAGAAAAAGGGAAAGGATTTTATTTTGAGTAAATTCGATCTTATCAATTCATGGCAAGGAAGTCTTTTGTATTTTTTTATATTAGTTCTAACTATATTTATAATAAAGAGATACTTTATTTTAAATGTAAATGTTATAGAGATTCAAAATATTGAAAATCAAATCATTGATAAATAATTTTTAACAAGTTCTACTTTAGAGTTCTCCCAAAATTATTTCCTAGCTCACTAAACATTTTTATATTATCTTCTATTTCTTCTAAAGGACGATTTAACTTCCATTTCCAGTTATTTTTTGTGGTCCCAGGTTTGTTTAATCTACTTGAATCGTCTAGAAATAATAGATCTTGTAATGGAGCGATAAAGAGATTAGCATTTGTCTCCATGCCAATTTCTATTAAATCCCAAGAAGGATTTTCTGAAAATTTATACTCATCTTTTATCCTTTTTTTGGATTCATAATCTAAATTTTCCCACCATGAAACAGAAGTAGAGTTGTCGTGAGTACCTGTATAGACAACCCAATTTTCTCCCTCAATATTCTTGGGTAAATAAGGATTATCTTCATTGCCATCAAAAGCAAATTGTAATATTTTCATGCCAGGTAGTTCAAAATTTTCCCTTAATTTCTCTACATCTTGAGTTATAACTCCTAGATCCTCCGCAATAATTGGTAGTTTATTACCCCCTAAATCCTTTTTTACTTTTTTTAATAGTGTTCTACCTGGGGAATTTATCCATTTCCCAATCATTGCCGATTTAGCACTGCCATTAACTCTATAGTATCCAGCTAAACCCCTGAAATGATCAAATCTCAATATGTTCACAAGTTCAAATTGCCTTTGAAATCTTTTTCTCCACCAATCGAAATTAGTCCTCTTATGTTTTGACCAAAAGTAAGTTGGTGTACCCCATAATTGTCCTGTTGATGAAAAATAATCAGGAGGAACTCCACTTTGAAAGATTAAATCTCCATTTTTAAAAATTGAAAATAATGATTTATTACTCCACACATCTGCACTGTCTCTGGAGACATAAAAAGGCAAATCTCCTATCAGTTTAATATTTTTTGATTTTGCAAAGTTTTTAATGACTCTCCATTGCTCATCAAGATGCCACTGTATTAATTTTTTAATAAGTAACTCATCACTTTTTTTCTTTATCCACGATTTTAAGAACCTGTTATTTTTTATTTTAAATTCTTGAGGCCATTCCCACCAAGGCAACATATTAAATTCCTCTCTGATCACAGCAAATGTTGCATAATCTTCAACCCAAGAGTTCGTCCTGATCCATTTGTTAAAATTAATTTTTCTTTCTTCAGATTGTGAACTCCAACCTTGTAAAAGGAGGAGACCTAATTTTTTTGTTAAGTCATCAGCAAAATCAAAATCAAAATGATCTTTATTCTGATTTGTTGGACCTAAATTTTCTTTATTTGAAATGAAGATAAAACCTCTTTCGATTAAATCATCTACATCCAAAAACCATGGGTTTAGTGCAAAACTTGATGGGGAACTATATGGAGAACCTGTAGAGTCAGTAGGTGTAAGAGGTAAAAATTGCCAGTATTCAATTCCATGCTTATGAAGTTTTTTTATCCACTCTTTAGCTCCTCTACCAAAAGTTCCACATACTCTTCCTCCTGGAATACATGTTGGATGCATAAGTATGCCTAATGATTTTCTGGCAATAATTGACTCTATAGGCATGTTTTCAACATATTTTGATTCTTTACACTTAACGTGTTTTTAATTCTCTAAATTCAACCATATACAAATTTTTTTTAATTGACAAATGATCATTCCTGGTTTTTAAGTCTGGATAAAAATAAATTCTAATTTTTAATCAACAATTTTTTGTTTAATTGAGGTTACTTTTGAAAACATCTAGTCATTATTTTTTGCGAAATTCACATAAACGACTACGATAAGAATATAGTTTTATGGTGCAAATTTCGTGACAAGTTTCATCACGGCAATGCAGAGTAAAGAGTCGAACTTTAATCTAACTAATAGTAGATTAAGGTTAGTAAGTGGCACAACAAATCCTAAATTAGCTGAAGAAATTGCATCATACTTAGGGATTGAAAATGTACCTTTAATATCTAAAAGATTTGCAGATGGAGAACTTTATGTTCAGATTCAGCAATCTATTAGAGGTTGTGATGTATTCCTCATACAACCTACATGCGCGCCTGTAAACGATAGTTTAATGGAGCTGATGATCATGGTTGACGCATGCAAGAGAGCGTCTGCAAGACAAATAACGGCTGTAATTCCCTATTTTGGATATGCAAGGGCAGATAGGAAGACCTCAGGAAGAGAGTCTATAACTGCAAAATTAACGGCCAATTTACTAGAGAAATCAGGAGTTGATAGAGTTCTAGCGATGGACTTACACTCGGCTCAAATACAAGGCTACTTTGATATACCATGTGACCATATTTACGGTTCACCTGTGTTAATTGATTATTTAGAAACTTTAGATTTAGAAGAAATAGTTGTAGTCTCTCCTGATGTAGGCGGGGTGGCGAGAGCAAGAGCATTCGCGAAATTAATGAAGGATGCACCGTTGGCTATAATTGATAAAAGGAGATCTGCGCATAATATCGCTGAAAGTCTAACTGTTATTGGTGAAGTGAAAGGTAAAACGGCTATTCTTATAGACGACATGATCGACACGGGAGGAACTATCTGTTCTGGAGCAAATTTACTAAAAAAAGAAGGAGCTAATAGAATATTTGCATGTGCCTCACATGCTGTATTTTCTCCTCCTTCTTATGAAAGATTAAGTTCTAAGAATCTCTTCGAACAAGTTATTGTGACTAACAGCATACCTGTTATACATAAAGATAATTTTCCACAGTTAAAAGTTCTTTCCGTCGCAAATATGCTGGGGGAAGCTATTTGGAGAATCCACGAAGAAAGTTCTGTTAGTTCTATGTTTAGATAAAAGAAATTATTTTTTTACAAACCTTGTAATTTCTTGAGTCTCTCAGTTTCAATCTTAAATTGTTTTTCGATCTTTTCAGGAACGTTATCTGGACATACTTGAAGAGCTGATTCAACTAATTGTAGAGATGCAATAAATTGTAATTGTTTCATATCAACTGTTTGTTCTTTCTTTCTCTCTTTTATTTTCCCTCCATGTTTTTGTGATACTACTGATGCGAATGTTGCTGAGGCCACGCTTAATGTTTTTGGGAAATCCAAATCTAATCCTTTTCTTGTCGCATTGCATAGAAATGTAACACCCATCCTATGATATAAATCTAGATCATTTTTATTGGCAGGTGAATTTTTAACATTTGCATTTACTTTACTAAATTCATTATTTGTATTAAATAAAAAAGATGAAAAAATTAGAGGGATTGCAAAAACTTTAGATATTTTAAAATTCATATTTGATTTATTTTTATTCATATTATTAAAATAACATTTTTTATTTTTTTAAATGTGCCAATAGAATTTATTTAATAATTTTAATTTCGTGATGATTTTCTACTATTTTAAGCTTATCTTTGTTCCATGAATATATAACTCTAAATCTATAATTATCAGAATCTACAAGTCTTGTATGTTCAAGAATATACCAATCATTGTAAGAAGATTCAAAAATCATTTCGTGTTCGTCGACTTGCTTAATATTTGAAATACCTTCATCATTGCTTAAATAAAATTTTTCCCTCTTAAGTTGATGGCCTTTTAAAAATGCATGCATTTCTCCTCGTTCTTTATACTGGGGATTTTCGTCAAAGAAATTATATTTTTTTTCCGGGTACCAAGTAAATTTATAATGCGATTCCCATTCAGATTTGCTCTCGAGAGCTTGAATATTTATATTCATACCTAAGTTATAAGTTTTTTGTGCTTCATCGAGAAAATAAGTTCTATTAGATTTCCACAATCCAATATTCCTGGTAAACCATCTTTTTAAATTACTATTTAAATTAATTTCAGGAGGGTTTTCACCAAAATGTAAATTTTTCTTTGGATTAATAGCAACCATTTATAAATAAGTTCTATTTATTTAATAGCCTATCTCTAAAATAAAAAAAAATATCTTAAGGTGTTTATAAGGATTAACAGCTTTTCAACACTTCAGAGGAATCCATTTGAATGATAAAAAAGAGCTAAAATTAATACTTGTGGCAGCTAGAAATCAACTCTCTAGTAATGACATTAAGTCCTTAATAGCTTATTTAGAATCAGATGATTGTGAATTTGAGATATCTCTTCAGATCTCTGAACCCACTGAGCAGCCAGAATTACTTGAATTACATAGATTAGTAGCTATTCCTGCTCTTATAAAGGTTTCCCCAGCTCCAAAGCAGATATTTGCTGGAAGTAATATTTTCTCTCAATTGCAAAAATGGTTACCAAGGTGGTCACAAGAAGGCTTAACAAAAAATCTTGGCATTAATTTGCAGCCATCCAAAATTGATTCAATAAGAACTCAAAAAGAATTTCTATTGGAAGACGAACTTCTTGTTTTAAGACAAGAAAATGAGACATTAACAAAAAGAATAGAATCTCAGGAAAGATTATTAAGAATGGTCGCGCATGAATTAAGAACACCTTTAACTGCTGCTACTTTGGCTGTTCAAAGTCAAAAACTCGGACAAATAGATATTTCAAAATTACAGGAGGTCATTAAAAGACGTCTTGAAGAGATTGAACTCTTATCTCAGGATCTTTTAGAGGTTGGAACAACAAAATGGGAAGCTTTATTTAATCCTCAGAAAATTGAGTTAGGTAATATTAGTGCTGAAGTAATACTCGAATTAGAAAAATTCTGGAGATTAAGGAATATTGAAATTGATACTGATATTCCCTCTGATCTGCCAAGTGTATTTGCAGATCAAAGAAGAATGAGACAAGTATTTTTAAATTTAATTGAAAATGCTATTAAATTTTCGAAAGATTCTGGATCTATAAAAATCACTATGATTCATAAGACAAATCAATGGGTAGAAATAACAATTTGTGACAAAGGTGCAGGTATCCCTTTGAGCGAACAAAAAAGAATTTTTCTAGATAGGGTTAGACTCCCCCAGACTTCTGAAGGAACTTCAGGATTTGGCATAGGGTTATCAGTATGCAGGAGGATAGTACAAGTTCATGGAGGAAGAATATGGGTCGTATCTGAAATTGGTGAAGGTTCCTGTTTCCATTTCACAGTTCCTGTGTGGCAAGGACAAAACAAAGAGCAACAATACTTGACGAAAGGCTAGCCTTACTCTTAGTTTTTAATAAAGCTGTTATGCTAATTTCCTGGCCCCATCGTCTAGAGGCCTAGGACACCTCCCTTTCACGGAGGCGACAGGGGTTCGAATCCCCTTGGGGCTATTAATTTAAATTTATTACTATCTTTTTGAAGATTTTGCTTGCCTATCTACTGCAATTAAATTTTCTGAAAGATCCTTTTTCAGTCTTTTCTCTATCATCCCTATTGGCATCCACTGACAACCTTGAACAGTAAGATCATAAATTAATGAATTTTTTGAAGTATTTTTAATATTTTGTATTTTCCAACTACCTTCAAATTTCCTGAAATCTCCTTTTATCAAATTAAATTTTAAGAGACCAAACTCCTTATCTTCATATAAGTTTATAGTTACTTCAGCTGAAAATTTCATGCCAAGGAAATCCTGAGCCCCAACTTGTCTAAGATGTACATTATTTTCCTTCTGAAATATTTTTTTGCTCGATAAAAGATTTGGGATGTAAAGATTTAGTCGATCATAATCTGTTAAAACACTCCACAAAGAATCGAAACTTGCAGAAGTTGTAAGTTGCGCTGCCAGTCGTCTTGTTCCGCCAGAAAGCTTTTCCATCGTTTGCTCAATTGTCCTAAAATCATTTTCTTTATGATGATTCTTTGATTCTTGAGGATTGTTCATACAATGAATTTTTAATTAGATAAAAATTATTTCTGTGTAACTATACTGATAAAAACAATAAATACTGAAAAATAAAAATAATTTCATCTATTTATTCCGATCTCAAAACGTAACCATTTTTGTAAAATCACTACAAATTAAACTACAAATTGATAATCTTTTATTAAAGAAATTTAAAAAATGTACTCACAAGCAAAAGTAATCGCAGGGGGATTAGCTCATATACCAGTTGTAATAGCTGTTTTTTATTTTATACTCACAACTTTTAATAAAAGAGCTTTAAAATTTGTTGAAGAAGCAAAAACAAAAAAACCTGAATCAAAAGCTGTGGAACCCAAAAAACCAACTGTTTCGAAAGTAGAAAATACAAAAATTGAAGTCCCGAAAACGGAAACTTCAAAAATGGCTAAGAAAAAACATGCAGATGTTCCAGTCAATATTTATCGTCCTAAGACACCATTCGAGGGGACAGTCATTGAAAATTACAGTCTTCTTAAAGAAGGAGCAATTGGTAGAGTTAATCACATAACTTTTGACCTTAAAGATAGTGATCCATTTTTAAATTATGTAGAAGGTCAAAGTATTGGAATCATGCCTGCTGGTGAAGATGCTAATGGAAAACCTCACAAATTAAGACTTTACTCAATAGCTAGTACAAGACATGGAGATGATTTTAATGGTAATACAGTTTCCCTTTGTGTAAGACAACTTCAGTATGAAAAAGATGGTGAAACCATTAATGGTGTCTGCTCCACTTACTTATGCGATATTAAACCTGGGGATAAAGTAAAAATAACAGGTCCTGTTGGTAAAGAAATGCTTCTCCCTGACGAAGAGGATGCAAACATAGTCATGTTGGCCACCGGAACTGGAATAGCACCAATGAGGGCTTATTTAAGGAGAATGTTCGAACCAACTGAGAAAGAAAAAAATAAATGGAATTTCAAAGGTAAAGCTTGGTTATTTATGGGTGCTCCAAAATCAGCTAATTTGTTGTACGAAGAAGATCTTCAAAGATACATTGCTGAGAATCCAGATAATTTTAAATATACAAAAGCCATTAGTCGTGAGCAGCAAAATACAAAAGGTGGAAGAATGTACATTCAAGACAGAGTTTTAGAGTCAGCCAATGAACTTTTCAATATGATTGAAGATGAAAAGACACACATATATCTTTGTGGATTAAAGGGTATGGAACCTGGAATAGACGAAGCAATGACTAAGGCAGCAGAAGAAAAAGGATTAAACTGGTCAGAATTAAGACCTCAACTAAAAAAAGCGGGAAGATGGCACGTAGAAACTTACTAAATCTTTGATACTCAGATTTAAGTTTCACCTACTAAATACTTTTTGGTTTAGACACAATATGTAGCTAATATTTGAAAAAAAGAGGATTTTAAATAAAGAATACTAAAAATATGCCTTCAACTTTAAGTAATCCTCTAAGATTAGGTTTACGGCAGGAAAGAGTTATATCTCCACAATGCATAGTAATATTTGGTGCTAGTGGAGACCTTACTCATAGAAAATTAATACCAGCCTTATTTGAACTCTATTTGCAAAGAAGAATTCCAAGTGAATTTGGAATAGTTGGTTGTGCGAGAAGACCTTGGACTGATCAAGATTTTAAAGAAAAGATGAAAGTAAAGCTATCAAATCAAATATCTGGTAAAGAAAGGGAGTGGGAACAATTTTCTAATTATCTTTTCTATGAACCAGTTGACTTACAACAAAGTGATCATGTCGTAAGGCTTTCTAGAAGATTAAATGAACTTGATAAAACCCAAGCTACTCATGGAAATAGAACATTTTATTTATCAGTATCTCCGAATTTCTATGCAAGTGGATGTAAAGCTCTTAAAGCAGCTGGTCTTTTAGATGACCCTAAGAAAAGTCGTTTAGTGATTGAAAAACCTTTTGGAAGAGATTATTCAAGTGCAAAAAAATTGAATAAGATCGTTCAAAGTTGCGCTGAAGAAAGTCAGATTTATAGGATTGATCATTATTTAGGTAAAGAGACTGTTCAGAATATACTTGTCTTGAGATTTGCGAACACTATTTTTGAACCAATCTGGAACAGAAATTATATATCAAGTGTGCAAATTACTTCATCTGAAACAGTGGGTGTTGAAGATAGAGCAGGTTATTACGAAAGCTCAGGAGCTTTAAGGGATATGCTTCAAAATCATATGACTCAAATGCTTGCTGTTACAGCTATGGAACCTCCTGGAAAGTTTGAACCGGAAGCAATAAGAAATGAAAAAGCTAAGGTTCTTCAAGCTTCAAAACTTGCTGATGAAAATGAACCGTGGAATTGTTGTATAAGAGGTCAATATGGAGAGGGAGGAAATATTTCAAATCGACTCAAAGGATATAGGCAGGAAGATGGTGTTGATTGTAATAGCACAACAGAAACTTATATTGCGACAAAAGTTTTCGTTGATAACTGGCGTTGGCAAGGGGTTCCTTTTTATTTGAGAACAGGTAAAAGACTACCTAAAAGACTCGGAGAAATAGTCTTGACTTTTAAAGACGTTCCCGTTCATTTATTTGAATCAACAATAATAAATCCTGCCCCAAATCAACTTATCCTTAGAATTCAGCCAAATGAAGGTGCTACTTTCAAATTTGAGGTTAAATCTCCTGGTTCTGGAATGAAATCAAGACCTGTTGAGATGGAATTTTCTTATGATGAATCATTTGGAGAACCCTCTGATGAAGGCTATGTAAGATTATTAGCTGATGCAATGCTTTCTGACCCAACCTTATTTACTCGAAGTGATGAAGTAGAGGCAGCCTGGAAACTTTATACGCCATTAATAGAGTTGATGGATAATTCTCCTTGGAAGTTACCTATTTATAATTATGAATCTATGACGTGGGGACCTCCTGAGTCTGATCAATTAATTTCAAAAGATAATATTTTCTGGCGTAGACCTTAAAAATGAAACCTCAACTAACACTCCAAACTCCTTTAGAGTTGCCCTATCAGGAAATTTCTAATTATCTTAATAAATTATGGATTTCAGAAGATAAAGATAATAGTGGAGCTAATACTTTTTCATTAATGGTCTGGCAGCCTGCTTGGCTTGAACAATGTTTGGTTCAAAAAGGATTAGTAAACGAGCCAATTACTGGAAATTTGAGTCCAGAGATTATTAAAGTTGCTAAAAAATTTATATTAGATCAAGGACTTCCTATTACTACTTCTCTAAATAGTGAAGAATTATTGAATTTGTTGAAGGAAAATTTATCTAACAAAGAATTTGAAGATTTTAGAGGACAATTTTTTGAATCATCAATAAGTACATTGAATCCAAGAAGATTAATAACTCTAGCGCCAACATTAAATAAAAATTCAGATATCAAAACTTTTGTATCCGCTTACTGTCCATTAAGTGATACTCCAGCTATGCAACCTATATGTGGGGATTTAGTTGTTATTAGGGGGGGCTCGGCCTCCATATCTAATAAGGGATTAAAGATAATTGATGAATTAACTATTGATGAATTACCTTCATGGTTATGGTGGAATGGAAGCTTGGATGAATCGCCTGAAATCTTCGAATATTTTACTAATTATGGTCTAAGGTTAATAATTGATACTGCACTTGGATCGCCTCAAAGATGTTTAAAAGTTTTAGATCAATTAAATAATTCAAATAAAGCTATTAATGATTTGAATTGGGTTAGATTAAAAAATTGGAGGGAATCATTGGCAATGATTTTTGATCCGCCTTCGAGGAGACCAATTTTAGATCATATTACTGATATTGACATTGATATCGCAGGAGATCATATGATTCAAGCTTTGTTTTTGATTTCATGGATTAGCGATAAACTTGGTTGGTCTTTTCTAAGAGTTGAAAGGGAGGCAGAATTAACAAAAATAGAGTTTGAAAAAATTAATGGCGAAATAATTTCTGCATCAATTAATCCCTTATCTTTGGGAAATCCAAGCATTCATTTAGGACAAGTTATTGGATTGAGGCTGATTTCAAAAATTAGTGAGGTTCAAAAAAATAACACTTGTGTAATACTTGGCTGTGAATCAGTGGAGTGTATGAGACTTGAAGCAGGGGGAATGGCTAATATGGAATTAATAGAACAAGTTGTTCCAAATTCTTTTTCTACATCAGAGTACGATGTTAGTAAATTATTAGGAAGTAGTAGAGGTAATACCAGTCCTCTTTTTGAAAATTCTATTAAAATAGCTCTTCAAATATTTAATGGTCTTAATAACTAATAGATGCCTTGTGTAATATCTTCTCCTTCAAGTGATAGTGGGAAAACTACCTTATCTCTTTTGTTATCTTGTTGGGCGTTTTCAAAAGGTATAAAGATACAAACTTTCAAGGTTGGCCCAGATTATCTTGATCAACAACAACTAAGTTCAATTGGCCAACCTATTTGTAGGAATTTAGATGTTTTTTTAAGTGGTGAGGAATGGGTTCAACAAAGTTTTTTTAAACATTCTTTGAAATATGAATTCTCATTAATTGAAGGAGCAATGGGTTTATTCGATGGATTAGGGGCAACAACCTATTCCAGCACGGCAAATATCTCTAAACTTCTTAATGCTCCAATAATTTTTATTGTTAATGCTAAAGGTCAAGTAGCTTCTCTTTTGGCGACTATTCGAGGTTTTAGAGATTTCGATAATGAGTTGTCAATAGCAGGAATTATATTTAACAACGTTAATTCAGATAGACATAAAAAATTAATCAAAGAAGTTTTTAAAAATGAAGATATCGAAATTCTTGGTTTTTTACCATCTGATTCAAAAATAACTTTAAACAAAGCTAATTTAGGTTTGATATCTCCAATGGATAATGGAAAAGAAATTGATGTTGAATATTTTGCAAATTTTGCAGAAAGAAATCTTGATGTTTTGTCTCTTATTAAATTTCTGAAATCTCCTCAAAAGAAAATATTTAATTCTGTCAATTTCAAAGATTTTAAAATTGACAAAAGTAAACCCATAGCAATTGCAGAAGATAAAATCTTTCATTTCCAATACCCTGAAACTAAGGAGTTTTTGAGTGAAATAGGCATTCCATTAATTTCATGGAGTATTTATGATGATGAAGAAATACCTAATGAGGCTTCTTCTTTAATTATTCCTGGGGGATTTCCTGAAAAATATGCTGATCATATAAGTAACTCTACAAAAAGCTTAAATTCGTTAAAGAAATTCCGCAAAAATGGATTTATTTATGCTGAGTGCGGAGGGATGATGATTTTAGGAGACTTCATAAAAGATGAAAATGGTAATAATCATAAAATGAGTGGCATCCTGCCTTTTAGATCAAAAAAAAGTAAACTTTCAGTAGGTTATAGATACATCGAGGGTTTAGAAGATACGCCGATCATTAAACAAAATCAATTAATTAGAGGACATGAATTTCATTATTGGGAAATTGAAAATAATTTATCTGAACTTGATTTTGGAAAGGCTGATCATCAGAAGAAACTTTCTTCCCCATGGAAAATTAAATCTTGGAAAACTGAATACAAAAATGAAGGCTTTTTTGATGAAAAATTACATGCAAGTTGGATTCACTTACATTTGCCAAGTTCTCTGGAAGTCGCAAAAAACTTTATAGATGCCACTCAAATTACTTTTTAAAAGCATTCTTAATTTATTACCAAATCAAATAATTTGAGAGGTGAACCTAAAAAAAACATTCCAGGTAAAGTAATTAATGGTCCTAAAAAACTCCCTACCAAGACCTCAATTTTTGTATGACCTAGGGTTTCTTTTAGCAGTAATTCAGATTGAGCGTCTAGTTTTTTTGAAAGTTTATTAATTTCTGCAGCTTGAATCCCAGCTGATTTTCGAACACCACTTGCGTCATACATAACTATTAGTGCTACAGCAACTGATAATGCGAATATTGAGCTATCAAATCCTAATTCATAACCTATTCCAGATGTAGCGCCAGTTATTAAGGCGGAATGACTTGAAGGCATACCACCCGTCTCGAACATAATTCCAAATCTTATCTCACCATTTGAAAAGAAATTGAATACAATTTTAAAAAATTGAGCTAGCAAACAGGATAATAGGCTCCAGAAAAGAACTGAATTATTAAAAAAAGAAAAAAAATCAGACATAAATTAAAAAAAATTATCTATCTCTATTTGTAATAAAGTCAGCTAAAGATATTAAATTCTTTGCATCTGGACCCCAAGGTTCAATTGCTTTTTTTGCCTTTTCCACTAAATCAAATGCTCTTTTCTTTGACTCTTCCATTCCAAGTAATTTAGGGTAAGTAGTTTTGTCAGCTAAAAGATCTTTGCCGGCAGTTTTACCAAGCTTTTCACTGCTGGAAGTTAAATCAAGAATATCATCTATTATTTGGAAGGCTAAACCAATTCCCTCTGCATATGTCGTCAGAGCTTGTAATAGTTTTTCGTTAGCTCCTGCGATCATCGCGCCAGTTCTAACGCAGGCCTTCAATAAAGCCCCAGTCTTGTGAAGATGAATATATTCGAGAGTTTCAAGGTCGACTTCTTTGCCTTCGCATTCCAAATCAACAACTTGACCCCCGACTAAGCCTGGTGCACCAGCAACTAAGGATAATTCGCCAACTACATTTAATAATCTACTTGGATCGACTCCAGGGCTTCTTAAAGAGACCATTTCAAAGGCCCTAGTTAATAAAGCATCGCCTGCAAGAATAGCTATTGCATCTCCATATACTTTATGATTTGTTGCCCTACCTCTCCTCAAGTCATCATTATCCATGGCGGGCAGATCATCATGAATCAAGGACATTGTATGGATCATTTCTATTGCTACAGCAGTAGGAACTGCGAGAGAAGGTTCTCCTCCAGCCAGTGCACAAGATGCTAAACATAAAATTGGACGTATTCTTTTCCCTCCAGCTAAGAGGGAATATCTCATTGACTCTCTTAATTTTTCAGGTTTCTCTGGACCCAAGGAAAAATCAAGTGCTTCTTCTACAACCTTTTTTGTTTTTTTAAGATATTTATCAAAATCAGAAATACTATTTATAACTTCAGTCATTTTATACCTTTAGTAAAAAAAATTTCATCTTGGAGTCTATGGCAAAAGATCATTAAGAGTTGATGATAAACCAAATTGTTTTTGCCAGCTAAAAATAGTATTTACAAGTAACATTGTTACTGTCATTGGTCCAACACCTCCTGGGACAGGTGTGTAAGCAAATACTTTAGAAATAACATCTTCTAATAATACATCGCCACATAATCTGGTTTGATTTTTATCGGAACTTTTTAATCTATGTATTCCAACATCAATAATTACTGCTCCTTCTTTCACAAAACTCGAATCTACAAGATTGGGTTTCCCTGCAGCCGCAATGAGAATGTCTGCTTCTCTACAAACTTTATTCAAATTTAATGTTTTAGAGTGAGTAATTGTTACTGTGCCATTTAGGTTTAACAACATAAGCGATAGGGGTTTCCCAACAAGCAAACTTCTTCCTATGACAACAATTTTCTTGCCTTCAATAGTAATATTTTGGGATCTTAATAAATTAATAATTCCTGCTGGTGTGCATGATCTCATGGCAGGCTCATTTTTTACTAGTTTGCCGATGTTTATCTCATTCAGTCCATCTACATCTTTGCTTGGATTAATATGGCTGATCAGTTTTTGCTCGTCAAACTTCTTTGGAATGGGAAGTTGTAATAACATTCCATCAATTTCTTTATCAGAATTAAGTTTGATTATTAATTGTTCAACTTCTTTTTGCTCTACACTATCTTTTAGATGAAAGATAAAGCTTTTTATTCCAATCCTTGAACATGCTTTTTCCTTATTATTAACGTAAACACCACTCGCGGGGTCTTCACCTATTCTTATTACAGCTAATCCGGGAGCTCTTTTTGCAATTTTTTTATTACTCGAGATATAATTGAATAATCTTTCTTCAATTTCAAGAGATAATTTTTTACCGTCTAATTTTAATGACATTTAGAAAAACATCTCCTTTTTACACCTAGCATGCCTATAATTTTAAATTATTCAAATAGATTTATCTATATTCTGTGCAAAACATCATAACTACCTTAAAGAAATTGTTTTATCTGTGGAGGCGAAGTCAAGTCCCAGTAAAACAACCAATTAAAATTTCAAGAATAGATAATCTCATAATTTTTTTAGTATGCATTTTAATTTCAATAATTTCTTCTTATAAACTACTTCTTATCTCGCCTTTAAATATCGCAGATATTTTTTCTTGGTTTTTGACCTTTATTGAAATACTTATTAGCTCTGGAGTTTTGATATTAGTTTCAAAAAAAGAGAATCCTACAATTTCCTCAAGACAGATCTTCTTGATCATTACTCTTCTTTTAGCAGTTCAAGTTACGAAATTAGCCTTAGCTTCAAACATAAGTCCATTATCTATGATAATTCCACCTGCATTAATAATATCTCAAGGAATGGGAACCATAACAGCTTTAGCTTGGGTATCAATAGCGAGTCTTATTTGGCCTGACCCAGAAATTGTTATCAATAATAATTTATTTTTTATTTTATTAGTTTGTGCTTCGATAGTATCTCTTCTTGGAGGAAGAATAAGAAGTAGAGCTCAGTTACTTCAACTATCAATTTTTGTACCCATAGGATCTTTCTTGAGTCAATGGATTTTGATTGGTAAAGATAAAATATCTCTTATTAATAATAAGCAAGATTTTGGTTTAGCTAACGGGGATATTTTTTCTGATTCCTTGCTATTGGCTATAGCTATGCTTTTTACAATTTTATTTATTCCTATTTTTGAATCGATATTTGGATTATTAACTAAAGCAAGATTGCTCGAATTGGCTGATAAGGAGAAGCCTCTTATTAGAAGATTGTCTTTAGAAGCTCCTGGTACTTTTGAACATACCTTACTTATATGTGGTTTAGCAGAGGAGGCAACAAGAATGATCGGTGGTGATATTGATCTTATTAAAACTGGGGCGTTATATCATGATGTTGGCAAATTACATGCACCCAATTGGTTTATTGAAAATCAGGATGGTTCAAAAAATCCGCATGACGAATTAGATGATCCGGTTAAAAGTGCAGAAGTATTACAAGCTCATGTTGATGAAGGATTGAAATTTGCAAGAAAAAATAGACTACCTAAGCTGATAGCTAATTTTATTCCAGAACATCAAGGTACCCTTAAAATGGGATATTTTTTTCAAAAAGCTAAAGAAAAAAAACTCGATATTAATGAATATTATTTTAGATACAAAGGCCCTATTCCTCAGTCCAAAGAAACAGCTATTTTGATGCTTGCCGACGGATGTGAAGCAGCACTAAGAGCTATGAATATTAATGCATCTGATAAAGAAGCTTTGAAAACAATTTCTAATATTATCTACTCTCGTAAAAAAGATGGGCAATTAGATGATAGCAATTTATCCAAAGGAGAAATTTTTCTAATAAAAAGGGCATTCTTGAATGTGTGGAAAAGAATTAGACACAGAAGAATTCAGTATCCAACTGGCAAGAATAATACTTTTTCTTAATTTTTAAATTTTATAACCTAATACTTCTTCGATGTTTTGGATTACACCAATAAAGAAGAGCTAGCGTACTTAATAATGTTGTTAAAAGAGTAAATCCACCAACTCCATAAATGTCTTGAAGAGTTATGAGCCTTACAACTGAATAAGGACCCATACCAGAGATTACCATTGATAAAGATACCAGAGTTAAAGTTACTCCCCATTTTCTCTCTGCTAAAAGAGCTGCTGAAGAAACTATTCCAACAATTGCAGCAGGCCATCCAAGACTTATTGCAAGAGTTATATTCGCAACTTTTAGTGGAGGTCCATAACTTATTATTAATGCGATTATTGGAAGTGCAATTATGTTGCCGATTAAGCCAACCCATGAAAGTGCCCAATATCCAAGTACCCTTTCTCTCATTATTTACTGCATTAACTATCATTTAAATCTACATTATTGAGAAGCTATTTTTTAATGCTACTTAATAATCCTATGAAAATAATTTAATTTGCAGGATTAGATAGAAATTTATTATCAGAATTCTCTAAATTATCAAATTGTGGATGAATTGAATTTTTTTTCTCAGAAAATACAAGTCTATTTAAAGCATTAACGTAAGCATTCGCTGCAGCAACTACAACGTCAGTGTCAGCAGAATGACCAGAATATATTTTATTATCCCTTCTTATTCTTATTGTCACTTCGCCCAAAGCATCAATTCCCTCTGTTACCGATTTAACAGAAAATTCAATTAATTCATTAGGAACTTTAGCTAATTTATTTAAAGCCTCGCATACAGCATCAACTGGACCAGTCCCTATTGATACAGCAGTATCCTCACTATTATCTTCTGTGTTTAGAAGCGAAATGGTTGCAGTTGGTTTAGAGGCGTTACCACAACTTACTTGTACAAGACTTAATTGGAATTTAGCTTCTGGTAGCTGAACTTGTTCACTAACAATTGCTTCTAAGTCCCTATCAGTAATTTCTCTTTTCCTATCAGCTAAATCCTTAAAACGAGCAAAAGCATCATTTAGGTCTTCTCGGCTTAAGTCATAGCCCATTTCTTCTAATCTTGCTCTTACCGCACTCCTTCCACTCAGTTTACCTAAAGATATTTTGTTGTCACTCAAACCAACAGTTTTTGCATCGATAATTTCGTAAGTTAGTCTATTTTTTAAAACCCCATCCTGATGAATGCCTGACTCATGAGCAAAAGCGTTAGCTCCGACAATTGCTTTATTAGGTTGTACAGTCATTCCAGTTAGGTTAGAAACAAGTCTAGAGGTTTTTGTTATTTCTTCTGTTCTTATAGCCGTAAGAGGAGTTGGTGAATCTGGATTTCTTTTGAAAAAACTATTAAAAAAACTTTTCCTAACATGAAGTGCCATTACTAATTCTTCTAGAGAGGCATTCCCGGCTCTTTCTCCAATACCATTAATAGTACATTCTAATTGTCTTGCTCCATTTTTTGCTGCCTCAAGAAAATTGGCTACTGCTAATCCCAAATCATTATGACCATGTACCGAGATTACTGCCTCATCAATATTTGGGACATTTTTATTTATATCGGCAATTAGGTTGCCAAATTCACTAGGAGTTGTAAACCCGACAGTATCAGGGATATTTATTGTTGTCGCTCCTGCAGTAATTGCTAGTTGAATAACTTCGTATAAAAATTCAGGATCACTCCTTGAGGCATCTTCACAAGAAAACTCAATGTCATCTATTAAGGATTTCGCATAATTAACCATTTCTGGAACTATTTGAAGAACTTCTTTTCTGGATTTTTTTAGTTTATGTTTAAGATGAATATCGCTTGTTGCAATAAAAGTATGTATTCTTTTCTTGGGAGCTGGACTTACTGCTTCGTAACATGCTTTTATGTCTCCTTTGGAAGCCCTAGCTAAACCACATATTATAGGGCCATTTTCTTTCCCTACGACATTAGCAATTTTATTAACAGCTTTAAAATCTCCTGGACTTGCGAAAGGGAATCCAGCTTCAATTACATCTACTCCTAATCTTGCTAATTGATGGGCGATAGCAAGCTTTTCTTCAAGATTTAAACTAGCACCAGGAGATTGCTCTCCATCTCGAAGAGTTGTGTCAAATATCAAAATTCTTCCAGGATCTTTTGACATCAGAAAGGATAACCTAGACTTATATTAAGCTAATAAAAAAAATTTGACTAGATTTAGTTCAATAAAAATTTGCTGAAAGTTTGTAAGTTAAATAATATTGGTTAAAATTCTGAAAAAAAAAATAAAATACTTAAATTTTTAAAGTATTGTTTTAGGATTAAAACCTTTTTTTATAAAAAAATTTCGATTTTTTATAGAACTATAGGCATAAATATAAAAAGTATGAATGGGCAATACTCTAAAAATAATGTTTTTGGCCAGTTAGCGATAGTTTTACATGCTCATCTACCCTATGTAAGAAAAAATGAAAAAAACTCTTTAGAAGAGGATTGGTTATTTCAGGCGATTCTGGAATGTTATATACCACTACTCCAATCAATAGAATCTTCCAAAAATGAAAATCCTGAGAATACAAAACTTACTATTAGTTTGTCTCCAACATTATTATCACTTCTAAATAATAAACAAATTCAAAAAACTTTCCCAAGCTGGATTAAAACTAGGAATGATTTCCTAAACGAACTGCCATCAGAAGAAAAAAATGCCTCTCGATTTTTAATGAATAATCTTAATGATAAATACTTATACTGGCAAAATTGTTCTGGAAATTTAATTGAGAAGTTTAGGGTTTTAAATAACTCTGGAAATTTGGATATTCTTACTTGTGCTGCTACTCACGGATATCTGCCAATTTTAAGGGAGAATCCTGAAACTGTAAAAGGACAAATCAATACAGCCATTAGGAGCCATGAAAATATTTTTGAAACAAAGCCTTTAGGTATTTGGTTACCTGAATGCGCATATTATGAGGGTTTAGATGAAATACTATTTAATTCTGGAATTAGGTATACAATCTTAGACGGACACGGCATTCTAAACTCTACACCAAGGCCTAGGTATGGTGTATATGCTCCAATATGTTCGAAAAAAGGAGTGGCATTTTTCGGGAGAGATAGTGAGTCAACCTTGCCCGTTTGGTCCGCTAAGGATGGGTTCCCGGGCGATAAAGTCTATAGGGAATTTCATAAAGATTTGGGGTGGGAATTACCTCTCTCAAAGCTCCAAAAGAAGGGTATTTCATCAAAAAGACCTTTGGGTTTAAAGTTTCATAAGATTACAGATGAAAACATTTCTTTAGGGGGGAAAGAGTTTTACCTTGAAAATGAAGCCAAAAATAAGGCGGCAGAACATGCTGATGCTTATCTTCTAGCGAGAGCAAAACAACTAGAAAAATTGAATTTATCCTCATCCTTTAAGCCTTTATTGGTAGCTCCATTTGATGCAGAGTTATTTGGACATTGGTGGTATGAGGGACCTTTTTTTATTGAAAATATACTAAAGAACTCTAGTAAATATTCAATTAAGCTTACAAATTTAAAAGAATTCTTAGTGCAAAAACCAAATCTTCAGATTTGTGATCCATCGCCATCAAGCTGGGGGCAAGGTGGTTATCATAATTACTGGATTAATGATGCAAATGCATGGATCGTTCCAGAAATCACAAAGGCAGGCTCAACATTTGTAGATTTGTGCTTGGAAAATTTTAATAATGATTTATCTCTAAGACTCTTCAAGCAAGCTGCACGAGAATTACTTCTTTCTGAGTCTTCTGATTGGAGTTTTATTTTAAGAGCCGGAACTACAACTGAACTCGCAAAAGAGAGAATAGAAAGACACTTATTCAGGTTTTGGAAATTGGTTGAAATGATTAAAAATCGTTCTAATATTAATTTTAAATTTCTTGAAGATATTGAGGAAGAGGATAAAGTCTTCCAAAATATTAATATTGATGATTGGCGAAAAAAAAACTAATTTAACTTGAGCATTCCTAGTTTTACTTTTAGAGGCGAATTTATAAACATCTTACTCATAACGTAAATTAGTTTTGGAAGTGGAAGTGTATTAGTGAGAAAACCTACCCATTCATTGGTTGATAATCTAAAGAAATTTGAGAAAAAGCTTCTTAATCTACTTTCGTCAAAACTCATCAATCTTCTTAGACCATATTGGTAAAGTTTATGCCTTTGTGTTAACTCGTAAGGCCATAGGATTTCCCAACCTTTCGAAGCTAATTCAAGTGAACTTAGTTGAGGTTCTTTTAAAAAGATTGCTAATTTTTGTGCAAGGAGTGGAGCCCTTCTTAATAAAGATCCAACCATGTATCCTGATGCAGGATGAACCATACTTGCAGCCCCTCCGAAACCAAGTACAAATTGTTTTTTAAATGGGAGGGGTAAATTCATGGGGAAAAGGCAATTCTCTTCATGAAAAATTTCACTTACCTCAATTCCCTTACTATTAAGTCTTTTATAAAGTCTTTTTTTAAGATTTTCTTGGGATAATGCAGGATAACTAGCTAATGAAGTTTCTTCTACAAAAAAAGTCTCGTTGCCAAGATCCATAGCATAAAGAAAGGAAGGAGGTGATAACTTTTCTTCATTGTTTAAATGATTTGGACGAAAATCCATTAGAACAAATTGTTCTTTATTAACAGGTGGTGATGTAAATTTACCTACAATTCCGTAAGCAGCTTGTTGAGCGATTTCATTTTGAACTGGTCTTTTTACAAAATTACTTTTATGCCCACTTGCGTCAATAACTAATCTCGCCTTTATTTTGAGACCTGAAAAACAAATTACCTCAGATAGTTTATTTTTTTCTTTAATGTCTTTTGCTGTTTCATTCAACCATTCAATCCCTTTACATTTTTTTAAAAGCTCAGTTTGAAAGGCTTCTTGATTTATTAAACCATAATCGTAGTTGTGTTTTGTTGGAGTATCCCCTTTTTTATTTTCCCCATCTCCAAAAAAACTAACTGTTTTACACCATCTATGAGATAACAAGGACTCTAACCCTAATTCTTCTAATTCAGATGCCCAGATACCATAAGTATTCTCCCATTTTTCATTTGGAGATTTTGTTGATATTCCCTTAATATTTAGATCCTGCTTGGCTAATTCTGAAGCTAAACATAATGCTGCAGGACCTGAACCTAAAATTAAAATATCAAGTATTTCCATATTATTTAGCTAACCACAAGGCTTTTAATTTTGTTCAACTGAGCTGGGTTGGTCTTTTTCTTCTATTTGTTCACGAGGTACCAACACCACTTCAGATAAATGATCACCGTCATCTAATCTTTGTAATTTTACTCCTGTAGCTGCCCTTGATTGTTGAGAAATTTTATCTGCGTTTGTCCTTACTATTACGCCTTTTTCGGTCACAAGTAGTAATTCTTCTCCCTCGCCAAGGACCTTCAAACAAACTAGCTGATCATCTTTAATTCTAAATTTTATTGCTCTCAAACCCATTCCTGCTCTTTTTTGTAATCTAAACTGAGCTACAGGTACTCTCTTTCCTAGTCCAAATGCACTGGCTATTAATACCCATGGGCCATCTGAAGAGTTTTCCTCAACATTATCATCAAGATCTTCTGTGAAATCTTCAAATTTAGCCAATTGATCAACCAAATTAGATGTTAAAACATCCATAGAAACTAGATTGTCTCCTTTTCTCAAGTTCATTGATTTAACCCCTCTTGCTGTTCTACCAAGTGGTCTTAATTCATTGATATCTAGTCTGAAATGAATCGCCATTCCTGTTTTAGATCCAATTAAAACACTATCACCTTCTTTTGATAATCTGACCCAGGTTAGGGCATCTCCATCCTCAAGATTAATTGCTATTAGTCCATTTGAGCGAATTTTTGAGAAAGCAGAAAGTGCAGTTCTTTTTATAAAGCCAGCTTTGGTTAGCATTAATAAATAACGATCGTCAACGAAAGAATCCACAGCAACTAGTGAAGTAATTTTTTCTTCTCTTGGAATTGGGAGAAGTTGAACTGATGGAGTCCCTTTCGCTGTTCTGCTACTCATAGGAACCCTATATGCTGGTAGAGCATAAGCTACTCCTCTATCACTGAAAAGCACAAGAGTATCGTGATCGTTGCAGCTTATAAATAATTTCACGTCATCATCTTCTTTGGTTTTCGTGCCAGCTTTACCCCTTGAACCACGACTGGTAGATTCAAAATCATTAACAGGCATTCTTTTTAAATAACCTGCTTCAGTTAATAGAACTACAGATCTGTCATTAGCTATGAGATCTATATCATCTAATCCGCCACCTAAATCTAGTATTTCTGTTTTCCTAGGAGAAGAGAATCTTTCATCGATTTTATTAAGTTCTTCAAGAATAATTTCAAAAATTCTTTCTTTACTATTTAATATTTGCTGATATAGATTAATTTTTCGGGTTAATTCATTATGTTCTCCTTTAATTTTATCTGCTTCTAGTGCTGTTAATCTTCTTAACTGCATTTGTAGAATTGCATCTGCCTGTATGGAAGATAATTTATGATCGTTTTGTAATTTTTCTCGAGCTGATATTGAATCTTTCGCTGATCTTATTAGATTTATAATTTTATCCATAGCATCTAAGGCCAATAAAAGACCTTTTACAATATGATCTCTTTCTTCTGCCTTTTTTAATAAAAATATTGTTCTTCGCCTTATTGTTTCAACCCTAAAATCTAGAAAAACGTCTAACATTTTCCTAAGTGAAAGTGTTGTGGGCTCCCCTTTTACTAGAGCAAGGATATTTGCACTAAAGTTATTTTGTAGAGGTGTTAACTTAAATAAATTATTTAAAACAACTTGTGGGTAAGCATCTCTTTTTAGTTCAATAACAATCCTCATCCCATCTCGATCACTCTCATCTCTAATATCAGAAATACCTTCTAATTTTTTTTCATTAACCAAATCAGCAATTCTTTCTATCAATGCAGCTTTATTAGTTTGAAATGGAAGTTCTGTAATTATTACTGCATCTTTCTCTGCTCTACCAATGGATTTAATTTGCTCAATATTTGCTACCCCTCTCATGGTTATTGACCCCCTTCCTGTTTTGAATGTTTCTCTAATACCGTCTCTGCCTAAGATTTGACCACCTGTTGGAAAATCAGGACCCTTAATTATTTCAAAAAGTTCACTATCTTTAATTGAAGGGGTTTTGATCATTGATTTAAGACCATTAATTAATTCCCCTAAGTTATGAGGTGGAATATTAGTTGCCATTCCTACTGCTATTCCAGATGATCCATTTAGAAGTAGTTGAGGGATCCTTGCAGGTAGAACTGTTGGCTCTTGTTGAGAACCGTCAAAATTATCGGCGAAGTCTACAGTTTCAGATTCAATATCCTCTAACAAACTTTCATCCGTAAGAGACTGTAAACGAGATTCTGTGTATCTCATTGCTGCTGGAGGGTCGTTATCAACAGAACCAAAGTTTCCATGGCCATCTATGAGTGGCATCCTCATAGAGAAATCCTGCGCCATTCTTACCAAAGCATCATAAACAGCAGTATCGCCATGAGGGTGGTATTTACCAAGTACTTCTCCTACAACTCTTGCACATTTTCTGTATGGTCTACCGCTAGTCAAACCAAGTTCATACATTGCATAAAGAATTCTTCTGTGAACAGGTTTTAATCCATCTCTTGCATCTGGCAGAGCACGACCAACTATAACGCTCATTGCATACTCAAGGTATGAACGAGACATCTCATTTCTTAGGTCAGTTTGAATAATTCGATCGTTATCTTCGCTTAATCCTGAGTTATCGGAATCTAAAATATCAGACATACAAAAATCCTTTCTTTAATAATAATCGCTGATTGTCATAATGAATAAAAAAATAGATTTATTTAATTCCCAAATACTCACATTTACACACAAATCAAAATAAAACCTGTTGTTTTTGAATAAACCTTGGCTTATTACCCCTTTAGTTGTTAATTTAATCAGAATAAAAGAAAATTATCGTGAATATTGAACTTGGTTTAAATAAAAAAGTCAGACGGGCTTATGGCATCGATGAAATAGCTTTAGTCCCTGGTAATAGAACAATTGATTACGATTTGACTGATCCTTCTTGGTCAATAGGTGATTTCACAAGAGAAGTTCCGATCGTAGCTAGTGCTATGGATAGTGTTGTCGATGTCAATACGGCTGTAGAGCTCACAAAATTAGGTTCCTTAGGGGTTATTAATATGGAGGGCATACAAACACGATATGAAAACCCTGATAAAATATTGAACCAAATAGCATCAGTGGGGAAGAATGATTTTGTTCCATTAATGCAGAAAATATACAGTGAACCGGTCAAGGAGGGATTAATTGTACAAAGAATAAATGAGGTAAAAGAAAGAGGAGGTATAGCAGCTTTTAGTGGGACTCCTCAAGCTGCTATTAAGTTTAAAGAAACACTTAATAATTCCAAAATAGATTTATTTTTTCTTCAAGGAACAGTTGTTTCTACTGAACATATAGGTTTGGAAGGTAAGGAAACCTTAAATATTAAAGATCTCTGTCAATCTATGAATGTCCCAGTTGTAGCAGGTAATTGTGTAACTTACGAAGTTGCAAAACTTCTTATGGATGCTGGAGTTGCAGGATTGATGGTTGGGATAGGACCTGGAGCGGCATGTACATCAAGAGGAGTATTGGGAATTGGAATCCCTCAAGCAACAGCAATTGCTGATTGTAGTGCGGCAAGAAATGATTACTTTAAAGAAAGTGGTCGCTATATTCCTATCATTGGTGATGGAGGAATTGTTACTGGTGGAGATATCTGTAAATGTTTAGCATGTGGAGCAGATGCTGTAATGATTGGATCCCCAATAGCTAAATCCTCAAACGCTCCAGGAAAAGGATTTCACTGGGGTATGGCTACTCCAAGTCCAATATTGCCAAGGGGCACAAGAATTGAAGTTGGTTCTACAGGATCTTTAGAAAGAATAATTAAAGGTCCTGCCTTACTTGATGATGGGACACATAACTTAATAGGAGCCATTAGAACCTCAATGAGTACTCTTGGGGCAAAAAATATTAAAGAAATGCAAGAAGTTGAAATAGTTATCGCACCATCGCTTCTCACAGAAGGTAAGGTTTATCAAAAAGCTCAACAGCTTGGAATGGGTAAGTAGTTCACCTAGAGCAAAATTATAAATCCTTAGTGAATTAAGTATTAATTTGAAAAATTTTCTAATTAGGAGTTATTATTAAATGATGGGGGAAACCCCATACTCCTCACACACTAAATCGCCCGATTAATCGGGCTTTTTTAGATATTTTGTTACTTATATTATTTAATCTGTAATGAAATCATCACTTAAAAAAATTGCCTGCTAAATTTTCAAAAAGGAATACTTAAATTATGTCATCAGCTCCAGCCGTAACTGACTCTTCATTTGACAAGGATGTACTGCAAAGTGATCTACCAGTATTGGTTGATTTTTGGGCACCATGGTGCGGTCCATGTAGGATGGTTGCACCTGTTGTAGAAGAAATCTCAAAAGACTTTGAAGGGAAAATTAAAGTTTTTAAATTAAACACAGATGAGAATCCAAATGTCGCCAGTCAATACGGAATTAGAAGTATTCCTACATTAATGATCTTTAAAGGAGGTCAAAAAGTTGATACCGTTGTTGGTGCTGTGCCAAAAGCAACTCTTTCGAGCACTTTAACTAAGCATTTATAAATTTAAAAGCTTTGCATAAAATTGGACTTATAGACTATGGAATGGGTAATATTCATTCTGTAACAAAATCTCTAGAAAGTCTTGGAGAAGAAATTATATTAATTAAAAACTTTAATGATTCCAAGCTTTGTAAGGCGTTAATACTTCCTGGGGTTGGAGCATTTGATCCAGCGATGAAGAATATCATAAATACTGATTTGATAACTGATTTGAAAAGTTGGATTAAAAGTGGAAAATCCTTTTTTGGGATATGTTTAGGTCTCCAACTCCTTTTTGAATCTAGTGATGAAGGAAAAGTTCAAGGGTTGGGAATATTAAAAGGAAAAATACAAAAAATACCCAATATTGTTAACCAAAGAATTCCACATATGGGTTGGTGCCAACTTTTACCTACAAAAAATAATACTTTATTTGGGATTGAAGAATTAAATAATTGGGTCTATTTTGTACATTCCTATCATGCAATCCCAGATGACTTAAATATTATTGCAGCTCAGGTTGATTATGGCCCCGAAAAATTAACTGCAATGATAGAGAATGATAATTTATTGGCCTGTCAATTTCATCCGGAAAAATCTGGAAAAACCGGTGAAAAACTTTTGAGAAGATGGCTGAGTAATATTCAATAACAGATGCATAGGGATGAAGGCTAACTTAAGATTAATAGGTGGTAAAAAACTCCAAAGTCCAAATAATTCTTATACCAGACCTACAACTTTGAGAGTGAGAGAGGCCATATTTAATATATTGAACAAAAGAGTTGAAAATAGTAACTGGTTAGATTTATTTAGTGGAACAGGGGCCATATCTTGTGAAGCCTATAATCACGGGGCGAGCAAAATAATTGCAATTGAAAAAAACAAAATCAACTCAAAAGTTTGCTTAGAAAATTTACTTTCGTTAGAGAATATAGAGAGTAGGAGAAATGATATCGAAGTTATTTGTAAAGACGTTTTGAAATGGACAAAACCTAATTATGAGAGAAACTTATCATCTAGAAATATGGATTTAAACAAATTAAAATTTGATTTTGTTTATCTAGATCCTCCATACAATGTGGATTTCCATGAATTAGTTTTAAATCAATTATTTAATAGTAATCTTTTAAAAAAAGATTCAACAGTTATTTGTGAACATTCTCCCAATCTATTTATTAAAAAAAGTACTTTGTGGGAAACTATAGATGTACGAAATTATGGTCAGTCAAGACTAACATTTTTAATCAAGGTCCAGCATCCCTGAACCTCTTCTATATTGATTCCATGCACTTACGAATAATCCAAGAAGAGTTATTGGGACTAAACCTAATACAATTCCACATAGAAGAGGCTCGATCATTTTTTTGCCTTTTTTAAATTTATTACTCACAATTGTTACATAGAGACTATTTTTTGTGTCAACATCTTCATCAACTGCAGCAGAAAGAAACTTTAAGAGAGAATTCTTAAAAATTGTTTTTGTTGTATTTGGAGTTTTTTTGATTTGTTTTTCAATATTTTTCTTAAATCATCATGAAAATAACAAATATATCATTGAAACTCTCGAGCTTAATGGCTCTGCTGAGGAAGGAGATGCTCTTTTTAAGATAAATTGTGTTGGATGTCATGGAATTACAGCAAGAGGATTAGTCGGCCCAGACTTACATTCAATAACTAAACGTTTGAATGATAAAGAGATAATAAAACAAGTTACTGGAGGCCTTACTCCTCCTATGCCAAGTTTTGAAATTGATCCTGTAAATATGTCCAATTTATTGAGATATCTTCATAGTCTTGAATGATTTTGGGAAAAAATTTTTCTAATTTAAAGGTAATTTTAGTTGAACCAAGTGGTCCTTTAAATGTGGGCAGCGTTGCTAGATTATGCAGTAATTTTGAAGTCGATGAATTAAGAATTGTTTCTCCTAAATGCGACATATTTTCTTTAGAAGCAAAAAAAATGGCTCTCAAAGGTCAAAAATTTCTTAGACATTGTAAGGTTTTTGATGATCTTCAAAAAGCAATTTTTGATTGTGATTTGGTTTTAGCATCTTGTGGAAGGATTGATGTAAATAAAGATTCATTTTTTGTATCTTCTGAAGATATATTTGATTGGACTTTAACCTTTAAGAAGATAAATAATTTAGCAATTATATTTGGGAGAGAAGATAGAGGTTTATCTAACAGTGAATTGCTTCTAGCAAATAAAACCTTTAATATTCCAACTTCTCAGAACAATCCCTCATTAAATCTTTCTCACGCTGTTTCAATAGTTTTGTATGAATTAAATAAGTCTTCTAAAAAGAATTTAAATAATGAATTAAAAGTTTTTAATTTGGCATCATCTAAAGAAGTAAATGATACATTTGTAGAGATAGAGGCAATGCTTTTGCGAGTTGGATATCTCTTAAAACATACTTCTAAGGCAAAAATCAGTAAATTTAAGAATTTTATTTTGAGGGCAAATACATCAATGCACGAAGTAAATGTTTTGAGAGGAATTGTCCATCAAATAAACTGGTTTTTGAACAATTCAAAAAATAAATAAGTAATTATAAATTTGATTAGATATTGTTCACTTCTTGTTTTAATTTGATAGGGATATTTACTAAAAACATTTTCTGAAGTAGCATCTACTGATTATTTGAATATTTAAGAAAACTAAAACTGTGCCTACAACAAAGAAAAGAAGAGTTTTTCCTTTTACAGCAGTAATTGGTCAAGAAGAAATGAAATTGGCTCTCTTGTTAAATGTTATTGATCCAAGAATTGGAGGAGTGATGATAATGGGTGATAGAGGGACTGGAAAATCTACTACAATCAGAGCCTTAGCTGATTTGTTGCCTGCAATCGATGTTGTTAAAGACGATCCATATAATAGTTCGTTAGTCGATCCTGATTTACAAAGTAAAGAAGTTTTGGAAAAAATTACTCAAGGAGAAAATTTAGAGAGTATTCAAAAACAAGTACCTATGATTGACTTACCTTTAGGGGCTACTGAAGACAGGCTTTGTGGAACCATTGATATAGAGAAGGCTTTGAGTGAAGGCGTTAAAGCATTCGAACCTGGATTGTTGGCTAAAGCTAATAGGGGTTTACTATACGTTGATGAAGTGAATTTACTTGATGATCATTTAGTTGATGTACTTTTAGATTCGGCCGCTTCCGGATGGAATACAGTTGAAAGGGAGGGGGTCTCAGTTCGACATCCTGCAAGGTTTGTCCTTATTGGTTCAGGAAATCCAGAAGAAGGTGAATTAAGGCCTCAACTATTGGATAGGTTTGGAATGAGTGTTGAAGTTAAGACAGTTAGAGATGCTGAATTAAGAGTTCAAGTAGTTGATCAAAGAACTTCTTTTGATGATAATCCTGATGAGTTTTCATTAAGTGTTGAGAAACAACAGGATGAACTTCAACAAAAAGTTATTAAAGCACAAGAAATATTAAATTCTGTTCAAATGGACGATGACTTAAGATTGAATATTTCTGCAATCTGCGGAGAACTTGATGTGGATGGTTTACGTGGAGATATTGTTACAAATCGATCAGCGAGGGCAATTGCAGCATTTGAGGGGAGAACTGAAGTGCAAGAAGATGACATAGCAAGGGTTATTTCTTGCTCTTTAAGACACAGACTAAGAAAAGATCCCTTAGAACAAGTTGATTCAGGTGAAAGAGTTATTCAAGCTTTTTGTAAAGTATTTGATTTAGATGAAAAAGAAAATCTCTCAAAATTTCAATTGTCTGCAGAAGCTTAATTACAGTGAGAATAATTGGGATTGATCCTGGATTAGCTAGAGTTGGTTATGGAATAATTGAAATAGAAAATGAAAAAAAGATATTACTAGATTGTGGTGTCATTGAAACAGGTAAAGATAAAAAAGAAGAAGATAGACTTTATGAGATATACAAAGATCTTAATGAATTAATAAATAATTGGAATCCAACATCAGCGGCTGTAGAAAAATTTTTCTTTTACAGATCAAGTACTACCATCAGTGTGGTGCAGGCTAGAGGTGTAATTATGATGGTATTGGCCTCAAAAAAAATTCATGTTAGTGAATATTCTCCTGCACAGATAAAATTAACCATTGCTGGATCTGGAAAAGCATCTAAGAAAGAAGTTCTTGAGGCTGTTATGTATAGCTTAGAACTTAAAAAACCTCCAAAACCTGATGATTCAGCAGATGCCTTGGCCATAGCCCTCACAAAACTAAATGAAGATGGCTTTAACTGAAAATTTAATATGACGATCTTTGAGAATAAGAAATTGGAGAGGCATAGGTTTAGAAAACTAAGAGATGGGATTTCTCTTAATCAAAGAAAAAATGTAGAAAAAAATGTAAGAATATATATTGATTCATTTATTAAGGGATATAAAAATTTTGGTTATATAGCCATATATTGGCCTCTAAAAAATGAAGTTGATATAAGAAGTCTTAAGAAAAAATTTAATTTAGCTTTGCCTAGATGTGAAGGTAAAAAAGAGTTGTTATTTTATCCATGGGACGAAAAACCTCTTACCAAAGACTTTGAGGGGATACTAAGCCCAAATAACTCTTCCCCATTAAGTCATTTGCAGATAAGTATGATATTTGTACCATGTCTTTCCGTTGATAAAAATTTAACAAGATTAGGTTATGGAGGAGGTTATTTTGATAAATTAAGGAGAGATAATGCTTGGAGAAATGTTCCATGCATTGGATTATTAACTTCTAATTGTGTAAGTAGTGTTCCATTAACCAGAGCTGAGTGGGATATTCCTTTATCGGGATTTATCACAGAAAAAGAAATATTTGTATAATAGAAGGTTCATAAAGTGATTAATTTATAGTTTCTCAAAAATGGTAAATCAGGAAAAGTACAATAATTTATCAAAATTAGTAGAAAAGTTGAAGAAATCAGAAGATCCAAAAAGAAAATATGAATATATTTTGTGGTTGGGCAAAAAATTAAAGGAACCAGATAGTGAAATCCTTGTTGAAGAAAATAAAGTTAAGGGATGCGTTTCAGAAGTTTTTGTTAAGGCAACTATTAAAGCAGGTAAATTATTTTGGGAAGGTTATTCTGATGCTCTCATAACAAAGGGTTTATTGGCCTTTCTAATAAGTGGATTAAATGAGTTAACACCAAATGAAGTTGTTGAAATAGATAAGAAATTTATAGAAGATACTGGTTTGAAATCAAGCTTAACTCCTTCTCGGTCAAATGGTTTTTTAAACATTTTATTGAAAATGCAGTCTCAAGCAAATGAATTTTTGTAGGCCTAATAATATAAAATTAAATTCAAAGTCAAAAGAAATAAAAAATGAGAAAATGCAAAATTGGGATTGTAGGTTTTGGAACTGTAGGTTCAGGGATTTATAAAATATTAAGTTCTGAAGTCGATTCACATCCAATTCTAAAAGAAATAGAAATTGCAAAAATAGCAGTTAAAGATCTTAATAAAAAAAGGAATATTGAGCTAGATAATAATTTATTAACTGATGATCCTTTTAAATTAATTAATGACCCCTCTATAGATGTAATTGTTGAAGTAATGGGCGGGGTTGATTTGGCGAAAGATATTATTCTGCAATCATTAAAATTAGGCAAATCTGTCGTAACTGCAAATAAAGCAGTTATTGCAAGATATGGAGAAGAAATATATAAATCTGCATCTACAGAGGGAGTTTATATATTGTCAGAGGCAGCAGTTTGCGGGGGCATTCCTATTATTGAACCCTTAAAAAGATCATTAAAAAGTAACAGCATAAAAAAAATGGTTGGAATAATAAATGGAACAACAAATTTCATTCTTTCTAAGATGACAAATGAAAAAGCTGATTACAAAGAAACCTTAAAATTGGCCCAAAGCCTTGGGTATGCAGAATTTGATCCAACTGCTGATGTTGAGGGTCATGATGCTGCTGATAAAATTTCAATTCTTAGTGAACTTGCATTTGGAGGGAAAATTAAAAGAGAGGAGATACATACTGAGGGCATTAGTAAAATTAATCTCAAAGATATCGAATATGCTAATAAATTAGGATTTGAAATAAAACTTTTAGCGCTCTCCGAAAGGGGACAAATTAATAATAATGATTCACTTTCTTTGAATATTTGGGTAGGACCTTCTTTGATTCCAAAATCTCATCCATTATCAACCGTTAAGGGAGTTAACAATGCCTTATTGATAGAGGCTGATCCTCTTGGAGAGATAATGTTCTATGGACCAGGTGCAGGGAGTGGCCCAACTGCTGCATCAGTAGTATCGGATATATTAAATCTGCATGCCGCCTCAGTAAAAAATAATAATTCAATCGATCCACTATTATCTTTTGATTTCTGGAGAAACTGTCATATCATAGGATCGCCACAAATAAATAAAAAAAATTACCTTAGAATTATTTGTCTTGATAGCCCAGGTGTAATAGGAAAGATTGGAGATATTTTTGGAAAGAATAATGTATCAATCGAATCAATTGTTCAACTAGATGCAAGTGAGGACACAGCTGAAATTGTTGTTATTACTCATGAGGTGAATAATGGAGATTTTGAGAAATCAAAAGATGAAATAAATTCGCTTGATGAAGTCAAAATTATTGCAAGTCAATTAAGTTGTATTTAAAAAAATAGTTTGCAAATTTCTTTATAGCTTGGTAAACCGAAGAAAGCAACTGTTTGGTTTTTAGCACCTTAATGATTCATTCAAAAGTATTAGACAATAAAAATGAAAATAATAATTTAATTTGTTCTGAAAACCTTTATAAAGGTGCTTGTGTAAAAATTAAAAATAGTAATAAGACTTTTCAAATAATTGGTATAAATATATGTAAAGAAATTTGTTGGGTGAGAGAGTGGCCTTTTGCCCATAATTCTAAAAAAACATTTGCTTTAGAAATACGTCAAATAACCTTGCAAATTTTTTGCTCAAATAATAATTCAGAATAAGAAAGAACTAAAGAAATATGAAAAAAGATTTTTTTTTACCATTATTTATTATTTTAATTTCTTTTTTACTGAATTCTTGCGGTTCAAAAAGAATATCTAAAAAAATTATAGTAGCAAGTTCTGGAAAAATTGAATCTTTAGATCCAGCTAGAGCTAATACTCTTAAAGCAATTCAACTAATCAGTTCTCTTGGAGACACGTTATATGAATTAAATTCTAAGGGAGAATTAATACCTGAATTGGCCTCGGGGATGCCAATAATTTCAAGGGATAGACTTCAAATAACTATCAATTTAAGAAAAAATGTTTTTTTTCACGATGGAACTTCATTTGACTCAAATGCAATAAAGTTTACTTTTGATAGATTCAAAAGAATTGGAACGATGAATTATATTTTAGGAAATAAGATTAAATCAATAGAAACTCCAAGTGAATATTCAGTCATAATAAATTTGAATAAACCATCAAGTTCTCTAAATGGTTTACTTACATCAGTAAATTTAACTCCAATATCTCCTACGTTTTACAAAGAATATACTGATAAGTTTCTAAATGACAAATTCGTTGGTACTGGCAAGTATGTCTTAACCAGTTTTTCTAATGAAGTCCAATCAATTGCTCCAAATTTGAATTATTGGGGTGAAAATCCACTAAATAAAGGCATTAATTTTGTGGGATATTCAAATTCATCTTCTCTTTTTGGAGCTTTAAAAAGTAGACAAATTGACGTCCTCTTATCAAATTCAATTGATGATAGTCAGAGAAAAAGTCTAAATAATTTAAGTAAAAATAAACAGTTTAAAGAAGGTAATAGCCCTTTCACTGAATTAAGTTTTATAAGCCTTAAAACTAGTTCTTATCCCTTAAGTAATCTTAATTTAAGATTGGCTTTGGCAAAAAGTCTTAATAGAAAATTGATTAGTGAGAAAGTAAGTTATGGATTAAGGAAGCCATCTAGATCAATTATCCCCCCGATATTAAAAAAAGAGAATCAAGCACTATGGCCTAAATATGATTATTTAGAAGCGAGAAGGTTATTACAAAAGGAAAATTATTGTAATGGAAATATTCTTAAAATACCTCTTACTTATAGATCCAATGTACCAGCTGATAAGCTTATTGCTCTGACATGGCAGGAAGAAATTAAAAATTCTTTAAAAGATTGTATTGATATTGAACTCAATGGGGTTGAATCTACAACAATTTATAAGAATCTAAGTTTAGGTATTTATACAGCAGTTATTCTCGATTGGACTGGGGCTTATTCAGATCCAGAAGCCTATCTCACTCCACTTTTAAGTTGCAATGAAATAGTTGATGGGATATGTAAAAAAGGAGAATCAGTTTACAGCGGTAGTTTTTGGGGATCTAATAAAGTGGAAAGTTTATTTCTTGAGAGTGAAAAAATAAGTGGAATTAACAGATTAGAAAAACTTGTTGAAATTGAAAAAATAGCAGCAAATTCAATCCCTTATATTCCTATTTGGATATCCTCTCAAAAAGCATGGTCTCAAAATAAAATATCAAAACCAATTTTTAATGGTGCAGGCATAATTTCATTGAGTGATCTTAAGTTAATTGATGAGTAGAAATTTAAATAAACTACTAAATTATTCCTTATTAAAAATTTCATTAATACCAATAATGTTATGGATAATTTCATCATTAGTATTTATTTTATTGAGAGTTGCTCCCGGCGATCCTGTCGATGCCATACTTGGATCTGGTGCTGATGAAGCTTCAAGGGAATTTCTAAGAAATAAATTGGGGCTAAATGAACCTTTAATAAGTCAATATTTTTTATACATTAAAAATATATTGCACTTAGATTTTGGCCAATCTCTTAGTACCCAAGAGCCTGTTTTAAATATTATTCTTAGGTCATTGCCTGCAAGTCTTGAACTTGGATTCTTTTCTATATTAAGTGCCACTCTAATAGGTTTCCCATTGGGATTACTTAGCTTAAGAAATAGAGGTAAAAAGACAGATTATTTTGCAAGAATATTAGGAATTGCCTCATATGCTATCCCTCCTTTTTGGGGGGCAATGTTAGCGCAATTATTATTTTCTGTATTTTTTAATATTTCCCCAATTGGAGGTAGATTTCCTATATTTCAACAACAACCTCAAATTACAGGTTTTCTAGTTTTAGATAGTATTCTTTCAAATAATATTATTGCCTTGAAAGATAGTCTTTATCATCTTGCACTTCCTTCGATTACCCTTGGCTTTTTATTAAGTGGTATATTCAGCCGCTCATTAAGAGTAAATTTGGATAAGACATTAAAAAGTGATTATGTAAATGCTGCTATATGTAGGGGAATATCAAGGAAAAAAATATTTTTAAACCATGCATTGCCTAATGCTCTATTGCCAATTGTCACTATTTCTGGCTTGACTATGGCCTCATTAGCAGGAGGTGCTCTATTGTTTGAGGTAACTTTTTCATGGCCAGGTATTGCTTTAAGATTACATGAGGCTATTTCTCAAAGAGACTATACCTTGGTTCAAGGAATTGTTATTTTTACCTCTATGCTCATAGTATCTTTAAATCTCTTCGTGGATATTTTAATCGCATATTTAGATCCACGAATAGAGTACTAATTTTTGGAAATTTCTTTTATTGTTTCAAGATCTAAAAGATGGAAATCAAGTCCTAAATCTCTTTGGTTTTTAATCACACTAGGGATCTTTTGGTCTTTAATATTTTTTAAAAATTCAACTATAAATTTCTTAGATAAATCTTGTACTAATATTGGCTCTGAACCAATAAAAGTTTCATTTATTTTGAAGACGTCATTATTTTCTTCATAGCTTTTATTAATTCTTATTGGAGAGAAATGACTTGCCCCTTCAATAATTAGAAATCTATTTGATGGATTATTTAAAGCAGAAAAAACTCTAAATTGTTCATTCATTAATGGTGTAATAAGGTCATAAGTACCACCTATTAGAAGAGTTGGTGTTTTAATGCCTGTACTATTTTCTTTTGGCCATATTAAACTGCCAAATGAATTAAAACCTATAATCGCGCTGGCCTTATTAGAGTTATTTTTCTTAGGGAATGGTATTTCGCTCAATTGACATTGAAGTAATTTAGATAAATTTGTTACCGCAAAGTCTTTTAATGCCGAATCACATTTGTCCTTTAGTTGATCAGTAGGGTTATTGCCTTCATATAAAAGTGCTATTAAAGCACCAAGTGAATGCCCCATTAAAATATAAGAATCATTAGGTAAACCAAATTCTCCATTTTTATGAGCTTTTAATACAGCATCTAAATCTTTAATTCTATATAAGAAAAAGTCTGCACTTCCCGGGATTGTGTCCTTACCTTCAAGTACTTCTATAAATGATTCCAAATTACTGCCTCTATGATCTATGAATAATATTGGCCAACCTCTTTTAGCCAATTCGTTGCCTATCCATTTGAAATTATTAATTTCGCCTCCAAGCCCTGGCATAAAAATTATCAGTTCTTTATCTGAATTTGTTTTATTGCTTTTCCATATTTCAATTTCAAAAGGTTTCACTCGGTGAGGAGCATAAATATTTTTATCAATTTTTATAAGATCTTGAGTTAATTTTTTTTCAGTATTTTTGAAAGCATTTTGTTTTGTGCTTTCAAGTTTATTTAATTTGGATAAAAGTTCTTGTTGCATTGATAATTCATTTTTCCAAGATGAAATTATTAAAATTAAATTATCAATATCAAGTGAAATTTCTTCTGATGGTAATGCCTTTATGATTTCTAAAGTTGAAACTTCTTTTTTTTGATCTAATAAATTTTCTATAGTGTTATATATTTCTGTTCCATTGTTATCATTTGGAACTTTAATGCTTTTGCTTAATTCTGTAAGAATTTTACGACCTATCCAACTTCTTAATATTTCTCTATTTAATCCCTCTTCTTTGAAAACTGGAAATTCTAAAAATTTTGATAATTCAAAAACTCTTATAAATCCATTTTTTTTTAACCAATCTATTAATTCTGTTGAATCATCTTTGTATTTTTCTAATTTTGATAATTGTTCTATAGTAAGAGGGATTTCCATCTCTTCAAACTTAATATTTATCTTTTCAGCAGCCTTTAAACCATTATTAAAAAATAAACCACAAAAACTAAAAAAAATTATAAAAATGTATTTCACTAGTGATTAGTCCTAATAGTTTACAAATTAGCAAAAAGTGGTGGATTCAATTTCCTTATCATCTGAGGTTAATAACCAAGATAAGATTTTTCGCTGCATTTGGAGCAGGAGGTGTTATTTATTTAACATCACTTATTTTTAATAACCTAGGATTATCGGCGACAGATATTGGCCTGGGATTTACCATTTCAGCAATAATTGGAACAGTAACAAGACTCTTTACAGGTAATTATCTTAATAAAACGGGAAAAATACAATTTCCAATAATTACTTCTTCAATACTAAGTATTGCCGCTAGCTTTTGCCTCATTTTTTCAAGAGATACTTTTTTGTACATAATTGGACAATCCCTTGTTGGGGCTGCTGCAGGAATATATTGGCCTGCTGCCGAGTTTGGGGTGCCCTATTTTTGTCATCCTATTGAAACACGTAAAGCTTATGCCCTTGTTAGAAGTTCGGAAGCTTTAGGAATATTTCTAGGGGTATTCTTAGGGGGGTATATGACGAATTTTTTGTATTCTAAATCAATATTTATAAATGATATATTTTGCATGTTAGTTATCTTGTATTTAATATCTAGAAATAGTTCTTCTATAAAAAGAAACTTAGAAAATTTTCAAAAAAAATTAGTAGATCCAATTAATCAGGGACAATTGAAATGGAATAAAAATTCAGCAATAATAATTTTATCTATTTTATTGATAACTACCTCTTTAGCCTTGATACAAGTAACTTTACCTCTCGATCTTGTTAAAGGTGGAGTTTATCGCAATGCATTAAGCAAAGAAATTATTAGTCTTATAATTTCTATTCAATTAATTTTATTGTTGTTTTTACAATGGCCTGTGGGTTCTTGGATATCTAAGAAAGAAAGATTATTTGGCTTGAAATTTAGTTTAATAAATTTCACTTTTGCTTCATTTTTATTATTTATTTCTAGTTATTTAAATATCCCAGCGTTTTATTTAATTTCTTTGGCATTGATTTTAGTAAGTCTAGGGACTGCTTCATTTCTTCCAACATCAACAGATGTCGTTTTCAGAATAGCTCCTTCAAATAAAAAAGGTTTTGCACTTGCTCTATTATCACAATGTTTCGCTATGGGTTATTTTTTTGGACCATTTATTTCAGGACGCATATTAGATCTATTTGGTTATGCTTCAATAATCTGGCTTTCAATTTCTTGTTGTTGCTTTATTGCCTTTACAATTCTATTTAAGAGATTATTTTAATTAATCTTTTCTAATTCAATAATTCTTCTCTCTCTTAGAAATAAGAAAAAAGGTGCAGAGAATGCGAAGGCTATAAGAAAAGTTCCAATGTATACAACCCACATATTCTTCATGTTTAGTTTTTTTGATTCATTTACTATCCATATAAAAATAGCGCTTGCACCTACTAATAAGTCTCTAGAAATTGACTGGGCTGCAGGGTTTGCATTCGCTAAAGAAATGAAGTTATTTATATCAAAGCTGTTTCCATATTCCCTAGCAAATTGGAAATTTGCCAGCATTGGTAGAACAGCTCCCAAAATTGATAGAAAAAGGTAAAGAAAAGATAGTATCTGTTTTTTATCTTTTAAAATGTTAAGTGAATTCACTTTTCAAAAATATTTCTTTTAATAATAGTATTTAAAAGCTTATGGTTGTTGAAAAGAATAATAAAGTTGAAGACTATAAATTTAAAAAAGGAAATTTAAATTTTGCCGTTGTTGGTCATGTTGAGTGGATAAATTTTTTAAAGGTTGATCAATTACCAAAACCCGGAGTTATTTCTCATTCTGAAATGTCCCTTGAGTATCCAGCTGGTGGTGGATCTATTATCGCGAAAATACTTTCTGATTTAACTTTAAACCAAATTCATTTTTTTACGTCATTAGGTAATGATGATTATGGAGATAAGTGTTTCAAGATTCTCTCAAATATGGGAATTAAGTTGCATGTAGCTTGGCGTGATAAACCAACTAGAAGAGGATTTAGTTTAATTGACTCTCTAGGTGAAAGAGCAATAACAGTTATTGGAGAAAGGTTAGCTCCAACTCATAAAGACAATTTAGAATGGAACATTTTAAAAAAAATGGACGGAATTTTTATTACTGCATCTGATTCAGAGATTTTTAAAATTGCTAGATCAGCTTCAATACTTTGTACAACACCAAGGGTAGGATTAAATACAATTAATAATTCAAATGTTCTTTTAGATGGATTAATAGGCAGTAATCTTGATCCCGGTGAAGTTTTTTCTTTTTCTGAATTATCGTTAAAACCAAAATATACTGTTAAAACCGAGGGAGAGAATGGAGGCATAATATTCCCAGGAGGAAGATATGAGGCTCTTAAAAACAAAAAATTAAAGGTTGATTCTTATGGATGTGGTGATTCTTTTGCTGCAGGTTTTCTTTATGGATTGGCATCTAAATGGAATATAGATAAAAGTTTAAATCTTGCTAAAGTAATGGGAAGAGACGCTAGTGAATTTTTCGGACCATATGCAAATAATGATGAAAAATAATTGAATTAACACTTACATGAGCAATCTAGATAATAAAAATAAAAATAAAAATATTCTTGTAGAAAACATTATTGTTTTCTTTATATTTACTATTTTTTTGGTTTTTAAATCTTTGAAAACTTTATCTAGAATTTTTACTTATGGAATCTTAAGAAAAGAAATATTAACTACTAAAAGTAACTTAGGTGTAGATATTAAAATAAAAATTAAATAGTTAATGAATATATTTTTATTTTTTCTAATTTTAGGAGTTATTTTTTTGGTCTACAAAAAAATTAAATATAAAAAACCAAAGAACTTAAAATTAAACAAATTTAAAAATAAACTCCAAAGCACGCAAACAAATATTGAAAGAATTTTTTTAAGAGAGGAAGAAAAAACCTTTTCAAACCCTAATATAAATATCTATATTGGGAGTTATGATAACGAAGAAAATATTAATAGGAAATCTAATATTCACAGAGCAAGGCTTTCAAAATTTAAGAAATCCAAATTAAATGGTGAAATGATATTTCAAGATGATGAACAAAGGATTTATAAATTTAATAAAGGTAAGAAAGTTTATTTATAAAAAGTTTACTTATAGTTTTTGTTCTAACTACACTCAAGACTTTCTCTGGTTGAAACGCCTGTTGTTGGGTTGATCCCATCAGCAATTTCACAAAGATTTCTTTGATCTTCGCTGTCAAGAATAGCGTAAGAAAAATCTGCTCCTTCTATTTGCGCTCCTGCAAAACTGCTACCTGATGCGATCATATTTATTAAAACAGCATTTCTAAGATCTGTTTTTTGGAAATTAACTCGATCAGAAAGAGTATCGGTCAGGTCGATTCCATTTAAATTAGAACCTTTTAAATCAGATAGGGTTAAGGTTGTCCCATGTAAATCAACGTCACTAAAATCTGCATCTCTCGCAACTGCTCCAGCTATAGATGACAAATGAAGATCCTCTCCATGGAAATCAAATCCAGTAATATTAGATCTTACATAACTTGGAACTTCATCTCCCTCGCCCTTAACAGCTACATTTGCTCCAGCAAAAACTGGAGAGGATAAAACTAAGAAAGAAAAAGTTATGCATAAAAAATATTTTAAAAATCTGAAAAATTTCATACTAGATAATTCGAATATTATTATTTTATAACAATTAGATAATTTTTAAAATTGATGACTAAATTTGGAACTCCTTTTTAAAATTATTTAACACTATAAATTTTGAATCTAGGCTCTAAATTGGTTATACAATCTAGAAGTTTTTTGTTATCTTTGCTATTCGTAACCTTGAATTCAGATTCAACTGTACCTTCTTTATCTCTTATAGCTTGATTTAAAACTATGGAACCGTTTTCGTCAGATACTGATCTATGAAATGTTCCTCTAGGTATTCTTAAAATGTATCCGCAAGATTCTAATCTAACTTTATAAAAAGGATAATCCCAGCCAAAATTGACAAGAAAAAATGTTCTTCCCCCGGAGATAGCCAGTAGATTATCTTCTTGATTGTGATGTATGTAAAATTGCCAATTCTTAAATTCTTCATCATTTGGAGGACTAACTGCAGGCCCACTGTGAATAACTAGATCTCTATAGTTTGATTCATTAACACTAATATCAAAAAATCTTACATCTTTTGTATCGCGAAATTTTTCATAACTTATCAATTCAAACATTTTCGATTTGTTTGATTTGATAACTGGAATTTCTAAACTTGAGTTCAATTTTCTTTAAACATTTAACAAATGAAAACAGATATATATATCCAAGAACGTATCAATTAACACTAAAAAAGAAACATATTATTATTTATTTTTTTTGTTATTTTAAAAGGTTGAAAATTTAGTGTTTATTTAATTTCAAGAGGTTTGATTTCCCAGGATAAAGTATTTTCTAGATTATTTTTTCCTATAAAGTTTCCTGTGATTACAGAGGTTAAATTTGATTTTGAGGAGGATACCAATGTTAAATATCTATCATCTATTAATCCTTTTCCGCTTGGATCAAAACCTCTCCAACCGGCACCTGGGATATATAATTCAGCCCAAGCGTGTAAATCCAACTCAGTGGGTAAGGGATCTTCAAAATGATAACCACTTACAAACCTACTTGGGATACCTATAGATCTGCAAGCTTCAACCATTAGCATTGCCAAATCTCTGCATGAACCAATACGTTCTCTAAGTGTTCTGCTAGCCGGCCATGCTGGACCTGTATGTCTTTTGGTATATTTAACCCGATCTTGAATAATCTCTATTAACTGGTAGGTAAATGATAATGCGTTATTAATGCTTCCTGCTAAGGCTTCCTGGGCAAGTTCTACAGCAGAGGGGTCGTGTTGTCCATTGGGCATCCATCCCTCTAATGCTCCCTGCAAATCTCTGTTAATAATACTTCTACAAAAAGGTAATGTTAAATCTCGATTTTTAACTCCATCAATAATGTTTGGATGTTTAATAGTTTCAACTTCACTGATTGATTCAATAATTAAATTATCTGTTAATCCATTGAATCTGATTCTATTAATCTCTTCTCCGCTTGCAGCAAGTAATGGATAAATAATTTCTGGTTCTGGGGTTATTTTTAATTCAAAATTCTTTAGCTTTTGGAATCCATTTGACCTTGGCTTTATACATAATCTATGCTCTCCTAATTGAACAGGGTCTTCGTATTTATATTCAAGTTTGTGAATGTATTTAATTTTCATTATTAGACTTATTAATTAATAAAATATTTTTCTTGAATGAGGTCATTTAATTTATTTAAATCCATTTGCAATGAATCGATTGCCTCATGTAAACCATCATTGATTATATCTTCAATTCTGATATAACTCCACTTTGCTTTAAGCAAACCTCTCATGCATTCTAATTCTGAAGGATTTTCAGTACTTGGAGAGGTATCTATTGTTTTAAGAGTATTGCTTATCCCATCAAGACAGTATCTTACTGATCTAGGGAAAATTGGATCAAGTAAAAGAAATCTCGCAACTGAATTAGGCTTTATAGAATTTTGCACTGCTTTCCTAAACATTTGATAAGCTCCAGCTGAACGTAAAAGTGCAATCCATTGGAGCTCATCAAGAACTCCTCCAAGCTCATCTAAGCTGGGTAGAAGTAAATAGTATTTAACATCTAAAATTCTTGATGTTTTGTCAGCTCTTTCGATCAATCTTCCAAGAATGCTAAATCTCCAAGCGAGGTCTTTGCTTAGAGTCGCATCTGTAATTCCGTAAAAAAGCTGACATTCCCTCCTTATCTCACTTAATTGTTCTTGTCTTGGTTTATTCCATATTGCCTCTCCTTCTTGCATATTCCAATATAAAATATTTATCTGTTCCCACATTTCGGTGGTCATGACATCTCTGATTTGTCGTGCATTTTCTCTTGCCATTTGAATGCAAGAAATTATACTGTTTGGGTTTAAACGATCTCTTATTAAAAAATTAATAACGTCATCAGGTTTTTTCTCTGGGAATCTTTTATCAAAAGATTCTCTATCACTTGAAGCATCAATTAAGGGGAGCCAAGGCTCTGCACTTCCTGGCGGACAATCTAATGACATTGCTTCACTTACTTCCACGAAACGAGATATGTTTTCTGCACGTTCTAAATAACGATTGATCCAATAAAGAGATTCTGCTACACGACTTAAAAGCATATTATTCACCTACAACCCATGTATCTTTGCATCCTCCACCTTGAGAAGAATTAACGACTAATGATCCTTTTTTTAATGCTACCCGCGTAAGCCCGCCTGGGCTAACCCATGAATCTTTTCCTCTTAAGATATATGGTCTTAAATCAACATGACATGGATATAGTTCTCCTTCACATAACGATGGCACAGTAGATAATTCTAATGTTGGTTGTGCTATGAAATTTCTAGGATTATTTTGAATTTTATTAGCGAATTCTTCTATCTCACTCGTTGTTGAGTGAGGGCCAATTAACATTCCATAACCCCCAGCTTCTGCGACAGACTTAACAACAAGTTTTGATAAATTTTCTAGAACATATTCTCGATCCTTTTGATAATGACAAATATACGTTTCTACATTTTTAATAATAATTTCTTCATCAAGATAATATTTAATCATTTTTGGAACAAAAGAATAAATCATTTTGTCATCTGCTATTCCAGTCCCAGGAGCATTTGCTAAAGCAACATGACCTGCCTTAAAAACATCAAGTAATCCGCTAACACCAAGGCAAGAATCTTTTCTGAAATTAAGAGGATCTAAAAAATCATCATCAATTCGTCTGTAAATGACATCTACTCTTTTTAATCCTGAGGTAGTTTTTAAATATACATAATCATCATTACAAACTAAGTCATGACCCTGAACTAATTGGATGCCCATTTCTTGAGCTAAATAACTATGTTCAAAATAAGCACTATTAAAAATTCCTGGAGTTAGTAGCACTATCTTGGGAGTGTCAGTCCAAACTGCCAGTTCTTGAAGGGTTTTTAAAAGATATGATGGATATTCATCAATTGGTTTTACTATTCTTCCTGAGAAAAGATTAGGAAAAATATTTTTCATAACTAATCTATTTTCTAAAAAATAAGCAACACCAGAAGGGCACCTTAAATTATCTTCTAAAACATGCCAATCTCCTCTTCTATCCCTTATTAAATCAAGTCCCGAAATTTGACACCATTTATTTAGTGGAGGTTTGAAACCTATCATCTGAGGTCTCCAACCTTCTGAACTCTCTATTAATTCTCTTGGAATTATTCCATCATTGATTATTTTTTGAGAATTATAAATATCATCTAGGAATAAATCTATTGCCTCAAGCCTTTGTTTTAGGCCTTTTTCTAACGTTACCCAATCATCTTTACTAATTATTCTGGGAAGTGGATCAAAAGGTAATATTCTCTCAGTACCTTTTAAACCAGTATCGTTTAATCTAAAAGTTGCACCATGTCTTAGTAATAATTTTTTTGCTGCAGAGTGATTCCTGTTTAATTCTTCAAGTCCCATATTATCTAAAGATGAAAGAAGTGGAATCAATATTTCTCTAGCAGAGTTAACATTGTCCTTAAAGTATTCATCAAAACTATTTTTAGGCTGATAACTTGAAAACATATATTTCATCGTTTAGTAACTTTTACTTTAGCTTTATATCTTTATTCGTATTTATAGCTACCAAAAATAAGATCTCTTGACTAGATCTATATCATTATTTTGATCATTGAAGTATATTTCTTAAAAATTTAAAAAGCATGAGTTCTAGTAATTGGCAATTTGTTTTTTTTAGATATTTCGCAAGCTTTCTTTTTATCCTCTCTCATAGTTTGCTGGTTCTTGATCATCTACCAGTAGGGGCGGCACTTCACGGACTTGGAGAAGTTTTTATTGCGCCTTGGGCTTTTAGGGAAAGAGCATGGGATCTTGTTGTTATTGCAGTTTTATTTTTCTTCTTCGATATCTGGGGACTGATAAACACACCTTGGAATTAACTGATATTATTTATTTAATAATTTTGGAAAATCATAATAAAAATGAACTCTTATTTTTACCAAATTTATAAAATAATCTTTCTTTTATTACTTTCGAGTATTTCAAATTTATATGCACATAACTTATTTAATGGTGGTTGCAAAGAACATTGTGGGCAAAAAGTTAAAGTAACAAGTAATAAAAATAAATTAAAAAATATTGATGATCAAATAAATATTGAGAGCAAAAATTCTTGTTTAAATAAATCACTATGTAGAGGTTGACCTCTCGAGATTTTTTAAATTGTTTTATGAAAGTGTTTCTTTGGTAATTATGATTAAAGTACTATTTGCTTGATAATTTTTATTAGGAGGATTTATTTGATTTTTAATTAAAAAAATAAAAGTATATATCAACGGTAGAAGTAATGATGACGCTGCAACTAAAGCAATTATCTGGTTCAACCTAATAAATGGTTTTTTTACAAGATCCTCTCCGCACAAGCCACAAATCAAATTACCTTTTGAGGATTGTTTTTGAAATTGATATTTAGGATTGCAATATGGGCAATAATATCTAACCATTTTAAAATTTTATTGCTTTAATCATTATCTATAAAACTAGAATAAAGTCATCTTATAAAAAAAGAGGGCTTATTTAAGCCCTCTTTTATCTCTTACTTATATTTTTTACTGAAGTTAATAACGTACCTAAATCATGGATCCTTGTTGCTAACTTCTATTAAGCTAATGCTCACCAAAATTAACTAATTGTCTTTAACTGGGGCAAAAACTCTAGAATTAAGCTTGTTTCTTAAAGGGCACCTAAACGATGCAGAAGAAGGAAGCTTAGACATTAATAAAAAATAATTGGAGCAGTTAATTAAATTAGTTCGGTTTATTCCGAAATTTCAGGCAGGCTATCGATCATTTTGAAAGACCTCCTAGAACTCAACAATATAAAATTAGGAAAATATTTCTCTAAAGACAATCCGTTTTTATACGCATTGCTTTTTAATTAAAAATGTCCGAGAGTAGTAATCAATCGTTCTAATTTTTTTGAGATATTTTTAGTAAGTTTTGCTTATTTCCTTTGATATTTAATTCGTCTATCTTAATTTTAAATAATTGAGGAAATCTTTTATGAATCATCCGAAAGAAGTTAGTAAAACTGATAAATCTAATCCCATAGACGAATATTTTCAATGTCTTTCATATTGCGATATTCACCCAAAAGGGATAGATAATGACTGTGAGGTTATATGTATGGAAAGACATTTAAAAGCTAACTATTGGTAATTAATAAATTTTTACTTTTTACTTAAATCCCTTTGAAAAAAGGTTAGTACGAACTTTAAATTTCCATACATTTACAACACCTTTTGCATTGACTGCTGCAAGTGCACAATCATCAGGTCTCCAAGATATTGCCCCTACTAAATCTCCTGCGAATGCAGCCCCAACGGGATCACCATTACCGTCATTTTTGAGAAAACTTGCGACAACAGAACCATCCCTAGATCCTGAGGCTACAAGCATACCTTTATTTGAAAAGGCTAGGCTCGAAATGGGTTCTGTATGGTGACATAGCTCTCCTGGCATAGTCCCTTCTGGACCATTTCCTATAAAGCTCCAAACTGTAATTCTTTCACTGCCACTAGTTGCTAATAATTTTCCGCTGTCATCAAAAGAAAGATGACTTGGTTTACCAGGGTATCCAGTCATTTCAGCATCCATTCCTGTTGATCTTCTCCAAAAATGAACTGAATTGTCTTGACTCCCACAGGCGACTATATCTCCATCAGGGCTTAATTCCATAGATACCAATGATCCTTGCCATTCGAGTTTTTGATTCGTTTTATTATTAACTATGTCAAAGAATGTCACTCTTCCATAGCAAGCAGTTGCTAGCTCATTTTTATTTGACCACGTTATTGCACTTACTGTGCTTGGATGGTCTTCTGAGATCCATTTCTCTTCACCAATTTCATTAAAAACATATACTTTTTTTGAGGAAGCTATCGCTAGAAATAAACCGTCATTAGACCACTTGAGGTGTTCTACCCAACCTTTGCCAAGATCAAGTGTTTTAATAACTTTACCTTCATGGCAATTACAAATTTGAACATTTCCATCCTGACCTGATGTTGCAAAAATTTCACCCTCTGGATGAATTGCCATTGCTAGTAGACCACCAGAGTGAGTATTTTCTTTTTTCCAAATAATTTTTCCAGTATCTCCTTCGAACGAAAAAAGACCTCCTGCTACGTCGCCAACAATAAATTGTTTTCCTTTAAGAGCCCAGCCACATGCTATGGCGTAATCGTTAACTTCAGCAGTCCATCCTTCATGGAACATGCCTCTTGGGCTAAATGGTTCTATATCAGGCATTTATCAAAGCCTTCTTGCATCTCTTTCTCATTTAAATTTCTACCGATAAAAACAAGTTGATTTCTACGAGGTTCGTTACCCCATTCTTTATCAGGTTGTGCAGTAAATAACATGTGAACTCCCTGGAAAACTATTCTCCTTGGGTTACCTGAGTAACTTATGAAACCTTTAGTTCTGAATATATCCACTCCTTTTTCTGATAGAAGTCTTCCCATCCAAGTATTTAGTTTTTCTGGGTCAACATCTCCAAAACGCTCTATAGCAATTGAGCCTACTTCATCATCATGTTCGTGCTCTGCTTGCCAGAATCTTTCAGTATTAAATGGAATCTCTTTATTTTCGTCACTTTTAATGACTTTCATGTTGAATTCTTCAGCAGTGTGCTGTGTAAACAAACCTATTTTTGTTGGTTTTTCTATGTTCAGGATGAATGATTTATTTCCTTTATCCTCCAATTTGAGATTTATATGTTCTCCATATGGGATGGTATTTCCAGGATCTAAACTATTAGCTTTTTCTGCATAAAGTCTCACGGAGGATTCAGCACCATCTTTAAGTTCCTCTTCACTCTCTCCTTGGTTAGCGAGGGCTACTAAGGACATTTCTGGATCGGGTCCTTCTTCTAGCATTAATTCATATTTACCTGCATCAAGATCGTAAACACCTGTCCATTCAAAAGGATATTCTGGTTCAAGGAATGTTGGCCTGCGTTTAAGGATCTGATCAAGATCAAATGCACTTAGATTTAAGACTGTTTCAATTGGTACTTTGGCATTCTCGGCTCTAATAATTCGGGTCATACGGTTCATATCTCTCAATCTCGATTCAAGAGTATTTAGTGCATCATCAGAGACTAAATCAGTTTTATTAAGGACAAGAACATCTGCAAATGCCACTTGTTCTGAACTTTCATCACTCCTGCCTAACTGTTGATCAATGTGGGCAGCATCAACTAAAGTCACAATTCCATCAAGAGTGAATTCAGAACTAATCTCTTCATCCATGAAAAATGTCTGAGCAACTGGACCTGGATCTGCTAATCCTGTCGTTTCTACTAAAACATAGTCAAACTTATCTCTTCTTTTCATAAGGTTGCCAAGGACTCTTATTAAATCGCCGCGAACAGTACAACAAATGCACCCGTTAGACATCTCAAACACTTCTTCATCGGCATTAATTACGAGCCCTTGATCTATACCCACTTCACCGTATTCATTTTCAATTACTGCTATTCTTTTCCCGTGCTCTTCACTCAATATTCTATTAAGCAAAGTAGTCTTCCCTGATCCTAAGAATCCAGTAAGTATGGTTACAGGAACCTTTTCCTTAATACTCATTTCGCTCTGTTTTTAAAATGTAATGCTAACCATCAATATAATAATCAAAAAATCGAAATGAAAACCATTTTTATCTATAAAATTTTATTGATTAAGTGATCCCCAGTTACTTGCTAAATCAAAACCTGTTGTCTCATCACATGAGCCACCAAGCTCATTGACGATAGTGCACGTGTTATGAACTGCCACAGTGATAGTGTTTCCTTCCATCATTAGTCCATCGACAAAAATTTGATTAGAAGAGAGTGGGATAGAACTTTGCTTGCTTAAATTATTAACTAATTTTGAAGCAGGCTCTTGCTCCTTAAATATGACTTTGACATTTTCTTCCTTTAACTCATTTAAAACTTTTGATATGTTCTGAGGCCTCAGGCTAGATGAATGACCTAAGAAATCTAATAAACTTATCGTTTCAAAACCAAATGCATCGCCATAGTAATCCATAGCTTTGTGTTTTGAGACAATTACACGATTTGAAGAAGGGATAGTAGATACTTGTTTAACAATCCATTTATCAAGATCTTCTAGTGTTTTGTCAAAAGTTTTGAATCTATTAGAGATAGCTTTGCGTAGTTTTCTTTCAGGCACATCTTTTTTAAGACTTTTTGATACGACTTCACCCATCTTGATGATGTTATG
>CACNCF010000003.1 GCA_902618795.1 uncultured Prochlorococcus sp.
TATTTATATCACTCATACTTGAATTTAAATATAACAAAAATCAAATTTTAAAATTATATTTAAATAATATTTATTTAGGATCAGGAGCATACGGGGTAGACGAGGCTGCCCAAGTTTATTTTGGAAAATTTATAGAAGAATTGACATTATCAGAGATCGCATTAATTACAGGATTAGCTCCAGCTCCATCAATTTATTCACCTTATCAAAATTTAGAATTAGCTATTAAAAATAGAAATAAAGTTCTTGAATCAATGTATGTTGATGGATATATTTCTCTTTCAAATAAGAATAAGGCTATTAAAGAAAAAATAAAGTTAAATTATCAAACAGCTAATAATTTTTTAGATGATAAATTACTAATAAACTTTATTCTTCAGGAAACAGATAAAAAAATTGGAAGTAAAAATGATTATAAGTTTTTAAGAATTAAATCTTCTATCAACAAAGATTGGCAAGAAAAAGGTCAAAAAATATCAAGATACGGAGGGCCTAAAGAACTTGAATTTGGTCTGTTATCTATCGAATCAAACACAGGACTAATCAGGACAATGATAACCAGCAAAAATCCATCAATTAATGAATACAATAGAGTGATTTCTTCTGTAAGACCTTTAGGTTCTACTTTTAAAATAATCCCTTATGCTGCTGCATTAATAGAAGGAATAAAATTAAGCGATAAATTTGAAGACTTACCAATGTGCTGGGAAAGTTATTGCCCAAAAAATTTTTCAGATAACTATAGAGGTTCAATATCTTTGATTGAATCATTTAAAAGTTCATCAAATATCGTTCCAATATCAATAACAAAAAAAATAGGCATAAAAAATATTATTAATTTAGCGAATTCATTTGGACTAGGTTATGAGCAAGAGTTTGAGGAATTCCCATCATTAGCTATTGGCGCCTACGGAGATAATCTTTTAAACATCACAAATGCATATTCTGCAATAAACAATAATGGGAAGATTCAAAGCCCTGAAATCATAGAAACAATAGAATCATTTAAAAAACAACCTATTTGGGAAAATAAACCTATTTCTAAGAAAATATTAGATTTAAAAATAAACAAGAAAATAAATAAACTTCTTGAAAAATCTGTAAAAGAAGGAACTTCAAAAGCAGCCTTTATAAAAGGAAAGAAAATTTATGGGAAAACAGGAACATCTGATGGAAATAAAGATCTCTGGTTTATTGGTTCCATTGATAACCTTACAACGGGGATCTGGATGGGTTATGACGATAACAAGGAATCAGAATTATCTAGTGGGAATGCAGCTTATTTGTGGAAGAAGTTCATATCTGAAATTTATAAAATTCCAATTAAAAAATAAATTTTATTTTTAAGATTTATAAGAAATTATTGCAGAATAAAATCCATCACCAGGATAATCCAAGCTAGGTAAAATTTGCTTTTGGCTAACCAATTTTAAAGTTTTGTTTTTTTCAATAAATCGTTCAATTAATAGATTATTTTCATCAGGACAAATAGTACAAGTTGAATAAACTAAAGTACCATCTTTTTTCAAAAGAGGGAAAATGCTCTCCAAAAGTTTTTCCTGTAATAAAGTTAAAGATTTTATTTTTTCTTTACTTAAAGACCATCTAGAATCTGGATTCCTGGAAAGAGTTCCAATGCCTGAACATGGAGCATCTATTAAAATCTTATCAAAATAAGATATAAACTTAGGATTTAATTCAATCAAACTCGTAGCATCAGCCTTAAGGGTATTAACAGATTTCAAATTTAACCTTTCTAAATTTGATTGCAGTATTTTCAATCTTTTTACTGATCTATCTACGGCAATGATTTCAGCACTATCATTTGTTAATTCTGCAAGGTGGGTAGACTTACTTCCAGGAGCTGCACAAGCATCTAAAATCTTTTCCCCTTCTTTTGGATTTAAGAGAGGTGCTATCCACTGAGAAGATCTATCTTGAATTGTCCAAAGTCCATCACTATATCCTGGTAAATTTTTTATAGATCTTGGATTAGATTTTAAAGTAATTCCATTATGTAAATCTTTAATAATTTCAGCATCAATTTTATTTTCATGAAGTACTTTCAAAAAGTTATCTAAATTAGTTTTTAATTGGTTAATTCTCAAATCAATTGATGGTTTTTTATTAAATGCCTTAATGATATTTTCACCCTCGCTATTTCCGACCCATTTAAAAAGATCCTTCACAAGCCATAATGGAAATGATTCAAGATATGAAATTCTTTCTTTTCTATCAGAAGATAATTCCGGAAAGATTTTTTGTTCTAATTTTCTTGATGCATTTCTCAATATCGCATTTACAGTTCCCGATAAACCATTTAAATCTGTTTTTTTAGCTACTTCTACAGTGGTAGAAATAGCAGCAGGAAATGGGATTTTATCCATTTTCAATAGTTGATACAAACCTATATGTAGAAGCCATCTTAACTTTGGAGGCTGCTTTTTATGAGTAATTTTTGATGTATGATCCGTCCAAAGATCAAGAAATTTTCTATACCTTATGCATCCAAAAGATAATTCCGTAATAAAAGCTATATCAAGAGGATTAAATTGATAATTTTTTAAAACCTTTTCAAGAGCATGATCAGAAAAATCACCAGAACTCACTTTTAATAAAATTTCCCAAGCTGCCTTTCTTTGTAGATATCCGATGCTCAAAATATTATTAATTTTTTAAAGATAACTTTAATATACAAAAAATTCAAAAATTTAAACTACTTTTTCAATTGCAGAATTAAACCAAATAAAACCTAAGATAGAAATAAGTGAAAGATTAAATCCTAAAAAAAGAAAGATATTTAAAGAATGGATTCTTTCACGAAAAAATATTTTTTTTTCTTTTTGATACTTCATTATTAAAATAAAAACTTATTCAGGATTTCAAACGGCAACCAATATTGATAGATCCTGCATCAAGCATTCTTCCTAATTTAATTGCTATGGATTCCTCCAACCTATTGAAATGAGATTGATGGGTAGTTATCCAATCTAATTCAGAAAAAGTGATAATTCCCGTCGAATTACTTTTTAAAAAAAGTGTTCCAATTTTCATTAGATAAATCTAATTATTTACAAACTAACATCCGTACTTAATATTTCTTCATAACATAATATTCTTTTAATTTTTCAAAGAAAACTGTAGGTTATTACTCTTAATTTATTGAATATCTCTTAAAAATTTTTCGGCCGTTTTCAGGTGATTATTTAATTTTTCCTCTGACATTTTATCGAGATTTCTCGTTAACATTGCCAGACGATATTGCTTTCTAAAAAAGCTTTCATTATCTTTAATAAATTTCCAAAATAAGCCATCCCATATTTCACACCATGGGCCACTTTTAAAATCAGACATTTTTTTTACATAATTAGAGCTTGATATATATGGCTTTGTTGAAAAGATACCTCCATCACTAAACTGACTCATTCCGTAAACATTTGGGACCATTACCCAATCATAGGAATCAATAAACATTTCCATAAACCATTTATAAACTTGATTGGGGTGGATTCTACATAGAAGCATAAAGTTGCCAACAATCATCAGCCTCTCAATATGATGACAATATCCAAATTTAATAATATTTTTTATAACAACGTCTACTGGTTCAATTCCTGTATTTCCTTTATAAAAAGATTCTGGAATTGGCTCATTTTCAAAATTCCAAAAATTACTATTGCGCATCTTTGTTCCATACTTCTTATAGACAAGGCAAATAAATTCTCTCCATCCAATAATTTGACGAATAAAACCCTCTAAAGAGTTAATTGGAACATTATTATTTTTGGCATAAAGTAATGCTTTATTTACTACTTCATTTGGTGTTAGTAATCCACTATTTAAAAGAGGAGAAAGTAAACTGTGCCATAAAAAAGAATTTTCTTTAGAAATAGCATCCTCATAATCTCCAAATAAGAAAAATCTATGTTTAAAAAAATCATTTAACCATTCATCTGCCTCTTCAAAATTAGTTGGATATAAAAAGTTATTACTTTCTCCAATAAACTTAATATCAAAATTGGCTAATGACCTTTCTGCATTAACTACAAATTGATTTTTTTGTAATTTAGGTATATCAGGTATATTTATTTTTTTGGGTAATTTTTTTCTGTTCATTTCATCGAAACTCCATTTACCACCTTCAGGTGTATCATCAGGATTAACTAATATCTTTTGGCTCTTTCTTTGATTCTCATAAAATCTACCCATAAGAGGTTTTTTTATATTTGATGCAAATAACTTTTTTAAATCTTCACTGCTCATAAACATGGGAGAAGGCAAAATATTTAAAGCTAAATTATTACTTTCAACAAAATTATTAATCCTCTTCATTATTAAAAAATCATGAGGGTCAATGAGATTTATTTTCTGATATTTATCTTTAATAAATTCAGATAAGTAGTCAACTGTAGAAATATTATTCTTGTTTTCGATATATAAAACTTTAAAGCCAGATATTTCTAAATAATTTTTATAAGCGAGCATAGAGGCTCTATGAAAAACTAACTTATTTTTATGGTTAATTAATTTATGAAATTTATCATTTCCAAAAAATAATGAGTCTTCCAAAATCAAAATTTCACAATTTATTTTTAAGATTGGGCTTTCTCTAAAAAGTTGATGCGGGAAAATAATTGATACTTCTTTCATCTTTGCGACTTCCTGTTACTGCATCTTTTTGAACAGTAGATAACATCATCCCAACAGTTTTTCCATTTTTTACGCCATTCGAACGGCCTATTGCAAACAGGACAAGTTTTAGTAGAAAGATTTTTCAAAATTTATAATTTTCTTTTATGAGTAGATTTAAATCTTGTTGAATCTTTAAGCGCCATGTGTTTTGTATTTCTTCCCGTAACTCTCTTTCTCCAGACTTTGAAGGATTTGGGTTTAAGATTTTGACGCATAATTTTTATCGCATCTTCCTCTTTTAAACCAAATTGATACTCGATAGCTTCAAAGGGTGTTCTATCTTCCCAACACATTTCTATTATTCTGTCTATATCGATACTTTCCATATTTATCGTTCACATTTTGAGGTACAAAGTTTTTCAATATTGGATCTACCTGTAATTTGAAGTCTATATTTTGCCCAATATCTGTAAACTAGTCTCAATAATGGCGATAAGAGCTTAATCTTTAAGGGATAATAAACCCAACCTAAACCAACTAATTCATAAGAATATGCAAGTACATCTAGTCCCCTAATAATTTCACCATTTTCCATAATCCCATGCAGGTTTGACATAGCTTCTGAATATGAGATGTCATTAAAAAGACTTTGATCATAATCCTTACTATTAATATCTATAAATGCAATTTGATTTAAGATATCTCTTTTTTTTAGAAAATTTGTTTCTCTCAAACAAAGTGGACAACCACCATCGAATAAAAAGGTTAATTTATTTTTCATATTTTTATTCAAATATAGAAATTAAATAACTTTTTTGTGGAATAAAAAATTTTTTTTAGAGTACAAGCTTTATAAAGCCTTAATAATTGCCAGTTCTAATTTAGTGAAATTATATTATCTTATAAACTAATAAGCCATTGACTAAGGGATACATCAATGGTTTAAAACTATTTATTATCAATCATCTAACAGATGAACTCCCTCTCCTACGTCAGGAGTAAATTTACAATATTTTTCAAAAATAATTCCAACACCTCTCATTTTTTCTCCTAACTCATCGTTAAATTTATTCCATTCTTCCGATTCACGCTCAGGTAAATCCCACCCTTGTTTTTCTACCATACTTGTTATTACTGTATAGTCCCATTCTATGTATGCCATTGAGTTAATTCAAACTACCAAAATATTATAAACCAAGAGATTTAATAGGTAATCAATATTTTTTGAATATAATTTAAAAGTGTGAAAAAATTATAAATGTCAATTTTGCCAAGAAGATTTGAACGAATCAAAAGTGTTTTAGATTGCAGAATGAAAAACTTGACTGTTTTAGTTGAGGATGTCAATAAACCACATAATTTATCTGCGATATTAAGGACATGTGATGCAGCAGGAGTTTTCGAAGCAAATTTTATTAGCAAAACGAATGCCGTTAAGACTTTTAATAGTACTGCTCAAGGAAGTCAAAAATGGGTAAAACTGAATAATCATGAAAACACTATCGCGGCAATATCTGATTTAAAGAATAAGGGTTTTAAATTATATGGAACGACTCTTAATAGTGAATCAGTAGATTATAGAAATTTTGATTATTCTCAAAATACATGTTTTGTTTTGGGAGCAGAAAAATGGGGGCTAAGTAATGAACTTATATCAATGGTTGATCAATCAATTTTTATACCTATGAGGGGTATGGTTCAATCTTTGAATGTTTCAGTTGCTGCTTCTATATTATTATTTGAAGCTGTTCGCCAAAGAAAAAATAAAGGTATATTGCCCGCTAATGGAGAAGGGTTAAATATGAATGAATATCAAAAAACACTTTTTGAATGGTGTTACCCAGAATTAGCTGCGGTGTATAAAAAATCAGCTAAAGAATATCCAAAGTTGAATGATCAAGGAGAACTTGATGCTATTACAGATAACTAAATTTATTCAGAATTTTGACTATCAAAAATTTCTTCGAGGTCCTCTCCTATAAAAGAAAGACCTAAAACTAAAAAAAACATTGCCAAACCTGGGAACAAAGCCGTCCACCAGATACCTGTAGGTAAAGCGGCAAGAGCCAGATTTAAATCACTTCCCCACTCTGGGACATCTGCAGGAACACCAAGACCTAAAAATCCTAAACTTCCTAATACCAAAACGGCATCTGCAGCATTTAGGGTTAGCAGAATAGGCAATGGTGTTATTACATTTGGGAGAATATATTTAAAAATAATTTTTTTGACATCAGCTCCTGCAACTTGAGCCGCCTCCACATAAGTTTCGGATTTAACCAAAATTGTTTGATTTCTTATTAATCTAAAATATTGAGGAGAGTAAACAATACACAATGCCAAAGCAGCGTTAAGGATACCCTTACCCAATACAAAAGCCACAACAACTGAAAGCAAAATTACAGGTATTGAAAAAATAGTATCCATTATTAGTGATAAGCATTTATCAAAAAAACCACCAAAATATCCACTTAATAATCCCAATGGCAAGCCCAAACTTAATGAAAAAAGAATAGCTAAGAATACAACTTCTATAGCTAAGGATGATCCTTGTAAAGTTCTTAAACAAACATCTCTTCCTAATCTATCTGTGCCACAAAAATGATTAAGCGAAGGAGGGGCAAAGATATCATTGCTTAACATTGAAAATGAATAACCAAAAAAATTATTGACCTCTAAAAATTTCATTATTAAAACAACAAGAAGATAAAAAAGTACAATTAGAACTCCAGCTTTTCTGATATTTGCGCCGACAAGATTAAATGAGTTAATATCCAAAATCTTTTTAACAGATATGACTGAAATATACCCGATTCTTTTAAAATAAATAGCTATAAGTTTTAAATTTGAAAAAATTACTGGTTTAATTTCAAGACTGCCATAAAAGCTTCTTGAGGGACTTCAACTTTACCCATTGCCTTCATTCTTTTTTTACCTTTGGCTTGTTTCTTTAAAAGTTTCTTTTTCCTAGAAATATCCCCGCCATAACATTTAGATAAAACATCTTTTCGCAAAGCACTTATGCTTTCACTTGCAATAATTCTGCTACCGATTGATGCTTGAATAGGTATTTTAAATTGTTGTTTTGGAATAAGTTCTTTTAATTTTTCAACTAAACTTCTGCCAATTCCATAAGCCTTATCTTTATGAACGATAGAAGTTAATGGATCTGCTCTTTCTGAATTTATTAGAACATCTAATCTAACAAGGTCATTTTTTCTATAGCCAATCAAATGATATTCCATTGATGCATACCCTTGGGTTCTACTTTTCATTTGATCAAAGAAATCTGTAACAACTTCTGCTAATGGAATTTCATAAATCAAGGTAACTCGATCTGTTGTTATGTATTTCATATCTATAAATACTCCCCTTCTTTCCTGACATAAACCCATTAATGTTCCATTAAATTCATTGGGAGCATAAATTTCCATTTTCACATAAGGCTCTTCTATTGATTCTCTAAGTTGTGGATCAGGAATTGTAGAAGGATTATCAATAAAGATATGTTCCTGCTGATTTAAATTAACTTTATAAATAACTGATGGTGCCGTTACGATTAGATCCAAGTCATATTCTCTTTCTAATCTTTCTTGAACAATCTCCATATGAAGAAGTCCTAGGAATCCGCACCTAAATCCGAATCCCATTGCGCTACTGGTTTCGGGCTCATATTTTAAAGCCGCATCAGATAATTGTAATTTTTCTAGTGATACTCTTAAATCTGGAAATTGATCAGCATCAGTCGGGAATAAGCCACAAAAAACCATAGGATTTGCTGTCTTATATCCAGGCAAAGGATCATTGGCAGGTGAATTTAAAAGAGTAATCGTATCTCCCACTCTCGCATCAGCAACTGATTTTATAGAGGCAGCTAAATAACCAACTTCTCCTGCATGTAATTCATCCACTTGCTGCTGATCAGGCGCCATTATTCCTATCTCATCTAGTTCATAATTTTTCTTACTTGCCATTAATAATATTTTTTCTCTCTTATTTAGAGACCCAGATATCACCCTGAAATAAACAATAACTCCCCTGTACGGATCATAATAAGAATCAAAGATCAGTGCCTTTGTAGGTAGTTTAATTTCATCTTGAGGAGGAGGAACTCTTCTTACGATTGCTTCCAAAATATCTTTAATACCAACTCCAGTTTTTGCTGAACAATTTATTGCATTAGATGTATCAAGTCCAATAATTTCCTCTATTTCTTGTTTTATTTTTTCAGCATCAGCCCCTGGTAAATCAACTTTATTTAAAACAGGAATTATTTCAAGATTATTTTCTAAGGCAAGATAAACATTAGCTAAGGTTTGAGCTTCTACTCCTTGACTTGCATCAACAACAAGTAAGGCGCCTTCACAAGCTTGAAGAGATCTACTAACCTCATAAGAGAAATCAACATGCCCTGGAGTATCTATTAAGTTCAAAACATATTCTTGGGAATCTTCAGCTTTATATTTCATCCTAGCGGCCTGTAACTTGATAGTAATTCCTCTCTCTCTTTCAAGATCCATACTGTCCAAAAATTGTTCTTGCATATCCCTTTGCTGCACAGTACCAGTATCTTGAAGTAACCTATCTGCAAGGGTAGATTTACCATGGTCAATATGAGCGATTATGCAGAAATTTCTAATTTTTGAAACAGATATATCAGTCATATAGAAAGAAAAATTCTCCTCTTATTACATCTTGAATAATATTAGCTAATTAGAATTATGGATGGAAACCAAAAATGGAATTATTTCTTTTTTTAATTTCTTTTATGAAGGTACTGTAATTTTCAGAGACTGATAGTTCTGGATAAATTAAATCATTTATTTTTTTCTGAAGATTATGCTTATCGTTTAAAAATAAAACAGATTTTTCTAGAACCTCAACCATAATTGAAACCGCAGTACTTGCTCCCGGAGACGCTCCCAACAAAGCAGATAATGATCCATCAGATGAATTTACAATCTCAGTTCCAAATTTTAAAGAACCACCACCTTCAGTTTTTTTAATTATTTGGACTCTTTGACCAGCATTCTTTAAATACCAATCAGAAGGATTAGCTGATGGCATCATATTCTTTAAATTCTCAACTCTTGAGTTATGGTTCTTTAATGATTGTGATATAAGGTAATTAATTAAATCGTTGTTCTTGAAACCAACGTCTAACATAGAAAAAATATTATTCTTTTTAATTGAACTAAATAAGTCAAAGTATGAACTTTGTTTAAGAAATTTCGTTGTAAATCCAGCAAAAGGTCCATATAAAAGAAGTTTTTTATTATCAATCCATCTGGTGTCTAAATGTGGCACAGACATTGGTGGAGATCCAATATCAGCTCTACCATAAACTTTTGAGTTATGTTTTTCTGTTAGATCTTTTTTCTCGCAAATAAGCCATTTCCCACTAACAGGAAATCCACCATAACTTTTTGCTTCTGGAATTTTTGATTTTTGTAAATAATTAATTGTTTTTCCACCAGCACCAAGAAAAACGTAGCCAGTTCTAATTGAAGTTTTTCTACCTTCAGAACTGATTTCTAGTTCCCATTGTTTTTTATCAATTTTCTTTAAATCTACTAATTCTGTTTTGTATCTAATTTCAACATTTTTGTTTAAAGAAACTAATGACAAATACTCTTTAGTTAAAGCCTCAAAATTGATATCAGTTCCCCTACCTATTCTGGTAGCAGCAATTTGAGTAGATGGATTTCTATCTTTTGTTATTAGAGGAGCCCATGATGAAATTTCATCAAAAGATGTAGAAAATTCCATATCGATAAATTCAGAATTTTCAGACATTTTCTGAAATCTTTTTTTTAAAAAAGAAATATTATCCTGACCAGAAACAAAGCTAATATGAGGAATAAATTTTAGAAACTTGTTAATATCAATCTTCCCTGCTTCATACAATGAGGCCCATAAAGACATGGATGTTTCAAAAGAACGATTTATTGAGAGCGCTTTATCTATTTTTAGATTTCCTTTTTCATCTAAAGGGGTATAGTTTAATTCGCAATTAGCCGCATGTCCTGTACCTGCATTATTAAAAGCACCAGTACTTTCACTTCCTGGAGCATTTAATTTTTCTATAATAAGAAATTTTATATCTGGTAAAACTTCTGAAATTAGGAGGGCTAAAGTACTACTCATTATCCCTGCTCCTACTAAGACTGCATCAAAGTAGCTATTGTCATTAGTGGGATTTTTAGATGAAGTCACAACAGAAAATTATCTTTTTTGCAATTAATCAGATTTCTTTCTAGGCTTATTATAAAGTTAATCCAAAATTATGAGTACTGAAACACTCTCTCTGACAAACGAAAATGTAGAAAAAGTCCTTGACGAGCTAAGACCTTTTTTAATTTCTGATGGAGGTAATGTTGAGATTGCAGAAATAGATGGTCCTATTGTCAAAGTCAGACTTCAAGGAGCATGTGGTAGTTGCCCAAGTAGCACTATGACTCTCAAAATGGGTATTGAAAGAAAGTTAAAAGAAATGATTCCTGAAATAAGCGAAGTTGTCCAGGTTTTATAAAAATTTTTAACTGAAATATATTTTATTTAGTTTTTAATTCCTTCAACAAAGATGATTCCATATCAAGGCAATCAATTGGAAGTCCTTGACCAATAGCGATTAAAAGAGGTGCAAGAATTCCTAAAGTAAAAACTAAATTTGATTGGCTTACATCATATTTACTCAAAGTAAAAGTTATCAAATAAATAATTGAAAAATAAGCATGTAGTGAAAAAAATTCTTTTGGCTTTAATACTGGCCATCTTAAAGTATTTCCCAAGAAATATAAAAAACCTGTCATAAATAAATAGTTACATGAAGATTAAACCAAATATAAACATAAACCTTTTTAGAGACTATTTATAAATAAATTTACCTAAGATAATAATTAAAAAAACATTAAATCTTCGTTTCTATTTGTAAAAGCTAGACATGCAGCTAAAAATACGCTTATAATTATTTGGTAGCAATAGCTACTTTTTCGTTCACCCTCATTTGAGGGCGCAGTTCGAGTCATACCATGGAACGGGGGATGGCCGTGTTGTCACATCGAAACATGACTACTTTAACTTACAGAGGTAAAAACTACGTTCAAAACAAAGAAGCTGCTAAAAAGCAACTTGTTGAACTTACCTACAGAAGAAACGTATACACCAATAGAATGGATGACGCTTCTTCAAGTAATGAAAAAGCAGAATTAAATTATAGAGGTATTAATTACACTAAATAATTTAATTAAAAAATTAAAAGCCCCTTTTCAGGGGCTTTTTTTTTGGGCTATATTTGTCGAGAGTCCTTTAAAAAATATGTCTGAAAGTTGCTGTAATACAACCACACCTAATAAAGCATCTAATCAATTCGATCATAAAGATGCGATTCAAGAAAGATATGGTTCAGCCGCACTAGAAAAAGAAAGTTGTCTTTGTACACCAGTTGGGTTTAATCCCGTTTTACTTGAAGCAATTCCTCAAGAGGTTATAGAAAGAGACTATGGATGTGGGGATCCAACTAAATATGTTCAAAAAAATGATATAGTCTTAGATCTTGGAAGTGGTAGCGGCAAAAATGCTTTTATTTGTGCCCAAATTGTTGGGAAAGAAGGGAAAGTTATTGGAGTTGATCAGAATCCTGATATGCTTTCTTTATCTAGATCAGCCTCTAAAGAAGTTACAAAAAATATAGGTTTCAACAATACAGAATTTCTAGAAGGTTCAATTGAAAAACTTGATGAATTAGATAAAGATTTAAGTCCATTAATTGCCGACAAATCAGTTGATATTATTTTAAGTAATTGCGTTTTAAACTTGGTAAGTCCAGAATCTAGAAATAACCTTCTAAGAAATATAAAAAGAGTTTTAAACGATAATGGAAGAATTGCAATTAGCGATATTGTCTCTAACAAAAAAGTTCCTTTAAGATTGCAAAATGATCATGATCTATGGACAGGATGTATTAGTGGAGCATGGTATGAACCAGACTTTATAAGTGACTTTAAAGAACTAGGATTTAAAAATTTAGAATTTGCAGAAAGGAGTGCTGAACCTTGGAAAGTAATTGAGGATATAGAATTTAGAACAGTAACTTTAGTAGGCAATATTTAAAAAATTCAAGAGTTTAAAAATATAACTTAAATTTCCATGAGAAATAATCTAAGAGATCAAATACCAGCATTAAAAAATAAGTATTATTTCAACTACGGCGGTCAAGGACCATTACCAAAATCTTCTCTAGACGCGATAGTTAAAACTTGGGAAATTATCCAAGATTTAGGACCATTTACCAATGATATGTGGCCTTTTATTTATAAAGAGATATTAACCACAAAAAGAATCATTGCGCAAAAATTAGGTGTCAATTCAAAGAATATAGCTTTTACTGAAAATATCTCTTCGGGTATGATTTTGCCCTTTTGGGGAATAAAAGTAGAAGAGGGAGAAGAGTTGTTAATAAGTGACTGTGAACATCCTGGAGTAGTGGCTGCAAGTAGAGAATTTTGCAGAAGAAATAAATTAATATTCAAAATTTTGCCAATCCAAAAAATTAAAAATCTAAACGACAATAATATAATTTTAGAGATTTTGAAAACTCTAAATAGTAAGACTAAGATCCTAATTATTTCTCATATCTTATGGAACTTTGGATATAAAATTCCTTTAAAACAAATTTCTATCGAATTAAAAAATAATCGAGAAGATTCTTATTTACTTGTTGATGGTGCTCAAACCTTTGGGCACATAAATATTGAAAAAGAAGTTTTTTATTGTGATTTATATTCAATAACTTCTCATAAATGGGCATGTGGACCAGAAGGACTTGGAGCCATTTATGTCTCAGATAGATTTATTCATGAAACAGATCCAACAATAATTGGTTGGAAATCATTAAAAAAAGAACAAGGCATTTATGAGCCTTCAGATAATCTTTTTCATGATGATGCAAGGAAATTTGAAATAGCTACCTCTTGTATTCCTTTACTTGCTGGGCTCCGGAATTCTTTAGATCTTTTGGATAAAGACTGCCATGAAAAAGAAAAAAACAAAAATATCAAAAAATTAAGTGGAAAACTTTGGGATGAATTAAATCAATCAAAGGGTGTTGAATTAGTTTTAGAAAAAAAATATTTAAATGGGATTGTTAGTTTTAATATCGCAACTATTAAAGATAAGGATAAATATGTAAAGAAACTTGGAGAAAAGAAAATTTGGATTAGAGTTTTAGAAGATCCAAAATGGTTTAGAGCATGCGTACATCAAATGACTACAGAAGCTGAGATTGATTTACTTGCTAGAGAAATTAAAAAAATATTGACTTAAAGATCTATTGATATAAAAAAAATTTAGTTTACCAAGGTATCTCCGAATTGTCCCATGCAATAAATTTTCCTGTAGATTCTGGTGATTGATTTTTAATAATATTTATCAGGAATTGGGAGGATTTTTCTTTACTAAATAATTTATGTTCTGGAACAAATTTATGAAAAGGTCTAGATAAATCAGTATCTACTGTTCCTGGATGAAGCAATGTGATAGCAGCCTTTGGGAAACGTCTAGCCCATTCAATACTTAAAGATTTAAAAAACTGATTTTGCGCAGATTTTGCAGCTCTATATGAATACCAACCTCCAGTTTGATTATCTCCAATGCTACCAACTCTTGCACTTATACTTGCAAAATTAAAATCGCAATCTTTTGGTATAAATTCTTCAATCGCTTTAGCTAATAAAATAGGAGAAAAGGCATTTATTGAAAAACTTTCCATCATATTCTTTTTATCAAGATGTTGTAATCTTTTTTCCGGTTGAAGAGAATCACTATGAAGTCTACCTGTAGCATTAATAACTAGCCTTAATTTTGAAGGATGATTTGATATTTTATTTTTCAACTGCAAAAGGGATTGAGAATCCTCTATATCTAATTCCCAAAAAGGATTAAATTCACTTTTTCTTCCACACAAAACAACATCTAAATCTTTTTCACTTTCATTCAGATCTTTAGCTAGTTGTGTTCCAATTCCACCTGCGCCTACAACTAAGGCTAAGCCTTTCATTTTATTAAAAATAACTCCATTGATTCTAAGAAACTTTTCTTGTGATTTGCGTAAAAATCTTTCTTATTTGATTAGGAAATTTTATTGAGATTTATTTTTTTCTTTTAATAATTTATAAGCTATTTTTCTATCATCAAAATTAATAACTTTATCATTGAGAATTTGGTAGTCTTCATGTCCTTTTCCTGCAATTAAAATAATATCTTTTTTATTGGCAAATTTAATAGATTCATTTATTGCTTTAAATCTATCAATTTCAATTCTTATTTTGTCTCTTTTTTTTATACCCATCAAAATATCATTCACTATCTTTTGGGGTTCTTCTGATCTTGGATTATCTGAAGTTATAAAAAGTTGATCAGACAACTCTTCAGCTATTGATCCCATCAAAGGCCTTTTACTACGATCACGATCTCCGCCACAGCCAAAAACTGTTATTAGTTTCCCTTCACAAAGTTTTTTAATTGATTGCAAAACTTTTTTTAATCCATCAGGAGTGTGGGCATAATCAACAATTACTGTTGGGAAAGATCTTGAAACGTCACTATCATCAATCTGTATTTTCTCCATTCTCCCAGGAGCACCAGGGAAAGATTGTATTAGCTTTGATAAATCTTTTAAAGAAAAATTCAGTTTATACAGAATTGTTATTGCTTGAATCGCATTCATTAAATTAAATTCACCAACAAGTGGAACAAACAGTTGAATTTTTTCCCTAGGTGTATGAAAAATACAAGTGGAACCACTTTCAGTAAATTTTTTATCTGTTACGAAAAAAAAATCATCATTTTCAAATTCACTTTCAGTAATCTTTGTAGACACTAATGAAGATCTTTTTTTAAGATCAGACGATAATTTAGATATCCAATGGTCATCGTGATTTAATACAGAAATTCCATCCTTTTCTCTTAAATAAGGTGGGAGAAACAATTTTCTTTTTGTTTGAAAATAAGATTCCATATCTGGGTGATAATCAAGATGATCTTGAGTTAAATTAGTAAAAATAGCCGCCTCAAATTCGCATCCTGATATCCTCTTTTGAGCAATAGAATGAGAACTTACCTCTAATATCGCGAATTCAGATTCAGCCTCAACAGCAGCATTTAATTTCTTTTGAAGTTTATCAGCGAAATCAGTTGTATGAGAAGCCACTTCTGAGAAGCCAGGCCATCTATTAAACAAGGTCCCAAATAATGCAGTCTTTTTCCCTAATTTTTTTAAAAGATATTCCAATAAGAAAGTAATTGTCGTTTTTCCATTAGTACCAGTAACACCAATAAGTTTAAGTTTTCTTGAAGGCCTATTCCAAAACTCAGCGACAATTTGACCAAAAATATAATCTAAATTATCTTCAATAACCAAAATCCTTTCTCGATCAATAGATCCAATTCTCTCTTTTGCAGCAGACCCAATAATGGCTGCCTCCGCGCCATTTTCAATTGCCTCAATACAAAATTTTCCTCCATCAACATTTAAACCAGGCATTCCTAAAAATAAAGTTCCTTTTTGTACTTCTTTAGAGTTAAAAGAAATATTATTGATTTCATGATCGATTAAATCTAATGAAGGAATAATTCCTACTAAATCTAAAAGTTTATGTAATTTTACAGATCTCATATAAAAAAATTATTTCTCCAGAATGGTAATAATATTTTTTTTAAACCAATTCTTTAATTGATCATCTTTTAATCTTGGAGAAATGCGAGGCAATTCTATGATCTCCTCAGACCTAATTCTTTCAATAGCAATAACAGGTACTTCATAATCATATTTTTTATATTTATCTTTATATAAATCGACCCTATCAATATCAATTTCTTTAAGCTCTTCTAGATTAGGGAATAACTCATTAAGATTTATTTTTGCCAGTTTGTTTTTTAATGAATCACAAAGGCAACATCCCTGCCTAACAAAAATAAATATTTTCATTCATTTAGTCAGGCACAGGGTCACATCCACAGGGAGTTAAAGGATGACATCTGCTTAATCTTTTTAAAGTTAACCAACCTCCCTTCCAAGGACCATGTCTAGTTATTGCCTCATATCCATAAGAGCTGCAACTTGGAATAAATCTGCATCTTGGTCCAAAAAAAGGAGAAAACCACTTTTGATAAAACGAAATCATAAAAAGAAGTATAGAAGTAATTGATTTATTAATAGTTTTGAACACTTTAATGATGTAAAATAATATTTCCAGTAGTAATTAGTTTAATTGAATTTAATCAATTATCCAATTTATTGCAAATTTCTATTTAATTTAAAATTATGTCAAGATACCGCGGCCCCAGATTAAGGGTTACGCGTCGCTTGGGAGAACTACCAGGTCTCACCAGGAAAGCTTCAAAGAAGTCTAATCCTCCAGGTCAGCACGGCCAAGCCCGTCGCAAGCGATCAGAATATGCAATTCGTCTAGAAGAAAAGCAGAAACTTAGGTTTAATTATGGAGTTTCTGAAAAACAACTAGTTCGTTATGTAAAAAAAGCTAGAGCTCAAGAAGGATCTACAGGAACTAACCTACTAAGACTTTTGGAAAACAGACTTGATAATGTTTGTTTTAGATTAGGTTTTGGAGGTACCATTCCAGGCTCAAGACAATTAGTAAATCATGGCCATGTAACCGTTAATGGAAAGGTTCTTGATATTGCTGGTTATCAATGCAAATCAGGCGATGTAATCGGAATTAAAGAAAACAAAGCAAGCAAAAAACTTGTTGAAGGTAATATAGAATTCCCTGGCTTAGCAAATGTTCCACCTCATCTTGATTTAGACAAACCTAAATTAACGGGGAAAATAAATGGGAAATGCGATAGAGAGTGGGTGGCTCTTGAAATAAACGAACTACTAGTTGTTGAATATTATTCAAGAAAAGTTTAATACTACTTTTCTTTGGATTATTAAATCTCTCATTAAAAAAAATGAGAGATTTAATTTAATTCTTATTTTTAAAAATAATGGGAAATAAGGAAAATAATATCAAAAAGCCAGGTTTTAAGACCCTATCTATTCACCATGGGGAAACATTTGCAGAAGAAACTGGATGCGTTATGCCTCCTATTTTTTCTACATCCACTTTTAAACATGGAAATAAAGATAATTTCGACTACACCAGATCAGGCAATCCAAACTTTAGAATTCTAGAAAGCGTCCTTAAATCAATAGAAGATTCTAAATACTGTACGGTTTTTGGATCTGGAATTAGCGCGGTAACTGCAATTTCATCAACACTAAAATCAGGTGACAAGATACTCTGCGAGTCAAATCTCTATGGTTGTACAGTGAGGATGTTCGAAAAAGTTTTCAAGAAATTTGGGCTTGAAGTTTTATACACAGATTTTACAAACGAAAATAATATCAAAAAGATTTCATACTTCGAGCCAACCTTGATATGGCTAGAAAGTCCAACTAATCCACTTTTGAAGGTACTTGATATTAAGGCGATTTGTGATGAAGCGAATAAACTACAAATCCCAGTAGTAGTAGACAACACCTTTTCAACGGCACTTATTCAAAAACCATTGGACCTTGGTGCAACACTATCACTCGTAAGCACAACAAAATTCATTAATGGACATAGTGATGCACTTGGTGGAGCAGTACTGACAAATAATGAGGTATGGAATAGTAAGATGCTTTTCTCTCAAAAAGCTCTAGGGCTTCAACCATCTCCTTTTGATAGTTGGCTCATTACGAGAGGAGTAAAAACTCTTCCTTTAAGAATCGAACAACAAACGCAAAGTGCAAAATTAATTTCTGAAGAATTAGACAATCATAAAATAATTAGTAAAGTAATTTATCCTTTTAGTCAAAAACATCCGCAATTTAATTTAGCAAAATCGCAAATGCGATCTGGAGGTTCGATGATCACCATAAAATTAAATTTAAATAAAGAGGATACTTTTAAATTTTGCAAATCTCTCAAATATTTCTCGCTAGCAGAAAGCCTTGGAGGAGTTGAAAGTTTAATTTGTCACCCCGCAACAATGACTCATGCTTCTGTTGATGATGAAACAAAAAATCTTTTAGGGATAGATGATGCTCTTGTCAGATTATCGATTGGATGTGAAGAAACAAACGATTTAATCTCAGACATATTATTTGCTTTAAATAAATTCTGAAAATTGAGAGATTTACTTAAAAACCCTATATGGAAAAATTTAGAGTTGGGATATTCTATTCCTGATAGTATTCATGCTGTTTCTGTAGCATTACCAACTTGGAATGATGTAATAAATTACGAGGAAAAAAATCAAGCATGCATGAATTTATTGAAGTCCATTTACCCAAGATTCGGGCTAAACCCGATAGTGAAAAGATTATGTGAAAAAATAAAAAAGGAAAATTATTACAACAATAAAAGTATCTGGCCATATCCGAATGAAAGCATAGCTTTTAAAGCTAAAAAATACATTGATAGAAATACTTCTGAACAATTCTCATTAATTGAAAGAAGAGATAATCTAGCTTTCTTAATAACTGAAAAAGAAGGCAGTATTTATGCAAAATCTTTTTGGCAACATACTGGTCTTGGCATATCTTCAAGGGCTGCTGCTATAGAACTAGGTCTTGAAGATTGCCCTCCAAAATCTTACGTAAATGAATGTTCTCAAAGAATAAAAAATAGAATTTCTAAATCTACAAAAATTAACTCTAATGATATTCACTTAACTTCATCTGGCATGTCTGCATTGCATACATCATTAGAAATCATATATAAATTATTTCCAGCTAAACCAACACTACAAATTGGTTTCCCATATGTAGATGTACTTAAATTACCAATGAATATCTTTTATGGAGCCAAGTTAATTACAGAGGAAAATTGCGAGGATATTGAATTAGAAATCAAAAACATAAATCCATCAGCATTAATTATTGAACTACCGAGTAATCCAATGCTCAAATGTGTAAACATTAAAAAAATTTCAAAAATAGCTAAAAAGTTAAATATTCCATTAATTGTTGATGATACGATTGGTTCGAATTTAAATATAAATTCCATAGAACATGCGGATATAGTTTTTACTTCACTTACAAAAATTTTTTCAGGTAGTGGTGATATTCTTGCCGGATCATTAATACTAAATCCAAAAAGCAAATGGATTGATCAGTTTAGAAATGCATTAAACGAGATTAATATTCCAATACTTTCCGATGGAGATATAGTGTATCTAGAGAAAGTTAGTAGAGATGTAAATCAAAGAGTTTTTGAACAAAATAAAGCATGTTTAGAATTAAAAAAAAGATTAGAGACTCATAGCGAGATTAAAAATATTTTCCATCCTGAAAATTGTCCAAATTTTAATTCTTTACTTACTTCTAATGGGGGATACGGCTGCTTATTATCGTTTGAATTAAATGGAGGATTGAACAAAGCTAGAAAATTTTATGATTCTCTAAAAGTATCTAAAGGACCTAGTTTAGGTACAAAATTTACTCTAGTTTGTCCTTATGTTTTACTAGCTCATTATGACGAGTTGGATTGGGCTGAAAGTTTTGGTATACCCTCGCACCTTATTAGAGTATCAGTTGGATTAGAAGACCAAGATCAATTATGGGGAACCTTTTCTGAAGCACTAAATAATTTCTAAATTCCTAGTATTTACCGTATAGAAACTTATATACTCTTTTTCTGAAAAATAGTTAGTATTAATATATATTTTCTCAATATATAAATGGCAAAAATTTATGAGGACAACAGTCTTGCTATTGGAAATACTCCATTAGTAAAATTAAAATCAGTTACTAAAAACGCGAAAGCTACAGTACTTGCAAAAATTGAAGGTAGAAACCCCGCTTATAGTGTCAAATGTAGGATCGGCGCAAACATGATCTGGGATGCCGAGAAAAGTGGGAAACTTACAAAAGACAAAACTATTGTTGAGCCAACTTCTGGAAATACAGGAATTGCTCTAGCTTTTACTGCTTCAGCAAGAGGTTATAAACTGATCCTTACAATGCCAGAATCCATGTCAATTGAACGAAGAAGGGTAATGGCAGTGTTGGGTGCTGAAATTGTTTTAACAGAGGCATCTAAAGGTATGCCTGGAGCAATAGCTAAGGCTAAAGAAATTGCTGAAAGTAACCCTTCTCAATATTTCATGCCAGGTCAATTTGATAATCCAGCAAACCCTGAAATTCATTTCAAAACTACTGGGCCAGAAATCTGGGATGATTGCGATGGTGAAATTGATGTCCTAGTTGCAGGGGTTGGAACTGGCGGCACAATTACAGGAGTTTCACGATACATTAAGCAAGAGAAGGGCAAGAATATTACTTCTGTAGCTGTAGAACCATCACACAGTCCTGTTATTACACAGACAATGAATGGAGAAGAGGTTAAATCCGGACCACATAAAATCCAAGGAATTGGAGCAGGATTTATTCCTAAGAACCTTGATTTATCAATTGTTGATAAGGTCGAACAAGTAACAAATGACGAATCAATTGAGATGGCTCTTAGGTTAGCTAAAGAGGAAGGTCTATTAGTAGGAATATCTTGTGGGGCTGCCGCTGCCGCTGCTGTTAGATTAGCTGAACAAGATGAATATGCTGGGAAGACAATTGTAGTTGTTCTACCTGATTTAGCAGAGAGGTATTTATCATCAATTATGTTTACTGAAGTTCCAAGCGGAATCATTCAAGAACCAGTCAAAGCCTAAATCTATTTTTTCTCCAGTAGTGAATCTGGTGAAATATACATCGCATCGCCATAAGAGAAAAATCTAAATTTTTCTTTTATGGCTTTTTTATACAGATCTAATAATCTTTCTCTACCAATCATTGCACTTACTAAAAGTAATAATGAACTTTTAGGGAGATGAAAATTAGTTAATAATCCATCAACTACCTTAAATTTATAACCTGGCTTAATTACTAAATCTACATATTTAGCTATGGGAATAAAGTCATTAATTTCGTGAGAATAACAACTTTCAAGAGCTCTTACGCTAGTTGTACCAATAGCAATTATTTTTCTATCGGTTTTCTTTATTCTTTTTATTTCCTCCACTACTTCTTTATTAACACTTACCCATTCTTTGTGAAGTTTTAAGTTACTTAAATCTTCTTGATCAATTGGCTTGAATGTTCCATAACCCACGTGCAAAGTTATCGGTAAGATTATTACGCCTTTTTTTTTTAGATTGGAAATAAGACTTTTGCTTAAGTGTAAACCAGCTGTTGGTGCAGCAACTGCTCCCGGATTTGTTGCATACTCAGTTTGATAATTTTTCTCATGAAAAGATTCTTCTTCGGAATTTTTTATATAAGGAGGAAGAGGGATTTCCCCGTATTTATCAAGAAGTTCATTCATTGAATTGAGATCATTTATATTTTCCGGAAATTTAATAAATCTCCCTCCAGTTTCTTCATCAACTCCATCAACAATCAAATTAATATCTTGTGCTAATGGAGATTTTAATTTTAATTTTCTATTTATTTTTAACTTTTTTGCTGGCTTTGCCAAACATAACCAAACAGATTCATGGGATCTTTCTAAAACTAATAATTCGACTAATATATTATTCTCTAATTCAACCTTTAACCTAGCTTTCATAACTTTAGTATTATTTACAATTACAAGATCCCCTTCTCTAAATTCATCTAAAAGATTCTTGGTAAATTTATTAGTTAAACAGTCTTCTTCTAAAAAACTATTTCTAACTATCATCAATCTTGATTCATGCCTAATTGCAGAAGGTTTATTAGCAATTAATGAAGGATCAAGTAAATAATCATAAGCTTCAAGCTTATAATCTCTTTCTCCATTATTAATTTGAGAAATCAATTAAATTTAGGAGACAAGAGTCTCTGGCTCATCTTCAATTAGGGAAGCCAAGTCTTTTAAGAATGAAGCTCCATCAGCTCCATAGATCACTCTGTGATCAGCTGTTAGATTTACTTGCATTATTTTTTTAACAGATATTGAACCATCACTATTAGCAACAACGGTTGGTTTCGATGATGCTATGGCTAAAATAGCACCGGTACCTGGAGGAAGAATTGCGTCAAATCTATCAACTCCAAACATCCCAAGGTTAGATAAAGTGAAGGTTCCTGTTGAGTATTCATCAGGTTCTAACTGTTTTGATCTTGATCTTTTTACGAGATCTTTCCATTCCCTAGACAATTCGAATAAATCAGTATTGCATGGTTCTTTTAAAACTGGAGTTATTAGTCCACCATCTTCCATCGCAACAGCAACAGCAATATTTATATTTTCTGGATAAGAAATTCCATTCTCTGAAAAACTTGAGTTAACTTGAGGATGTTTCTTTAGTGTCTTTGCAACTGCCTTTACTAGTAAAGCAGTCATAGTAACCCCGTTCTGTTTTACTTTTTTGTAGAAATTATCTAATTTATCTGTGTTAATGGAATAACCCACCCTAAAACATGGCACATCTAAACTAGATTCCATATTTTTATTTACCGCTTTTTGAAGAGTATTAAATTGAACTGTTTCTCCGGGATTACCAAAGCTATTTCCTGAAGTTTCTGGTTTACTTTCAACTCCCAAATTTGCACCAGGTATACTTACAGGAGAACCACCTTCACCTATCCATGGTATAGAGACTGGTTGACCATTAGCTTTTAAAATATCATCGGCTTGAATCCTTCCGTGAGGTCCGGATCCATGAACCTTTGCTAAATCAACACCCATTTGAGAGGCAAGTTTTTTAGCTCTTGGAGATGCAATTATCCTCGAAGAAACATTACTTGTAGCAGCATTAATTTGGTCACTATTAAAAGATTGGACTGCCTTTTCACTCTTTAACACGACTTCTTTTTCTTGTTTTTCAACAATTTCACTTTGGGCCACTGGTTTTTCTTCAGTTTTATTGCTTACCAATTCAAGTTGATCCGAACTAGGAACTTCAGGTTGATTTCCTTTATTTTGTTCTTGAACAGAAGCTATCTCATCCTCATTTTCTACAATAAGACCGATAGTCTCTCCTACTGGTGCAGTGCTGCCAGCAGGCATTAAAACAGCCGCAAGATATCCATCTTGAAAAGATTCAACATCCATATCTGCCTTATCAGATTCAACAACCAAGACAGATTCACCTCTTTCAACTTTATCTCCTGGATTTTTCAACCATTCCACAATCTTGCCCTCCGTCATAGTAGAACTCAAAGCAGGCATAAATATTTCGTGAGACATAAGAAAATTGTTATTGCATAAGTTTCAAGGGATTTCTACCAAACTTCCTAAAGTTTTTATGATTAAGAACCCTTTAAACTCTTGTTTTAATTATACGAAATCATGTTCACAGTGGGAACTCTTAAAACTTAAGAAAGTAATAATTTAGATCGATTAGAAATTAAAACTTTTCGCAGTTAAGATTTACTTATTTTATCAAAAATACTAAATCTTTTTATTTAATTATTGTCTATAGACTGAATAACGCCGTCTTTAACAGTAATTGAGACTTGCATTTTTTCGATAAGATTGTCGCCCACAGTGACATCACAGAAACTATCCACTTGCCCTTGATCAACAATTTCATCCATTTTTAATTCGCGAACTTGACTCTGTTGTTGCAGTAGATTTCTTTTTTGTTCTTCAATTTCATTTCGTTTTGCTGCTACTTGTTGTTGCACCTGACTAACCTGTTCTTGAACCCTTGGATCTAGAGGATTAACCGATTGGGATCTAATGTTATTTACTATTTGCTGACCCTCCTGCTCAAGTTGAGATAATTGCTGATCAATGTTTGAAATTGCTTTACTTAATTCTTTTTCAGCATCTTCCTTCCAAGTTGGAGTAACTACAGCTTTAATAGCTATTGAGCGCTTTATAGATATTGAGTTTTTTGTTTCCATAAAAAATTAAATTACCTTTTCAATATAGAAAGAACAAATCAATTTTTCTTACTAAATTTCTGTTCATACATATTTTCTATTTGTAATGAATATTTTCTTTCTATTTCTTTTCTTTTTTGTTTAAGAGTTTGTGTTAACAAACCATTTTCTAAAGTAAAGGCATCAACGAAATAACAATCTAATATTTGTTCTTCTGCTCTTGCTCCTAATCGACTTTTAAGCAAATTATTAATTTGTGATTTAAAAAATGTACTTATATTCTTATCCAGGTTTAACTTTGAAAGGTCTTCTTCCAAAAACTTGTTTTTAACTAATTCAACATTAGGCACTACGAGGGCCGTTAAACATTTCTTATCTTGTCCTACTAGTTGAATTTGATTAATAAATTCAGAACTAAGGATTTCGGTCTCTAGCGGATTCGGTTCTATATTTTCACCGCTTGATAGCACTATTGTATCCTTGGCTCTTCCTGTTATAAAAAGGGAACCATTTGGTATTAGAAAACCTAAATCACCAGTATCAAACCAACCATCCTTGGATAGAACATCTTTTGTAGCTAATTCATTATTAAGATAACCTTTCATTACTTGTGGTCCCTTGACAAGAATTTTTCCGACTTCTCTGAACTTCAGAATCTTTCTTTTATCATCATTCACTATTTTGATTTCGGTAAATGCTAGAGGCTGACCTGATGATCCTCTAACATTTAATTCTCTTCTCCTACAAGTTAATACTGGACTAGTTTCTGTAAGTCCATATCCCACCAAAACATCTACACCTAAAGATTCAAAAAAAAGATCCACATGTTCTGGCAATGCACCTCCGCCATTAATGGGAAATTTCAGTTTTTCTCCGCATAGTTGTCTAAGAATATTTGGCCATAAAAAAATAGTAGATAATTTATGTAAAGGATATCGGCCAATAACAGTAGCCAGTAAGGGGATTTTTGCTTTGAATGCTATTTGATTGATATCCAAATTTCTGATCTTTCTTAAACTTCTTTTAAAAACAGAACTATTACTTATCAAAAACTTAATAAGTTTTTGCTTTTTGGAAGGCATTTTTTTCAATGCCTGAAAAAAACCATCATGTATTGCCTCCCATAATCTTGGTACAGTAGCCATGACAACAGGTTTTATTTGTGTAATATCATCTTTCAAGAATTTAGGAATTGTATAGTATTGAGAACAACCACATGAGAAAAAGAAGTATTCAGCACTCCTCTCATAAGAATGCCAGATAGGCAACACACTTAATACAGAGGTCCCAGGTTCTGGATCAGCAATATAGGCTAAATTGATTATTTGATGCAAAAAATTTGCATGAGTCAAAGGGACACCTTTCGGTTTTCCTGTTGTCCCAGAAGTGTAAAGGATAGTAGCAACATCATCAATTTTTGGATTAAATTTTTCAATATTATTAATTTGTGAATTTTCCTTTTCTGCTTTTCTTATAAATTGATTCCAATTTATTAAACTTTCAAATTGTTCATCTTCTAAATTGATTATAAATTTCAGTCTTTTTTTTAATTCTTCTTTGTTGTTTAACTTTAGCCAAATCTCCTTAGATTGAACTATTAGACCTACTGAATTAGAGTGCTCAATAATATAGTCTAATTCTACTGCAGGAGAATTAATACCTCTCACTGCATTTATAGCTCCTAAACGCATTAAGCCTTGATCAACAACTAGCCATCTTGGAGAATTTTCAGATATTACAGTAACTACATCCCCCTTTACTAAACCATAATTTTTAAAAGAAAAAGAAACTTTTGTTATTAAATCAGCCAGCTCAGAATAAGAAAATTTTTCTTTGTATTTCCCTCTCAAATCGCAAACAGCTAAAGTATCACCACAATTAAATTTTAATTTTTCCCAAATTTGATCTATGTGATGAAGGTTCTTAATAAAATCTCTATTTTTAGTAAATTTATCTTTTTTAAAAAGAGGTTTAGCTGAAGGCCAGTATGCTAAATCACGCATATTAAATTGATTTTGAAATTTTAATTTCTATTTTGATACAAAATCAAAATTAAACTCTTCCTGAATGATTTTTTTAACAATTCTCTTGACTTCTTGAATATTTAGATTTTTATTGTAATCAATCATATTTGCCATAAGACAATTTTCTATTCCGCAAGGAACAATTTTATTAAAGTTTTCTAATTCGCAGTCAATATTGATTGAAAATCCATTTATTGTAATCCATCTTTTACAACCAATTCCAATTGAAGCAATTTTTTTATTTCCTATCCAAACACCAGTGAAACCTTCTCTTGAATGACAATCTATGTTAAAAGTTCCAAGAATTTTTATTATAATTTCTTCAATTTTTCTTAAATACCAATTTAAATCTTTATTAAAATTTTTCAAATCTAACACCAAGTAAGTTACTAATTGTCCTGGCATATGACAAGTAACTTCACCACCTCTATCAATCTTAAAAACATCATAATTATTATCATTCAAAGAAAATAATAAATTATCGTAATTAGATCCTCTACCCAACGTATAACAGAGTTGATGCTCACCTATCCAAATAAAATTAGGGTTAGAGTTATCTACAATCAATGCCTCCTGATATTCTTTTTGTAATTTATAAACATCATTGAAAAAAGAAATATTATCAGGTTGTTTAATTATTGCTGTTCTATTAACCATATTTAAGTAGATTTAGAAAGTAAGTAAATATTTTTAGATTTGTTATGAAAATTTTAATCCATGGGAAAAATCTTGAGCTCACTGGAGCATTAAAAGAATATACTGAAGCAAAGATAGAAAAAGCAACACATCACTATAAGGATATCGTTAAAGAAGCTGACATACACCTTTCAATAGAAAAAAATCCAAGAGTTTCCTTCCAGACTGCAGAAGTTACTATTTTTGCAAATGGAACTGTAATTAGAGCCGAAGAGAAAACTGAAAATCTATACTCAAGCATTGATTTAGTTTCAAATAAACTTTGTAGAAAATTACGTAAATACAAAGAAAGAAACAATAAAACGATCCATAATAATCAATTTAAAAATAAAGAGTCTTTCCCAATTGAAAATACAGAATCAAGATTTTTAGATGAAGCTTTACTTAAAGAAGGAATAGAAGCAAGTCTTCCTGAGCCATCTATAAAAAATAAATACTTTGAAATGAATCCAATTTCATCAGAAGAAGCAAGAAAACAATTAGATCTAATTGATCATGATTTTTATGTTTTTCGAAATAAAAAAAATAATGAACTTCAAGTTATTTACAAGAGGAATCATGGAGGTTATGGACTGATTCAATCTAAATAAGTTTTAAATGCCCAATATTGAATATGAATTAAACGAGAAAATTCATGCGATTATTATCAACCCTTATCTATCCTGGGAAGATTTCCATGTAAATTGCGATTTAATAAAAAAATACAATATCAAAAATATTTCTACTGCACTTAATTATTTGGATGATCTTAAAAACTGTTTAGGTAATTACAGTGCGGATATAAACGCACTAGTTTCTTACCCTTTAGCAGATTTACCAGTTTCATTTATTGAAGAATTAGTTTGTTTTGCAAAAGATAAGGGTGCAAAAGGAATTGAATATATCCCAAACTTTATTAATTTATCCAAAAGAAACTTGGAAACTTTCGCTGCTGAAATTGAGCAAGTTAAATTATCTGGATTACCAGTTTCAATAATCATAAATAAATCAAAACTAAAAGAAGAAGTTTTTATTAATGCGATAGAAATATGTTTGGAATTAGGAATAAAAAATTTTCAATTCGGGGACGGGTTTGGGTCTCCTCTTACATCTAATGATGTCCACGAAATACTAAAAATAACAGGCTCACAAAATGAAATCAAAGTTGTAGGTGGTATAAAAAAACTGACGCAAGTAATTGATTTGTTTGATAATGGAATTAGTTGCGTGGGAACTTCCAATTTTTATGAAATTTTTGAAGAAGTAAACGTTATTTAAATGTCTGGTTCTGGTGAGTGCAGACTAAAAGGTCTCTGTATTAAAGCTTCTCCGTTAGGCGAGAATGATAGATTAATAACTATCCTTACCGATGAGCAAGGGATTGTTAGATTAGCGGTACCTGGTGCTAGGCGTCCCAAAAGTAGTCTTGCCGCAGCTACTCCTTTAACATATTTAAGTCTGCAGATTTTTGGGAAAAGAAATCTTAAGTCTGTACGTCAAATAAAAATATTAAAAAGCTATTCTGGTCTAGGGAAAAATATTGAATGTCTTGCAGCCGCACAGGCAATAACTGAATTAACATTTTTGTTAGTAGCTAATAATGACAAGCAACAAGACTATTTATCTTGCGTTCTTGCACATCTTGATAGGATTTATTTGTATGAAGAATCTAAAGAAGAAGATATTAAAATGCTCTCAATGAGTATTCAATCTTTAGTCCATCTTTTAGCAATCGGAGGTATTAATTTACCAATTCATCATTGTTGTAAAACTGGAGAACCTATTATTCCACCATTAGGAAATTGGCAATGGAGTTGTTATTATTTGCCAAGTGAAGGGTTTTCATCCATAGAAGATCCTCAAAGTAATCTAAAAATAAATGCATCTGAAGTTGCTCTATTACAGAGACTTCTTTTCCCAGAATTACCAATAAAATCTAATGGAGAGTTGTTGGGTCCCAAAAAAGTCTGGCTTAAAATATTATTCATTATTGAGACATGGATTTCTACTCAATTAGAGAAGGATCTATCTTCACTAAAAATGTTGAGAGAAATATATAGTTAGAATTTTCATGATGCATTAAAAAATTTAAAAAATGTGATCATGGCGCCTTTGCCTGTTAACTTAATAAATAGTTAATTCAATTAATGTGGTTCATATTGCCTGGTTGGGAAAAAAATCCCCTTTTTGTGGAAATGTAACTTACGGTAATTTAACTACTAAAGAATTAAAGAACAGAGGGCATAAAATTAGTTTTATTCATTTCGACAATCCCTCTAGTTCAAGTTCATCAAGCCCATTATTTCTTGCAAATGATCCTGATGTAAGTCTCCCATATTTAATTAAATCTCAAGTTTATACAATACCCTCGCTAAGGGCAGAAAAAGAACTAAGGCTATCAATGGAAAGATTAAAACCTGACATAGTACATGCAAGCCTAACTTTATCTCCTTTAGACTTTAGACTTCCAGAGCTTTGTAATGAAATTAATGTTCCTCTTATAGGAACATTTCATCCACCATTTGATGCAAAAAATAGAAATCTAACTGCGAGCACTCAACAATTAACGTATCAACTTTATGCTCCTTCTTTAGCAAAGTTCGATAAAATCATTATTTTTTCTGAAACTCAAAAAAATGTTCTTGAGAAATTAGGAGTACCTAAAGAAAAACAAATAATTATTCCAAACGGTGTTGATGAGAATATTTGGAAACCTTTTTACGATAAAAATAAAAAATATGAACAGGTAAAAAACAAACTTGGGAATGAAAGAATCTTTTTATATATGGGTAGGATTGCCAATGAGAAAAATATCGAAGCACTTCTACGTTCTTGGCGCCAAACAAAAACTCAAAATTGCAAATTAGTTATTGTTGGAGATGGACCAATGAAGCCAACACTTGAAAATAGTTTTTCTAACCTTGGAAATGAGAAATTAATTTGGTGGGGTGCCGAATTAGATTTAGAAACTAGGGTAGCAATAATGCAAATAGCAGAAGTATTTTTCTTACCAAGCTTGGTAGAAGGTTTATCATTGTCACTTTTAGAGGCGATGTCTGCTGGTACTGCTTGCGTAGCTACAGATGCAGGAGCTGATGGTGAAGTTTTAGATAACGGAGCAGGAATAGTAATTTCAACTGATAATGTAGCTTCACAATTGAAAACTATAATCCCAATTCTTATAGAACACCCATCATTTACAAAAGATCTTGGAGAAAAAGCTAGAGAACGTATACTTAAGAGATACACAATTTCTAAAAATATAGATTCACTTGAAAAAGTTTATATGAACTTAAAAGATAATTTAAAAAACTAACGAAACTCTTTACTTCGATTACTAGCTGAAACTATTGATTCAATTAATGCTGACCTTACACTCTTTTTTTCTAAAACCCTTAAAGCAGAGATAGTTGTTCCACCTGGAGAAGTTACTAAATTTTTAAGCTCAGAAGTAGTAAGTTTATTTTCCTTTATTAAACAAATAGTCCCAAGTATCATTTCCATTACAAGTTCCTCTGAAATTATTTTTGGTAATCCCCCGCTTAACCCTCCATCACTTAAAGCTTCTATAATTAAAGCAATAATTGCAGGACCTGATGAAGTCAAAGCTAAAAATATATCAAGGTAATCTTCAGTAAATTCATAAACTTTACTAGTATTTTCAAATAATTTTTTTGTAAATTGTTTCTGATCTTCTGTAATTTCTTCTCCCCAAGAAATCCCTGTTAAACCTTTTCCAATAGTTATTGGAATATTTGTGACTATCCTAACGCATTTATGATTAGGAAACTTTTGAGTAAGTCTATTTATTGAAACCCCAGCAAGAATTGAAACTATTAAATTGTCTTTATTTTTTAAATGATTGGTCTCACTTATATCTTTAAATTGTTGAGGTTTTATCGAAAGAAGTTTATATTGACAATCCCAAATTATTTTTGACTCTTTAGAACCTGATTTATAAACATTTATATTGTATTTATAATTTTTTTTTATATTTTCTAAACTTTTTTCTGAATTTACAAGACAAAAAACATTGCCTGGCTGAATTAATTTGTTATCTAATAGAGGAGTTATTATAGCACTTGCAATATTTCCAAAACCAATAATCGCAATTTTATCAGTCACAGATTATTCATGAATAAGCACTTAATTTAGAATTACCCCATGCTGGCTCAGGAGTAGTATTTTTGCCCAAACTATATTGTGGTGGGTTTTCTATAGGCACAGAAGAAGGAGAAGCTTCTTCTGGGGAAGAACTAGTTACATTTACACAGCTTGGGGCAAAAAGAAAAATACTTTCACCGACTCTCTCTTGATGTCCATCAATTGCATATGTGCCCCCAGCAATAAAATCAACCGCTCTTTGAGCTTGATCAGGATCCATCATAGTTAAATTGAGAATTACAGTTTTTCTCTCTCTTAATGCTTGTATAGCTTGAGGCATCTCATCAAAACTTCTAGGTTCCATTAAGCTTACTTCTGAGGATGAATTTGAGATCCCAGGCATACCAACTACTTTTGATGACCTGTTGTTATTCATAAAATCAAATGGATTTGAATTTGTAAGAGCATTTGCATTCTTTGGATTTTGTTTGAAATTATTAATATCATTTAATTCATCCTCCGAATCATAATCCAACTCATCAAAATCATCATCGAGATACTCATCCCCTGCAACAACTGCCTTTAATCTAGAAATAATTGACACCTTTTAAATCCTCTTGAAATTGATTACTAAGGTTTAAGAACCTTAAGTAATAGATTCATTTTTTAAATGAATAAACTACCTATACTTAAATAACGTTAGTTGAACTTTACTGCAAGTTTATAGATAAGATTTTTATAAAAAATAACTAATCAGGATCTACCTCCAAATATCAATGATCCTAATCGTAACCAAGTTGATCCAGCGTCAATAGCTTCCTCCCAATCACCAGACATCCCCATTGAACAATCTGGTAGTTGCAGTGAATCAGCGAGAGCACGACATTTTTTGAACAACCCTGAATTTTCTTTAGAGCTAAGACCTTTAGGATTGATTGTCATCAAACCGGTTAATGAAATATTTTTTAACTCTTGAATTTCTTTCCATTTCAATATTAAAAATTCAGGATTAAAGCCTCCTTTAGTAGGGTCATCACTCAACTTAACCTGCAACATTATTAATGGATTTTTCTTCTCTTCAATTGAAATATTAGAAATCTTTTGCAACTTTTCAAATGAATCTACTGAATGAATGTATTTAAAATTTTGAACTATTTTTCTTATTTTATTACTTTGTATTCTTCCAATAAAGTGCCAATTTATTTGTTTAAGATCTTTCAAGGTTAATTGTTTTTCAAACGCTTCTTGAACCTTACTTTCACCAAAATCGTTCTGACCTATATTTTGAATAGTCTTGATTTCTTGACTTTTAAATCCTTTACTTACCGCAAGAATATTTACATTTGATGGAATTTTATTTTTTATTTTTAAATAATTTTCAGGGTTCACCTTTTATAAGAAAGTTTGCGTAAATAAATTCTCCCATTTAGATAGTTCTTCAGATCCCTTTCTTTTAGCTTTTTGAAGGTTTAATTCGGCCTGATTACGCGCATCTAAATAAGGTATAACTTCAAAAAAAACTTCTCTCTGTTGAACTTCTACCAAAAAAAACATTTTTTGAGCGTATAAAGTCGCATAAATATCTCTCCCATCATTTCCAGGAGAAACTTGATATAGCATGCCAAATGTTGGATGGTTTAAATAACGCTCAGAACTCAAACCTAAAATATTGTGTTATTTATAATGCACCATACAGTTTTCTAAGAAAAATTGCTATGCAAATAAAACAAATCGATAATGTATTAACAATTACATTGAGAGATTTTGAAGGATAAAGAGTTCTAAATCTGTTGGTTTTTATAATAATTTTTTTCTTTGAGAGTAATGATTCTGCTCCATGATCAATTCTCAGAAATATATTTTGAAATAACCTTTCTACTAAGATTAATAAAACATTAAAGGATTTCTTTAATCCTAAATTTCGAAAATTTATTGATCTAACTGACACTGATTTAATGATATTTTGAAGTTCTTCTTGCACTAGAGGAATAAAACGTAATGCAATTAACAACTGAAAAAGCCACTTACTAGTTGGCAATCCAATCTTTCTTAATGGAGACATAAACCAACTTAATCCCCATACAATATCTTCCTGCAATGTTGTTAAAAGCATCAAATTCACGCTATGAACAACGGTAAATATTAAAGTGGAGGTTTTTATTCCTAGTTCAAAGGCTTTTCTTGATAAGTTATAGGGACCAAAATTAATAAACCATATCTTCTGCGAAGGAATTTGCAAAATATTCCATTCTTTTTGGCTTTCCAGTACTACTTGCAACTCATTGGGATTTCTCAAGTAGCCATCAAGAGATTGAATATCAGAAGAGGCAAGTATTGATATACATCCAATTAATAGTGACAAACATGAGAGAAAAAATAATGATCGCCACCATACTCTAGATGGCAATAAACTTAAAAAAGTAATTAATAGTAAAAAACCAACTAAACTCAATCTCCATATTGGACCTGCCCAGATTGGAGTGATTAAAAATATCATTACGATAATTATTTTTAATCTACTATCTATAATTCTTAGCCAACTTTTATTACCATTAACGTATTGACCAACAGAAAATTTGGTTAGCAAATTCATTAATCTTTTTGAATTAACTCAATATTTTCTCTTTCGACTTCTTTATTTAAAGCTCTTTGCTGTTTTCCTCTCCAAAGTAAAATGAGAGGTGTGCCTTCAAAACCTAAATTTACTCTAATTTGTTTTTCAATATATCTTCTATAAGTTATTCCGAATAATTTAGGGTCATTTACAAAAAGAGTAAAAGTGGGAGGTTTGTTCTTTACTTGAGTACCATAATAAAGCCTACCTTGCTTTCCGCTTCTCTTCGTGGGAGGACTTTTCCAACTGATTGATTCTTTTAGTACTTCATTAACTACAGATGTTGTAACTCTTCTTCTATGTTGATTTACAGCATTAAGAGCATGCTCAAAAATATTATCAACTCTTTGACCAGTTAGGGCAGATATAAAAATCATTTTTGACCAGTGTAAAAAATAAAGTTTAGATCTAAGTTCTTTTTCTACTTGATAAATTGTTGAACTATTTTTTTCTACAAGATCCCATTTATTAACAACAATTATACAAGCTCTACCTTGTTCTTCTATGCGCCCAGCCAGCTTCTGGTCTTGATCAGTTACTCCATCTACAGCATCTATAACTAAAACACAAACATCACTTCTATCTATAGATTTAAAAGCCCTATTAATACCAAAAAATTCAGTGCCATATTTAACATTTTTCTTTCTTCTAATCCCCGCGGTATCAATAATTTTCCAATGATTATCACCTTTTTTAATAAGCGTATCTATTGAGTCAGTTGTTGTGCCACTAATATCACTAACTATTGCTCTTTTTTCACCACAGATCGAATTTAACAAACTAGATTTGCCAACATTAGGCCTACCAATAATTGACATCATTATCTTTTCTTCATCAGCCTGGATATTATCTTCAGGAAGTTCGCCAATAACTAGATCTAAAAGATCTCCAGTACCTGAGCCATGAATAGCTGAAACAGGGTTAGGTTCGCCCAATCCTAATTTCCAGAACTCTGAAGCCAGGGATATTCCTAAAGTAGTAGATTCACATTTATTAACAGCAACGATTGTTTTACAGCTTGAGTTTCTTAACCATTTTGCTATTGATAAATCACCATCAGTAACGCCTTGATTCCCATCTACCACCAGTAACGCGAGTGAAGCCTCTTCTAGAGCTAAGAAAACTTGTGTCCTTATCTCTGGGAGAAATTCACTATCATCATCAAAAACTAAACCTCCAGTATCAACTATTTGAAATTCCTTACCTCCCCATGAAGCATTTTGATAAGTTCTATCTCTTGTAACACCTGGCTTATCAAATACTATTGCATCATTACTTTGGCAAAGACGATTAACTAAGGTAGATTTCCCAACGTTAGGTCTTCCGATAATTGCTATTGTAGGAAGAATCAATTCTTCTCTCCAAAGAAAGTAGTATCTATTACAACTATACCTTTAATAGAATCATTTACCTTTTTCAAAAAAACTTATTTAATTTCTGGATCGCCAAAATGTCCTTTAACTGGATTAACAGGGGGTGAACTAGGACTTGGCATGAATCCACTATCTTTTGAAAAACAATCATTTTCAATCGTCCAATAAATCAACCAATTTACTGCCGTCGCTCTTCTAGTTCTTCTTGGATAGAGTTCATTAATCTTATAACCTTTAAAATTGAGAAAATTTTTCAATCCCTGTTTATATTCTTTTGGAATTGATCGAGTCAAATGTATTGAGGCTGGTCTCTCTGAAATGATTTGAGGAGCTTTTTCAAATTTTTCTGACCAATAAGAAGGAGTCAATGCGCTAAAGGCCCAATCATTTATAGATAATTCTTTAGTATAAAAAAGTCTTTCCCAAACCAATTCGCAAACAAAAACATCACTAACTCTATCTTCGAGAACAAGAAATAATAGATCCTTACATATTGGCCATGTAAATTTATTTTCAACTAATTTTTCTTTTTTATACATTAATCGAACCTTATCAAAATCAAAGAAAAATAAGGCATAAATTCCTTATTATATTGCGATGCATATTGAATAATTTGATCAGGCATCCCAACACTCAAAGCTATTAATGTTGTATTGATGATATCCTCTTTTTTTAAAATTTCCCTAACTAAATTCCATCTTTTGCCAACTTTCATAATGGCCAATACCGTTTTATTTGCTTTACTTTCCCTAATTAGGGTTGTTAGTTCAGATTCTGAAGAAGGGCATTCTTTGATGATTAATGTCTCTCCTTTTTTTACCAAATCAAAATCATTCAAAGCTGCTGCCGCTGAAATAGAGGAAATACCAGGTATTGTTTTGGTAATAATTTCAGCATGATTATTTTTTATTAACCTCAAGATATTAGAAGAACTTGCAAATAGTGAAGTATCTCCAAGACAAAGTAAAACAACTGATTCGCCATTTTTTATAAATTTCACAATTTTTTCTACAGCATTAGACCATATTTCATCTGGATCAAAACCCTTCCTAGCCATTGGGAAGATGATAGGGATATTTTTTTTAAATTTGGTGTATTTCTTGACTATTTCCGCAGCAAAACTCTTTTTATTATCATCTGATATTGGGAAAACTATAACTTTCGCTTTTTTTATTGCATCCACAGCAGCAATTGTTAAAAGCGATGGATCTCCAGGGCCTACACCAACGATGGTGAATGTTGGTAAATCAGTTTTATATGAATTAAGTAAACTTAACAACTTTTTTATTATCATTTTTATTTTATTAACTTTAGCTATGTACCCTTGGCAATACAAAAGTTTCAGCCAATATTGCTGACTCAATTTCAGACAATTCCTCTAACCTTCTGAAAGTTTGATTTTTAGAGAATTTAGTTTGCGCTAGTTTCAAGTAAACTCCAAAATGTCTTGCCTCACTCTCTAGCAGAGACTCATAAAGGGATTTAAACGATTTATCTTCATAATTCAGCGCAAGCAAGCTTAATCTTTCATGACTTCTTGCTTCAATAAGACCTGCTATTAAAAAACTATCAAGCATTCTATTGGGCTCTTCCTTTCTTATATGCTTGGATAATTCAGCTCCATATGGAGGCGGTTTTAAGGACTCAAGAGAATGTCCAAGATCCTTTAAAAAATAAAGTATTTTTTCAAAATGCTCTAATTCCTCTCTCGCTATTGGACTTAAAACTTCTGCCAGATTTGGTTCTGATGGATATCTAAACATCAATTGAATAGCTACTCCTGCTGCTTTTCTTTCACAATGAGCATGGTCAATAAGAATATCTATTGGATTAGATAATGCGAGTTTAATCCACTTATCTGAGGTAAATGACGATAAATGTTTAATATGAGAATTGGGCCTATTAAAATCGACTAGCATTTAATCTTTAATACTCAAATATCCAATGATTCCTTCAAGAGCTAAGGAATAACTTGATATGCCGAATCCACTAATAATTCCTATAGCTTTATCTGTAAGAAAAGATTCTTTACGAAAATCTTCTCTACTGAAAATATTTGAAATATGTAATTCTACAAAAGGAATTTTCGATCCAATTAAAGCATCACGAATAGAAATCGAGGTATGAGTAAAAGCACCAGCATTTATAAGAATACCTTGGATACTTTTTACAGACTCCTGAATTTTATCTACTATTTCTCCTTCGTGATTACTTTGAAAACATTCAAGATTAATACTTTTTTCTTTAGCAACTTTAATTAAATCTTTTTCTATATCACTCAATGTTTTATTACCATATATTTCAGGTTCTCTAGTGCCCAAAAGATTTAGATTTGGTCCATTTATCAATAAAATATTCATCATCAATAAAGTCTTTTCTTTATAAATGCTATCTATAAAGAAACAAAAAAACCAAAACAATTTCACACAAAGTGTCCATTAACTGATAAGTTCAAATAGTGGGGGTCGGTGCCCGAGTGGTTAAAGGGGGCGGACTGTAAATCCGCTGGCTCTGCCTACGTTGGTTCAAATCCAACCCGGCCCACTTTAAAATTGCCCTTGTAGCTCAGCGGTAGAGCACTCCCTTGGTAAGGGAGAGGTCTCGGGTTCAAGTCCCGACGAGGGCACTTGAGAAATTGATTAATATAAATGTGATCTAGTAGATCAGCATTCTAACTAGAATTCAAATATATTTAACATAGTTTGTATTTAGTAATGCCACTATCGTCATACCGGATGCACAGAATTTATCTTGCAGCGACCATGAATTATGGTCTAGGTTCTGATGATCCAGAAGAGTTGGCCTACTACAACAAAATCAGAAAAAAGATGGCTGACATGAAAAAAGAACCAGTTAAAAAAGGGATACCCCTTAATTGGGATACCCCCGAAGGATTGGATAAATGAACCTGAATACTTTTTTATTAATTTATGGCAGTCTGATGTTTATTGGTCTGCCTTTACTAATGATTCTTAAAGGCAAAAATTGATCAAAATTTCATACACCTTACCCATATTTAAATTCAATTGTTGATCCTTTATCCGTATATGAGAGTACCTCAAACCGTACATATTTATTAGTCGAATGGACTCTCTAACTAGTTAGAACATAGATGTAGTCGTCATGAGCAAATGTCTACTAAATCCAAACTAAAAGAAGATTATAAATCTGAGATTGAAGAAAGATCAGAAAAAGAACTTCTTGAGGAAGAAATCAGGAATCAGCAAACATTGGATAGCTTTGTTGAATCTGAAAAAAACTGGAGTTGATTAAATTTATTTATTTAGGAGAAAGTTATGAACTTAAAAAGATCACCATTCTCAATTCTGGACAAAGACAAAAGAGAAATGGACTATATCAAAGGAGTTTATAAGAGAAAAATTCAAGCTGAAATTGAATCTTATAGAGACCCCGAAGACAAAGATAAGAGAGATACAATCCAAGCTCAAGATGTATTGATGCTTGATAGGATCTCAATTTAGTTATTTTTTTTTCTTCTTCTTCTTATCTTTCTTCTTCTTTACCTTTTCATAAACCTCATCAGCCTTCTGTTCAATACTGTCAAGCTTATTTGAGATTTCTTTTATAGCTTCTGCTTTTCCTTCTTTAACTAAAGTATTACTTAACTCAATAATTTTAACTGGCTCTCCTTTAACTACAGTATCTTTTGTCTCTTCAGTTTTAATTCCAAACTTACCTTTTATAAAATTGGCTATAAATATAAGAACAGGTACATGGGCTAGACCACCTATTACTATTCTTGTTTCTGAATAAGCCATTTAATAGTTAAAAGAACTGAAATATTTAAGCATAAATTTAATTTTTAAATTCGTTTTATTAAGCCAATAAATATTAGTAATCATTTCTTGATTCGTAGATTAAAATTCTTGCTATTAATTAAGTAGAGACTTTTTTATTAAATGCCATTAGACGTATTTCTAATGAACATGTGTGTTGTAGTTATAGCATTGCTTATCAGAAGAGAAATCAAACTTAAGAAGGCAAGATAAATTATGAAAACACAAATTTTAAAAGAGCATTATATTCCAAATATCCATGCTATTACCATTTTACTAATGCTTCTTCTATGTCTATGGTTACCTCTAGCACTCAGATTCTTATTAATAATTTAATCGAATTAATTAGTTAATACGCTTATCCTAAAACTCTGCTATACCCATAATTTTGTTTTAAAGATCTTATATGGAAATCCTGTTTCGAATTATTTGTATGGATTTAAATAGTTAGTGTTTAGACTACTCAGAAACCCAACTTGTGATTTTCGTTGTGCTATAAATATGCCCACCAGATTCTATATTCTTGATGGTTTCTGGATCTGAAAAAACATGCTTAGCCACACCTTCTTCAGCTTGATGAATAACAATAACTTCTTTTGGATCAATTAAACTTTTGCCACGATATAGAGGAGTAAGTCCTACCGTTTTATGAAATTCATCTATTTCTGGACTATCAAACATTTTTACCCACTCCTCATAAGTATTTGAAAGTTTAAAGGTGAAAACAGTAGTTTCAATAGTCATAAAAAAAAGCTAATTGCTATTTATTTTAGATCGACTGTCAATAATCAAGAAAAAACTGGTGGATAAGGTGTTTGCCCATTCATTAATGATGTGTCAATTGGTTTACAGATATTCATCAGAGCATCTTGTCCAAAACCTGGACCAGAGGGGCCATCTATAAACTCCTGAAAATCTTCAGCAGAAATACCCTCTTTTACTTCCCAAAAACAATATACAGGACCAGTTTTAGTTACGGCATTTGCAGAATGGTTAAAAAATCCTTTTTCTTTATTAGCTGCAACCGCATCATCCCATCCACCACCTGGTGACATTGCCGCATAAGCTGTTTCCCACCATTTTTCAGCTTTTCCTGCCTTAAATTCATGATGAACAATATAAAAAGTTGATGCCATAAAAATAATATTTGTATTGATAATAAAGCTACTTGATATAAGTAAAGGGATGATTAATTTATTTTGAATTCCTAAATAAAAAAGGGGGCTAAAAGCCCCTAGCGATCGACTGTCAATATATACAATCTAAATCAGAATCCAGATATTGCTTCATAGAAATCAGCGTCTGGGAGTATTTCTTTCAAGGGTTCGATCTCCTTAGCTGGGCCTTGGACCTGCACAGTAATATCTGACACTTCAAAAAGCTTAGGAATCATATGTCCCATATTTTTGAGATGAAATAAAGCAGCGGCACCATCTTTATATGCCTCTCTTACATAAGCCTTATCTGACCCGCATGTAGTGATATTAAAAAAAAGGCAGTCTGGTTCATTAGCTTTTGTTAGCTCCAAAATTTCTTCTAGAAGAGCTATGCACTGGTCCATCTTCCCATCCTTGATTGTGAAGTGGGGATGGATAGAAACCATGGATGTATCGAGAGACATTAATTTATAGATATTTCTCCTATCTTTTTAGCAACTAATTTTGATAAACAAGTTAAAAATATAGATTATCTAAAAATTAAGAATTTTAATTTGGTATCGCATGTACCGTTTATACGTTTTTTGAAAGCTATTAATTGGATATGAGTTATTTTGCTGAACCAAACCATATTGAATATGATGCATGGTTCGATGAAAACATCGACCCAGTGGATCTTGTTAATTACTCAGATGAAAAGGAGTTCAGTGATTCGGTACACTTTAAGTTCCATAAGATGTCCACTAGAAATTTAACGATTGGTTCTTCTGATAATTTTCACTGGTAAGTAAAAGATTTTTCACTACATAGATAGTTGTGAATCTTACGCAGAATATGTTCCATCACTTTCTCTTCGCGCCTTAGCTAATACAATTTCATCTACAACTTTTTCAATCATGTAAGCACTCTTTTTACCAAAGCATTTTTCTTTTTTTATACTCTCAAAATCATTTGGGATTAAAGTATTATTTTCACAACAATCGCATTTAATATCAATTTTCTTACCTCTGAGAACCTCCAAAGCTCTAGAAAAAATCCATTGCTGAACTGAAATACTTTCCCAACTATCAAAATTAGACCATTCATCAAAATCCCTATTAAGGATGCCTTTTAATCCATCAGCCTGATTTACATATACTAAGTTTGAATCTTTTCTTGGTTCATCATTAATACCAATTGTTTTGACAGAATTTTGATTCATTAAATATAGATTGATTGAGTAGCCTTATTAATCTAGAGGATAATTCCAAAAATATAAACAAAAAAATGTCTCAAATAAGATCATTAATTGCTTTATCCAATCTAGAAGTATGATTTGTATTTCTGAGTAATTCAAAATCTTTAAAATCAAAGCCAGGTCCAACACAACAACTCACTAAAGTAAATTCGCCTGTACTTTTTGCAGCTTGCCAATATCCAGATGGGATCATTTCTACTGGATTATTGGAATCTAAAATTAAATTTCTTATTAACTTATTATCATCATCTAGGCACCATAAATTCAGTGGATCGCCCCTTAAATAAATCCAAATTTCATCAGCATTTTTTACTCTGTGCCAAGCACTTTTTGCATCTCTCTCCAAAAGATAATAAATTCCCGTGATAAAATTTCTACTTTGGCCATCTTCCCTTATTAGAGAATTCTCACTCCTTACTATCTCTCTAAACCATCCACCCTCAGGATGAGGAGATAAATTTAATTGTTTAATTATTTCTATGTTTTTTTTATTAGGATTCACATCACAAAAATATATTTTAAATTTCTCTTATACTTAAAAGCTAACTGAAAATAAATCAAAATAAACTATATTTTCTAAAAAATTAAGCACAAATAACTGACAAATCTACAAAATTTTTATTTTCATCTGCCAGTTCAGTAATGATTCTATTGAGCCATTCAGAGGTCGTTTCACAATAGCCTACATTTAAAATAGTTTTTTGCTTTGCTGTTTCTTCTTTATTCATAGTTAAAGTATTTTTTTATAAATTAGTCTTAAATTAAATCTATGTGAATAAGTCTTAATTACTATCTATTTTAAAAAGTTGTATTTAATACATATTTAAGAACTGCTAGTAAACAAATAAAATTAAATCGTTGACAAGAAAATGTATACAAGTAAGAGTAGAAAAAATTTATTATTTAACCTATGAATAACATCAAGATTGAGGAATTGATGAAAGCAAGGTTCGATGGTATTGCTAATAGAATTGGGCAATTAAGCAAAAGGGAAAGTGAGTCTTTATTACTTGAGCATCTTGAGTGGTTGGAGGGAGGATGGGAGACTGAAGAAATCTTATTTTTAAAAAAGCCCTACAGAAAATGGTGGTTCTAACTCCACTTCTATAAATAATTAATGATGGCCTAAGGGACCAGGGCCAGAGCCTATTTTATAAGATTTATCTAAAGATTTCTCAACAAATAATTTCGCTTTTTGTATGGAATCTAATAGATCAAAACCTAAAGCCTTGTAACCACAAATAGCAGCACTCAAAGTACAGCCGCTACCGTGGGTATTTTTTGTATTTATAAAATTATTAAAAAGCCACTCTTTTCTACCATTTAAGTCAAGGAAAAAATCCTTCCCTTTCATATCTTTTAAACCGCCACCTTTTATAAGTACCGCTTTAGCTCCAAGACTAATAATTTTTTTTGCTGAATTTTCGATATCTTCTTTACTCCTTATTTCTAAACCAGAAAGAAGATTTGCTTCATAAATATTTGGAGTTACCAAATCAGCAATTGGTAATAAGAGTTTTTTATAAGCATTAATAGCAGAATCTTCCAGTAATTTAGAACCAGTTCTTGTAACCATTACTGGGTCAATAATTTTTGTTATTTTGTATGTATTTAATTTTGAAGCAGTATCATTAATTATCCTTTCATTTAATAACATTCCAGTTTTTAAGGCATCAATAGCAAAATCAGCAAATAAAGTATCTAACTGATTTAATAAAGTATTCTTCTCTACTGGTTGAACGCATGTAACCTCTATACTATTTTGTGCGGTAATACATGTAATAACAGAACATCCATGTACTTTAAGGGCCATGAAAGTTCTCAAGTCAGCCTGTATGCCTGCTCCACCCCCAGAGTCACTACCGCCTATTGAAAGTGCAATTTTAGAATACATAATTTATTAACTCGTTTTTGAAAGTACTATAAATAAATTTTAATTTAAATCAAAAATCTGAATATGCATTAAAAAAATCTAACTCCAATTCCATAGCTCTTCTGTATAAATATTTCGCCTGATTAATATCATATGTTTCTTTATTTGCCTCAATAAGATTTTCAAGTGAATCTGCTAGCTTTTCAAAGCTCTCATCAGAATAAGTAATTATCCATTCTTTATATTTAATGTCAAAATCCTCCTTATACAATCTTTTTCCTATCCAAGAATAAAGTCGCATACATGGAGTCATTGCAAACATTATTTCAACAGAGCTAAGTCTTTTGGAAGTATCATCAAGAAAATCTGTATAATTTTTAGTTGCTTTTTTTATATAGTTATTAGACAAATTAATATCCCATTCTTTTGCATACGTTTCATGAAGTATTAACTCCTCTGAAACGCCCATTAACAGTTCACTTAACTTCCTTATTGAGTACTTATCTTTTGATTTGGAAACAGCAAGACCATAAGCCTTAGCAAAAGTCTCTAAAAAGAAATAATCTTGAGCTAAATATTCTTGAAATATATTTTTAGGGAGACTTCCATTCTTTAAACCTTGAACAAATTTTGTATTTAAACTTAGTAAAGCAATCTCATAATTATCCTCCCAAAGTTTTTTTGTTATTTTCATTTTTTTGATTTTTAGTTATTCTAAAATTTTTTATATTTTTTAACTACAAACTTAATCTTATTTTTCTAGGATTAAAAGAAAAAATTATGAAAGAAATAAATATCTTATGGTTTAAGAAAGATTTAAGAGTTTTTGATAACGAAGCTCTCTGTGAGTCTATAAAAGACAATGATATTTTACCTATTTATATTATTGAGTTAGATATTTGGAGACAAAATACTCATTCAGATAGACAATGGCAATTTTGCAAAGAAAGTTTAATAGATTTAAGAAATGCACTTGCTGAGATTGGACAACCATTAATTATTAGGACTGGGAATGTTATTAATATATTTAATGAAATTAGTTCAAAATTTAAAATCAAAGGTATATATAGCCATCAAGAAACCGGAGATTGGCTTACTTATAAAAGAGATCAAAAAGTAAGAGAATGGGCTTTAAGCAAAAATATTATTTGGAAGGAATTTCTACAATTTTCAGTTTTTAGAGGAAATTTAGATAGGAATAATTGGTCTAAAAAGTGGCAAAAAAATTCCGAAAAAAACTTACTTAAAGCTCCATTAAGAATTAATCCTATTAACTTTAATATTGGAGAAATACCCTCAGACGAGATTTTTTCCTTTAAAAATGAAAAGTGTCCAGGAAGAATGCAAGGCGGAAGAAAGAGAGGTTTAGAGAGAATGCAATACTTCTTTAGTAATAAATTAGATTCTTATTCAAAAGATATATCTAGCCCAGAAAAATCATTTGATAGTTGTACAAGATTATCCCCATATATTTGTTGGGGATGCATTTCATTAAAAGAAATTTTTAAAAAGGCAAATATATCAAAAAACAATAATTCTACGATGTTAAAAAGCAGATTAACTTGGCATTGTCATTTTATTCAGAAACTTGAAAGTGAACCAGAACTAGAGTTTAGGGAATACCATCCTTTTTTTAAAAATATTAGAGAAAAAAATAATGAATTACTTTATTCATGGAGTTCAGGTAATACGGGCTTTCCTTTTATAGATGCATGTATGCGTTCATTAAATTTCAATGGATGGATTAACTTCAGGATGCGAGCGATGTTAATGTCTTTTGCTAGCTATAATTTATGGCTACCATGGCAAGATTCAGGTTCTGAATTAGCAAATAAATTTGTAGATTATGAGCCTGGAATACATTGGAACCAATGCCAAATGCAATCTGGAACTACCTCTATAAATACGAATAGAATTTATAATCCTATTAAGCAGGGAAAAGATCATGATCCTCAAGGTAAATTTATAAAAAAATGGATACCAGAATTAAAAGATATATCACTTAATTTCATTCATGAACCATGGCTACTATCTAGATTTAATCAAGAAGAATATGAACAAATTAATTACATAAGACCAATAATTGACATTCCAATTAGCACTAAAACTGCAAAGAAGAAAATTCAGGAAATCACTAAAAAGGATGGATATTGGGATATCTCAAAAGAAATTTATTTAAAGCATGGCTCTAGAAAAAGGCCTAGAAAAAACATAAATAATAAAAAAAATGTTTCTAAGGAAAAGGGAAAACAATACGAACTGAAATTAGATTTCTAAATTTTATTGTCAGAAATTTCCAGATTTCTTTTAGCGCCTAGGAAAGTTTTTAAATTTTGAAATTAAATAAATAATTCCACGATGAACTAATGCAAGCTTTAATGTATTTATTAGATTTTATTAATCATGTCTGAAAGATTTCAATGGGACGATACCAATAGTTCTGGTATATGGTGGAGTACTAATGTAAGTATTCGAGACGAGTGCATTTTGCTCAAAGAAGATACTCAATGCGAAGATTCTGATATCGTCGAACTTCTTAGGAGTATTGCACAAAATATTGAAGATAATGGCCTTTAATTTTTAAAGGAATATTCTCTCTTTTAGAGATTTTGAATTCCTTTTACAGCTTTTATTAATTCTTTAGTAATGCCCTTTTCACTCATTGAATGACCAGCATCATTAACAATAATTAATTCAGAATTTTTTAATTTCTTATTTAGATCCCATGCACTCCTAACAGGACATACAACGTCATACCTCCCTTGAATTATTTTTGTTGGAATCGATTCTATTGTTTTTATATTTTTCAAAATAAAATCATCTTCTAAGAAAATATTATTAATAAAATAATGACACTCGATCCTTGCAAAGGCATCTGAAAAAGAATTAACTTCAGACTTATCAAAATCAAATTTTTTATTTATTAAATGACTTGTTGAGAGTTCCCATTTTGTCCAAGCTGCTGCTGCTTTTGATCTAAGATTCGCATCTGAAGATGTTAGATATTTATAAAAAGAACTTATTAAATCATTTCTTTCTTCTTTTGGTATTACAGAAATATATTCTTCAAATTCATCGGGGAATATCTCACTTGCACCATATTGATAGAACCATAATAATTCAAACTTTCTACATAAAAATATTCCTCGCAAAGTTAAGCTGATAACTCTTGAGGGATTTTTAATCGCATATATAAGTGAAAGTGTTGAGCCCCAAGATCCACCAAACAAATGCCAAGTATCTATTTTTAAAAGAATCCTTAATTTCTCAATATCATCAACTAAATGATTGGTCGTATTTTCTTTTAATTCGGAGAAAGGAGTTGAAGAACCGCAACCTCTTTGGTCAAATTGAATAATATCGAATTTATCTGGGTCAAAGTATCTTCTATATCTTGGTTGACTTCCTCCTCCTGGACCTCCATGAATAACAAGAATTTTTTTGCCATTTGGATTACCAGATCTTTCCCAATAAATAGTATGAATATCACTTACTTGTAAAAAACCCTTTTCACGTACTTCAATTTTTGGAAACAAGACTTGATCTTTCATTTTGAAATATTTTTAATCACTTTATTAATCCATATTATCCAAAAAAAAGTCTAGTTTAGAAGAAATTTGTTAAAAAAAAAGGACTGCTTGTACAGTCCTTTTTAATATTTGATTTCCTTCTTACAGGATATAAAATTACATATTTTAAAGTCTATTTACTCATAAACCTAGAATACGTGAATGCGGGGATTTCTCTCGATAATTTCAGTCCCTATTGTCGCTAGTAATTATAAAGCGAAGTCTTATCAGACTAATTGATTGAACTTAAATTTTCGAATAATCCCATTCTCAGGAATACGCTTCCTATATTTTGGAATTTGCTAAATTTCAGGCGGACTATCAATCATTTAGATTGCCTCCGAACTCAACATTTATAAATTACTCCTTTTTATATTTACAGTAAATCCGTAAATATGCTGATTTACTTTTTTCTTAATTTGTAAGAGGATTTTAATGATCCTTTGTTTTTTATAGATAAATATAAAAATTAAAGTCTATAATCCCTTATTTATTCAGATTCATATAGCAAAATAGATTCAATTATTCTTTTATCACTATCAGAAAGTTTATAATCTTCTAATTTCCACTGAACAAAGTTTACACACTCATCAATAGAAGGATTCTTATCTCGGCACTTACTCCACTCTCTAATCCAATCTGCCAAGGCAAAAGTTATTTTTGTAGTAAGCATATTTACCAATCAGGGTAATTAAAATCTCCTCAAATAGGTTCTTCATAAAATTCCCCTTCTTTTAAACCTTTGTCATATTTTTCAATTATCTTTTTATAAGAAGCTATTGAGGGAATTAAATCTCCTACATATATGGGTTCCATTGTGATTGTTATAATAATTTTAATTATTTATTATTTTAAATAAGAATTTAATAAATAGATTATTAATATGCATTATGGATTTCATCAAAAAGAACAAGATCTTAACACTAATGGCTGTAATTGCAGTTTTATCATTTGCATTAGAAAAAGTAGGCATAATACACCCTTAAATTAATTAAGTTTATTTGTAAATACATCCTAATGAAATAAGTAAACCGATACTATTACTGCAAAAATAAGCAATGGAGATAATAATGTAAAAACTAAAGTTGAAAGATTAATCAGCATAAATTTTAAATAAATACACAAATTTAATAAACATCACTTTTAAGCATTTGCAATAAGTAAAATTTAAATTATTACGATATAAAAAGAATTTGAATAGAGAAAGATATAAAGAAGAATATGAAGAGGGCTCAGACTTACTATGGCCTAGTGAGAAAGAAGATAAAGTTACTAGGAAATTTTATAGGGATTTATCTCGTTTAACAAAAAACGAAAAATCAAATAATATAAAAAGATTTAACTTTTTTGAACTAGTATTATCAATAATAAAATTGAAAAAATTTTAAAATCAAACTATCTATAAATTCAAATTTCTATATAAATTTTTTCGACTTATATCTCTTTTTCTTTCTAATTTCTTTAGCCGCTAATATTTGCTCTTTTCTTCTAATTTTATGATCGCTAATAGGATTTTTATCATTATATACATATAGTATTTCTTTAATAAACTCTTGCCGATCCCCTGCCATCTCTAACATTGGGAACATTATTGCCAAATCTGATGCAACAGAGAAATAATGACCATTATTGGTAAGAAAATCACTTTTGTTGATAGAAAGCCACAAATCATGTCTAAATGTTTTTAGATGAGAAGCATACCAAAAATATTTTCTATATAAATTAAGCTTTCTTATTAAACTAGGATATTTTTTTCCTTGAACTCCTTTAGATGATAGATGAGAACCATAAGTAATTAAGCAATTAGTATTTATATACTTTTCATGTAAAATATCTAGAACGTCGCCGCTATAAAGATAGTCATCTCCATCAACTAATATATTAATTGTCTTAGATGGTGCTTCTATATTTAAACTAAGCAACTTATTAATATTATTTAAAGCACCTAGCCTCCTTGGGTTCTTACATATATCAAAATTATCATACCTATTACAAATTTCTAATGCTAATTCATAAGAATAATCAGTAGAGCAATCATCAATTACATTTACTTGATAATTTTTATATGTTTGCTTAATAATTGAATTAAGACATTTCTTTATATATTTTTCTGAATTAAAAACTGGAATAATAATATTAAATAAAAATTGTTTATTTTCTTTATAAATATACTTTGTTTCCAATGAATATCAAATTCCTGATAAATTAAAATTATATAATGTTTTAGAGATAAAAAAATATAAAAATTTTTTTCTTAATTAAATTTATTAGATTTTGAGAATGCTTTTTTCTAGAATGGTAGGAGGATTGGGTAATCAATTATTTCAGACTGCAGCATTACTTAAATATAGACGCCACAGAGAAAAAGTTATTATTTCTTTTTTAGGAGATATTCATATACCTAAAAGAGAAAATTGTCTAAGTTATATTTTTGAAATACCTGATTGGCTATATTTCGATAATTCTAGAAAACTAAATTTATTGACTAAATTATTTGCCAGAAGTTCTGCAGGATTAAGATTTGGCAGTTATTTGCCTTTATTTGGAATAAATGATAGGAATTTTAATTATCATAAATCTTATTTTTTGAGACAAAAATTATTATTTTTAGATGGTTATTTCAATCAAAACTGGGAATTTAAACAGCTCCATTCTTTATTCAGTGCATTAAAATTAAAAAAAATTAAATTGAATAAAGAACAGCTCAAAATTTGTAATAAAAACGTAGTGATTCATATTAGAGGTGGAGACTTTCTTTCAATAAATAACTTAAATATTTGCAAACTTGATTATTACAAAAATTCAATAGAATATTTTCTCTCAAAAGGGGCAAAAACTTTTATGGTAATTTGTGAAGATCAAAGTTATGGAAAAGATTTAATAAAAGAACTCAAAAATTATTTTACCGATTTGCAAATATCAATTTTAAAATCAGATTCTATTAAAAATGATTTTAATCTAATTAGATGTTCAAAATTAGCAATTTTAAGCAATAGTACTTTCTCTTGGTGGGCATCTTTTTTATCAAATTCAAAGGAAGAATTTTTAGTCCCTTCTAATTTCTCAATTAAAGAAAAACGGTTAATTCTCCCTAGCGAAACCATAATAAATTAAATATTAAATAATTTACTATTTTGTGAAATTATAATAATGATCAAAATTTATATTTTTTCAATTATCTAAAATAATTAAAACTTTTAGAATATTGATATGAATATTTTTTATGAAAGGATTAAAAATATATATTTTGGAATGTTTCTTTTAAGTCCAAAACTATTATCAACAATAATTTTTATTCCTTTTTTGTACATCTGTGGATGGATCTTAGCTACTCCTATTTTTTTATTAGGTATTGATAAAGAAAATCTTTCTTTAATAGGTACAATTTTTACTTTCTTAATATATGTTTTTTCTTTACCAAGATGGTTCAAATTACGCTGGGGTGTTAAAAATACTTGGACATTACTTGGAATTAATAAAATTGACAAAAATATAAATTTATTTATCTTTTTTTTTAGAGGTTTCTTATTATCAATAGTCCTTATATCTCTAATTTTAATTCCAATAATTGGAACAAAATGGGGTTATTGGATAGGCACAATTTCTAAAGATACATTTATAAATGCAATTTATCTTATTTTAGGTGTTGGATTCGCAGAAGAGCTTATTTTTAGAGGCTGGCTTCTGGAGGAATTGAAAAACCAATTTGGATTAAAAAAAGCAATCTTTGGACAAGCATTAATTTTTAGCATAGTTCATATAGGATTTGATTTGCCATTTTTGCAGATGCTAAGCATACTTACTGGATTATTTTTGCTAGGTATTTTATTATCTCTTGTAAGGTTAAAAGATAAGAACTCTTTGTGGGGATGTATTGGATTACATGGAGGACTTGTTGGATTATGGTTTATCACAAATAATGGGTTATTAGCAATATCAAAAAATGCACCTAAATGGTTGGTTGGTCCAGGAACTATAAATACAAACCCCCTTGGTGGAATATTTGGAATATCTTTAATAGCAATTTTTTGTTTTTTGAATTTTAGACTTTTGAGAGAAAAATCAAAGTTTTAAATAAAAGTTATATGGTATAAAAAAATTTCTACCATCTTGGGTATGTTTTTTGCCAACCTTCACTTGACAATTTTTTCCATAATAATCTTGCTTCTTCAATAACAATTTTTTTTCTAGTTTTCATTAATGGAGCATTTTCCCCATGAATTCCCATAATAATCCCTTCTTCAATAAACATATAAGTAATAGATTTATCAGAATAATCTTTATCTTTATAAAAACGAATCACCCCTACAAAATTGGAATCAATTAACCAAAAATCATTATTTGAATTCAATAAACCAAAATGAAATTAAATTAATCATATGCTTTCATTACAATTTACGAAGTAAATATTTATTTATTTTTCTTATACTTGATATATTTTTTCTTTTTGTCTATTTTTTTTCAATTCGCCATGTTTTTTCTTTAACTCAACTCTTTTCTTTTGCGATGCTTTAGTAGGTTTTGTAGATCTTCTTAATTTAAATGGTTTATTTAAGCCATCTTTTATGATTGAACTTAATTTCATTAAAGCTAGCTGCCTATTTAGTAATTGACTTCTATGTTCTTGAACCGCTAACTGTAAACTATTTTTCACTAATTTGTTTTTCAAATTATTCTTAAGTATTGCTTTCTGATAATAATTTAGGACTTTTGAATCTTCTAAATTAAAAATAATCTCTACTCTGCTTTCAATTTTATTGATATTCTGCCCTCCAGGACCGGAAGATCTGGAAAATCGCCACTTAATTTCGTTGGAGGGTATTACTAATTTTTTAGTAATTTTTAAATCCATTTTATTTCTTCTTAATTTTGAATTTTTGAATTATCTTTCTAAAACTTTAAAACATAACTCAAAATATGGGGGGTAAATACTGGGCGGTTAAGTTAGGTAAACCGAAATTCGGTGTATTTGCCGTATCAATATCTTCGGTATTTATCCTTTCATATTTCAAATAATTATCAGATATTGAGTTTGTACTAATTCAAAGGTCACTTATGTATTCAATGTTTGATCTTCTTTTTGAAACACCTTCATATCGCCCAGTATATATTATTTCCGATAGTGAAATGAGGGAGTTAAAGAAAAACCAACATCAAGGAGAGCTTGATGAAATTACAAAACAAAAAGTAAAACTTGAAGATGCTTTTAAAGCTCAACTAAAACATCTTGAAGAGAGAGAAAAAGAAGTAAAAAAAGAACTTAAAGTACTCTCAGCCTCAAAAGATAAATAATTTATTTTTAGAGAAATTATTTTTTTCCAAAGACGGTTTTTAACCGTCTTTTTTAATTCTTTTAATCTTAAGGTATCCATTAAATCCACAGATTTTAAAAATATTTTCCATAATTAACTCATGAAAAATAATAAAGAAAAGATAAGAATGTTCTTACCCTTTAGCTGGATCGTTTGTGCAGCAATATCTTTTGCTTATATAAATTCACATTTAATAAATACCTAATTTAGATGTCTTATCCCTCGAAAGACGAAATACTTTCATATTCAAAAGGTTGGGTAGCATCTTTTTTAAATTTTCTTCCTGGTTTAGGATCGGGTTACTTATATCAAAGAAGATGGAAACCCTATTTTTTTACCATCACTGCTAGTACTTCATGGTTTGCTTTAGGTTTGTTTTTACAAGGAGATTCAGAACCCTCTCAAAGTGAACAAATAATTGGAATTTCTGGTCTTTTTTTTATATCAATAGTTACAGTTATAGAAGCCAACTTAGCTTTCAAAAAAGCATGTAATAAAACAAAAGCTGAAAAAAAGAAGATAATTCCCTCTGAAAAAAAAGGATGGTTTAAATAATTTAAAAAATTAGATCTATAAAAATATTTAATTATTTCTCAGTTTCTTAATTTAAATAAATAATTACCATAAGTGATTTTTAAGATAATTAAAAAAAATTTTTTTTAGTTATAAAAAAATAAAATTTCCTTTTCTTTAAGACCTTCCCATCCCGAGTCAATTAATAATTGATTCAATGTTTCTTTATCAAAATGCTTAGAACCCGTTTTGACACATCTATTTCTCATTGATTTTTTAACACCACTCCTTTGTCTTTTATTCTCCTCATCCATAATCCTATTGTATAGATCTAGCATTTTTTGAGGGATTGGAGTACCGTCAAGATCAACTCCATTTTCAATAGCAAGATCAACAGCCTGCATTCCCATTTTCTTCATATATTTAAAAAAGCTGAAACCATAATAAAACAAAAGTAATTAATCTAAAATTCTTTGATTAATAATTTATTGATTTTGAATTTCCTTAAGTACTCTAATAGCCTCTTTAATGTGTTCAGGACCATTCAATAAATCTCTAAAAATATGCCTAACTGTCCCTTTGCGATCGATAACGTAAGTTACCCTACCATCCATAAAACCTAATACTTTAGGAACTTTAAAAGTTTTCCTAAGAGCGTCATTCGTATCACACAGTAATGGATATTGTAATTTATTTTTATTGGCAAATGCCAGATGACTTGAGGTACTTCCATTACTTACTCCCCAAACTTGTGCACCTAATACTTTAAATAAGTCATATTTATCTCTAAATCCGCAAACTTCTATAGTGCAACCCGGCGTATCATCTTTTGGATAAAAGAACAAAACAAGGGGATTTTTTAATCCCTTATTTGATCTTTTAACTCCATTTTGATCCAGTAAAGAAAATTCTGGAATTTTATCTCCAATCTTCACAATGATTCTTATAAAGTTCCATATTAGAGGTTAATATGTTTTTTTTGTGGCCTTAAAGCAAATAACTGATATTAAAGTAAGTTTTTTTGTTTTAAAAGATACTAAAAAATTATTGAAATAAACTAGGGTGAATTTAATTAGGGTGTATTTATTAATTCAATAATATGGAATTAATAATTTATATTTTTTTATTTCTTATTCTTTTTTTGGGAGTTATTTTTAACTTAAAAATAACTAATTTTAAAAAAGTTAAAGAAATACGAAACAAAACTAAAGATTATTCGAAAAAGAATAATTAAATATGTATTGCTAAGATTAAAATTCAATTTTTTCATTTGGTGTAAATACTGAGCAATATTTTTTTACTAGGTCCTTTGGCTGAATAGTGGAAGAATTCGTTAATTTTAGTTTTTCTATAGCCTTATTAGCATTAATCTCACCGAGTCGATATCTTGCACACGTATCCAATACCTTAAACATTTTTGTTGTAACGGCTTCAGCTGGATAAATTAGAAAAAAAAGGTAAAAAACAACAAATACGTACTTCATTTTTTTTTAATTAGTAAATATTTAGCGAATAGATTCATAATTTAGAAAAAAATTAATTTAGAAAAAGATTAAAATTTAATAGAATAACCTAATTTGAGTAGAATCTAGGATTTCTATAAAATAAATAATAAAAGAAATTAAGATAAAATAAGTGACAGTAATAAATAATCTCGGTGAAAATGAGAAAATTAATAGATAAACATAAAACTCTTATAAATTGGTACCAAAAAAAATTAAAATTGAGTGATTATCAATTACTTTGGCTAGTTTTCTTTAAAGGAGTATTAATAACAATAATATTTTTCAAAATTTTTTAATATTAAAAAGCTGTTCCGAGAATGAAATTTTCACATGATTTGTCTATATTTAATAGTAGATTTCCTAATTAGTTAAATAGTTATCAGTTATGAATATTTTTGGTGTAGGTTTGCCTGAAGTTACTGTAATACTTATCTTAGCTCTTTTAATTTTTGGTCCAAAAAAGCTTCCAGAATTAGGGAAACAGCTTGGTAAAACTTTAAAAAGTCTTAAAAAAGCGTCGAATGAATTTCAAAATGAAATTGATCAAGTTATGAACGAAGAAGATAAAGATGAATCTCCTAAATCTATAGAAAGCAATCAAACCAATGAAATTAATCAAGAAAAAATAGATTCAGAAAACAGCAAAAAATAATATCTTGGACAGGCCCATAACCCCTATAGACGAATTTGAAAGAGCATTAGATAAAGCAGCTCTTACTAATGAAGAATATGAATTGATAGACTACATCCGCTATACAAGTGTTTTTACACAACCTAGTCTTATTCAAGATTTAAAAAGGCCATCAAAACCTCCTCTTTTGTCAGTTCTATGTCAAATTTGCAGAAAAATTGGTTCGGAAATGCCAGATCATTTCAAAAAAGTAATTGAGTGGTCAATTGAAATAAGTGATCACAATACAAAATGGGATGGTCATTTAATTTGCGCAGAAGCATTGAATATAGACAAAATCCCATTAAGTCCTATTCATGGAACAACTTTATTTGATGTTCTTGTTGTACACAAAGAATTATTTCTTGGATTTGATTAAATTAATCATCTAAAGGCACAGAATCAGTATCTATAACTTCCGAATCATCATACTTATTTATTTTATTTTCAATCCAGTTATTTATATAACTAACTAAAGGCAATGAACCTCTAAAAATAAAAATAGAGGTAGGCAAAGCGCTTAATAAACCGACTACAGGACTTTTAAAAAGTAATCTTCCAGCTTTTATGTTAAATAAAATAATAAGCACTGAGGGAACTAAAACTTTAACTACTGTTTTGAGCGCCTCAAGCCAACCGACACTATAAGTCCACCATATTAAAAATATGCCAACTAAATAGAGGAATAAGTAAGTCATAAAAATAGTATAATGATTATCTATTTATCTTGTTCTTGCTAAGAAAAAGACTTTATAAATTTCTTTAACATCAATCAATCAAATTCTAGTAATGAGTTTTTCTGAAATAAGAAAATTTTTAATTAAGATGCAATCTGATGAAGAATTAAAAAAGCAGGTTACGACATCCTCTACAGCAGATGATGTAGCCCTAATAGGTCAACGCTTAGGTTATGACTTTTCAGGAGATGATCTCTTAAGATTTAATGGACAAAAAGTTGATAAAGTTACTGTAAGAAAGGTAGATCATCCAGGAGAATACCACTAAATTAAGAATTAACCCATAATGCAAGCCCTCCGCCCCTCCCTCGAGCACATAACCAATTATCTTTGGTGCTAATTCCTACAAGTGAGAAAAAAGGCATTTTTTTATCTTCAGGTTTTTTTAATTTCTTATTAAATACAGGAAAACTACTAATACTAATTTTCAATTCTTCAAAATAGAAAACCAATAAAGGTCTAATGCCTTTTAATTCTGCTCTGCCTAAAAAAGTAATATTTAATAATCCGAAATTAACTGAATTTTTTATTTCATAATTTATTTGATCCTCTTTATTTTTACTTTTCAATTCTAGTCTTGCCGACAATACTTGGAGAATCGAACTGGGTATATTTTTGATTTCATCTGACTCCTTTCCCCATACATACTTAAACTTCCATATCCCTAACAATTCCTCATGTAAAATTCCGCTACCATTTTTTTGGGAATTTTTTTCTAATAGCTTTATCTCATTAATATCAGGGAAGTGATTCACAATAGATTTTAATCTAAAAATCAAATACTAAGATAACTCTATAAAAAATGTTTTTTGTTTAAAAATCTCTCCAAAAAGATTTCTTTGTTTCAATATATTTCCAAAAAAATATTTTTTTTGGCACACATAAGGAACAAGATTCCGTTAATATGTTTACATAAAGTAACTAATTCAATGGATTTTATCTCTAAAAGTCAAGGATACATACCTCTAAAAGCAGTTCCTTACATATTTTTCCTTGCCGTTGTTCTAAGTATTACAACATCAACTAATACATTTGTCTAAACTCATTAGTTTTACGAGAAGAGCAAAGTTAATATTTAATGGAAAAGTACGATGTTGTAATAGTAGGTAGTGGAATAGGAGCACTATGCTGTGGTTCAATTTTAGCTTTATCAGGCAAGAGAGTACTTATATGTGAAGCACATACTCAGCCGGGAGGTGTTGCACACAGTTTCAAAAGAAAAGGTTACACTTTCGAATCAGGTCCTTCATTGTGGAGTGGAATAGGTAAATGGCCGACAACTAATCCACTAGGGCAAATTCTTAAATTACTTGATGAAGAAGTTGAACTATTTCAATACAAAGGTTGGCAAGTAATTGTCCCCGAAGGCAATTTTCATCTTGATGTGGGGGAAGAACCTTTTAAACAAACAATTAAAACTTTAAGAGGTGAGAAATCTGTTAAAGAATGGGAATCATTTATTTCCGGAATAAAACCTCTTAGCCAAATAATAAATGAAATACCTTTACTCTCATTTTCTCCCGAATCAATAAATTTCTTAGATCTAATAAATTTAACCTCAAAATTTTTACCTAATATCAATCAAATACCAAAAATTAATAAAGGCTTTGGGAATTTAGTAAATAATCATCTAGAGGATCCTTTTCTCAGAAATTGGGTTGATTTATTGAGCTTTTTGATAAGTGGTATGTCAATGCATGATACAAATACAGCTGCGATGGCTACTTTATTTAGCGAATGGTTTGAACCAAATTCATACCTTGAATACCCCAAAGGAGGTAGTGAATCTATCGTAAAAGCCTTAATTAATGGATTTAAAAAAAATGGAGGAGAATTAATTCTTTCTTCGAGAGTAAAGACAATTAACTTCAATAAAAATTTAGCCACAGGTATAACTCTTAATAATGGTTCTAGTTATAGTTGTGAATCTGTTGTCACGAATACTGATGTTTGGAATTTAAAAAAGTTAATTCCAAATGAAATTTCAAAAAAATGGAATCCAAAAGTTTTGAATCCTAATAAATGTGATTCTTTCCTTCATATTCATCTAGGTTTTGATGCTGATGGTCTTGAAAATTTGCCAATACATGCGATACATGTTAACGAGTGGGAAAAAGGTATAATTGCAGAAAGAAATATAGCTGTATTTTCAATCCCATCTGTTTTAGATAAAAATATGGCCCCTGAAGGAAAACATGTTCTTCATGGTTATACTCCCGCAAATGAACCTTGGGAAATTTGGAAAAACCTAAATCCCAAGGAATTAGAATATAGAAATTTGAAAGAAGAAAGATGTTCAATATTCCTTAATGCAGTGCGAAAATTCATCCCTGATATAGATGAAAGGATTGATTTAAAGATGCTAGGAACCCCAATCACTCATAAAAAATTCACCAATACCTTTTGCGGTAGTTACGGCCCTGCATTATCTGCAGCAAAAGGTCTTTTTCCAGGCTGCAAAACTCCAGTGAAAAATTTATTTACTTGCGGTGCAAGTACATTTCCAGGTATTGGAATTCCTGCTGTTTCAGCAAGTGGCGCTTACGCAGCTGAAAAAATTATTGGCAAAAAAGAATTTAAAAGTCTTCTTAAAAAAATAAATTTATGAATCAAGTTCTTTTTTATATGGCTACAAATACTTAGTTAAGAAATAAGAATAAAGAAAGCAAAAACGTTCAAGAATGATAATCTTTATCTGAACATAAACTTAACTTATAGCTCTTATATGTTTTTCTTATCAATTCCTCAAGCCTGGCATTTAGTTGGCACTTGGTCAGAACAACTTCCAAATGAGTCAAATCTTATAGGAATGGGTCAAACAGAATTAATGATGACTTTACATTCAATATTCGTTCCTCTCTTACTTGTAATTTCATATTATCTATTCAATAGGCTTAATAAAAACGAATCAAAGAAAATTAAAGGATGATCGTTTAAGGTTTATTTAGCTGAACTTCTTCTAACTACTTTTCTGCCTGTAGAAGTATCAACTCCGCTTGAATCTTTAGTTTGTGAATTAGTTTCAACATTATCACCATCACTCTTATCCATTTCTGCGCAAACACCTACTACCATGGCAGCTTGCATTTGATCTGGCAAATCTCCAATGGTTAATAAGGCCTTTAAAACTAATTGAAGTCGAGTTTGCCGATCTATTTCAGGTCTTAGTTTTTTTACGGTATTCCAAAGTTCTTGGGTAACTTCTTTTAAAAGTTCTCGATCTACAGCCAAATTAAATCCTTCTTGATATTTCTACTAATCTAACAAAAAATTGGATCTCGTAAAATAATTTTCAATAAAAAAATTGTTAGTTAATAATTTTTCTATCCGAATACAAGTTGCATTTGTTGATGCAATTCATTCTTCTCTTGCAAAAGTTGATCTTTGTCAATCTTTTTAAGAGTAAAAGTTCTATAAAATTTTTTTTGAATCTTTATTGGAGTATTTTCAAACTTTGCATTTTTGCTTATTAGAGAATTCCACTCTTTTGAATTAAAAGTGGCATAAGGAGAAGATGAAATCACTTTCATATCTTAATAATACATCTGTACTAATATTAGTACATTTTTACTATAGCGCAACAACTGCTTCCACTTATCTTAATTTTAAAGTTTCCTTATGAATAGATTCTTTTTATCTATTTTTGTAGGAATCATAAGATTGATAAATGAATAAACGTATCATGAGTTACTTTTTGATACCTTTTTTTAGTGTCTTAAGACTTTTCTCGCTTAAATACCTTTTAAAATAGTTAATTTGTTGAAATTAACATTGACAAGATATCTTTAGTAATCCTTCCTATAAAGAGAATAATCAATTAATAAAAATGCTTCTTAGTAATGAAAAAAGACTAAAGATCCAAGGAATAATTAAAAGAATTGCTCAAGATAAATCAATTACATTAGAAGAAAGGATATATGTGGAGAAATTTGCGCACCATAATTCAACAATTTCTCTTTGGCTGAAAAAAGCTAACAGCTTTAGAAGGAATGGTACAAAAAATGATGGGGGTATTGATAACCTCTTACAATCATTTGGGATAGATGGTCTAGATAAAGAAAATCATTTCAACCCAAATGAAGATGATATATCGGATTGGTTTGGCGGTGCTCCTGGTTGGCTAAGGAGAAGCTAGGTTCAATAATTATTCAATTTACCCAAGCTATCTTACACAAATATATACTCATAAAAGATATAAATACCCAAAACACCCATGGTATAAATTTAATCGGGACTAAATATTTTTTTGAAAAGGTTTTCATATAAATTTTTCTTTTAGATTATTTCTTCTTTACCGTTTTTGAAAATAGGTTTAATTGCTCTATTTATAAATTAAACAATATTCGAAACCCCAAATATATTTAATCACTTTAAGTAGATAAAGTTAATCAGCCTTAATCATCACAATCTAAGCAACTTTATTTTCAATCTTCCTTGTAAAATTTACTATTTTTGCCTCATCATGGCCTGAATCATTCCAATATTTTATAAGTCTTTCTAATTCATCTATCCTCTTTTTGGCATTTGCAATTTTTTCAGTAGTTGTCATATAAAATTTTTATCTATCCAATTAATGCATGAAAAAAAAATATTTCAATGGAGGTAACAATTTTTAGACTATAAATATTAATTTTTGGTTAATTACTTCAATACATTATGGCCACCGAGCCACTGAGTAATTATACTTAAAGAAAAACAAAATTTATGAAGAAATTAAATTCTTTGATTTTGAATAGTACTGTTAACTTCTTAGATTTCATATACTCAGGTAGATCTTTACAAAGATTTTGGGTTTTAGAAGTAATAGCTAGATCACCTTATTTTGCATTTCTTTCAGTTCTTCATTTTAAAGAATCCCTAGGAATTAAAAATGAAAAAACAATGATTTTAATGAAAGAACATTTTTATCAAGCTATTAACGAAACTGAGCATCTTAAAGAAATGGAGAAAAGAGGAGGAGATAGGTTCTGGATTGATAGATTTTTTGCGAGACACCTTGTGCTTATCTATTACTGGATAATGGTTTTTTATTATTTCATCTCTCCAGCTTATGCTTATGATGTCAACATAAAAATCGAAGAACATGCATTTGAAACTTATTCTAAATATTTAATAGATAACCCAAATGATCAAAAAATAAAAGAAATTGCTCAAGATGAATTAAATCATGTTCAAGAACTTAACGAAGCTTTGTCAATGCTTACAACAGTTTAGATTAGTGCTGAAAAATCTATTAGCAATATTGAGAGTATCACCGAAGAAGAAATTAATCCTAGGCTAATCATTAATGAAACATAACCTTTTTTTCTAGGCAATTTATAAAAAGATATTCCAATAATTAATATCATTATTAATGAGAAAAAAATTATAATTTTTTCATTTACTAAATTGAGATGTATAACTAAATTTTTTTCTTCAAAAAATTTGAGAAATTCAGATAAAACTAATTCTTCTTCTATTTTCTTAAAATAGTCAAATGAGCTTATTAAAGCAGAACTTAATAAAGATAATGCAACCAGTGCAGTAACTGGTTTTGTTAACCTGTTAAGTGTTCTGTTAAAACTTGCCAATAAAATAAAAATCAATAAAGAGGTTACTAAAGGTATTAAAGGTATAAGAGTTATTGAATTTATGAAATTTCCCACGGAAAGAATATGTATCTAACTTAAAATTTTATATTATCTCGACGCGTTATTTTATTAAATAAGATTTTTTAAAATCTAAAATGTAATTAGTACCTATTGCATTCTGTGTAAATTGATACCAAAATTAAATTAGTATTGAAAAATAAAATGTTAGCCATTTCTGAAATTATTATTGCAAGTGCTATCTTCCTAGGAATTGTATATTGGGAAGTTAAATTCCTATACACCAAAACTACTGTAGCGAAATAAATTCACTCAAAACAGGCAAATTAAAAACGTAGAAAATTTAAATAAAATTTAAGAATTTAAGTTAACAAAAAAAGCTCTAAATATGAGAGAATAAACACAAATATCAAGTTCTTCTAATGAGCGAAGTCCAAAATTCAAATACTAACTCAACTCAGCAGCAACAACAGCAACAGCAACAATCCTATTCAGACAGCAAAATTAATTCTGATGAGAGCGAGAGACTTTATCTTGAGATGAAAGAAGCTTGGCTTTAAATTTAATTCGTGTTTGAAATTACATTTCTATAATTTTTTTTTAATTTTGAAGTAATCAATACTTTTTTATTTTCTATACCCTTTAAATTTTATTTAACAGCAAGGGTATTTTTTGAGAAAACTAAAGCAGTTTGAAAAAATTAACGGAAGACTCGCAATGGGAGGGTTGATATATTTAGTTTTTACAAAATTAGTTTCTAACCGTGCCGACATATTAGATCAACTTAAATCTTATTTAATTTAAATAATGAATTGGAAATATTATCCAGGAATATTTCTTTCTATATAAGCGTCAGTTAAAGCTAGGATTAACCCCAATAATGTTGAAAATATAGCAATTTCAGTTGATTCCATTTTATTTTTGAATTACCCCTAGTTTGCTAAATAATTCAAAGTTCAGCAACAAAACTAATAACTTACTATAGTACTTATATACTATTAGTTATTTATTGTGAGCTCAGCAACTCCTGAGTTTCTTTTCGTTAGGCCTGGTGATTATGTCGCAATTAAAAAAGAAAATTGCGAAGATACTAAGGAAAAGGATGAAAATTATTGGGTCGGTCAAGTTATCGACTGTATTGGAGGAGCTAGAAATCCAAATTCATGGACCTTGTTTCAAGTTGCCAATATTGACAATGGAGAGATCACTATAATCAACGCCGATATTGTAGAAAAAATTTTGAAAACTTCTGGAAGTTAATCTTAATCAAACAAACTTCTTTCAGTATTACAGAAACAAAAGGTAAAATGCAGGCTTTAAAAGGTATTACCCCAATTCCAAGCAGGCAAGCCCGTATACTTGATTCATTGGGCAGGAAGGTTTAATGCCTTTATACATTCTGTAAGTTTTTGATATTACCTCAAATCCCAAACTAGATAAAAGATAATTTGCGTAAGGATTCAGATTAGAGCAATCCAATAAAATTTGGGAATCTAATTCACCAACCAACTTCCTTATTAATAGTTCAGCAAGTGGTGGAGTATCCGCCAAAAGAGGTCCGATTCTCCAACCTTGCCTATTATCCTCCAAGACACAAGGTCTTATTCTGCCAAATCCATGGCACATCCCATTATTATCGACAATTGCACTGACATTACCATGAGAATTTTTCAACCAGTCATTTAGAAAATGTGGCCTGGGACTAGGCTCTCTTTGATCATCATAAATTAAGACTGCTTCAGAAGAAATTTTATTACCCGGGACAACTTTAAAAGAATGAAATTGATCTTTATAGAAATTTCTCAATGGCAAATCTTGAGAACCATTTAATTTCCATCGATTTGTAATGGAAGATTTTCTAAACCCCCACTTTGCGTAATCATTTAATCTATCTGGGGCAGCCTCAAGACCAATACAATCAACATTTTTCAAATATTCGAGGGCATGTTTCCACAATCTCACTCCATATCCATTATTCCTGAATTCTTTTTTAACGATAAATAAACCCATAAAACCATACGAGGAATTATATTTTATACACGCAATAGAGCCTATAGGATTATTGTCTAAACAAGCTACCCATACCCCTTGTTTATCTGTATTTCTATAAATTGATAAATCATCCATTCCAGGAGAAAATCCTTCTAACCTTGCCCAGTTTGTTACTTCTGGTATTTCATTTATAGATATCAATCTAATTGAAAATTTTTCCCTCATAGAAATATACTAACCAAGAAAAATTTGAATTTTTAAAAGCAATATTAATAAATTTGATTATTTCTCATAAATCATTCGCTTTGATTTAACTGCCTAAAAACCTTAATTATTTACAATTTATCCTCTGATATATTTAATACTATTCAAAGGTAAAAAATGAAAATTTCTGATAAATTTCATTTAGAAGACATCTATAAATTAAAAAATACAGTTCTCACTGGTAAAACTGAAGATATAAAATGGCGGATTCATCATATCAATATAGTTTCTAAACTTTTGGATGAAAATAAAAAAGAGATAATTAAATCACTTTTTGTTGATCTCGGCAAATCTGAAATTGAAGGACTTTCAGAAATCCTTTTAGTGAAAGAAGAAATTTCACTTATAAAAAAGAAACTCAATTATTGGATGCGACCAAAAAAGATTGATACCCCTTTTTATCTTTTTCCATCATCCTCCAAAGTTATTTATGAACCTCTTGGGTGTGTCTTAATTCTTGGTCCTTATAATTATCCATTACTTTATATTTTAAAACCATTGGTAAATATTTTCTCAGCAGGAAATACTGCAGTTATAAAACCATCAGAGAAATGTCCTGCAACCTCAAAACTTATTAAAAAGCTTACTTCCAAATATTTCCGCAAAGATGTCCTAATAACAGTAGAGGGTGATAGTAAACAATCCATAAAATTAATTGAACAAAATTTTGACCACATTTTTTTTACAGGAAGTACTGAAACTGGAAAATCTATAATGAAATTAGCTTCAAAAAACTTAACTCCATTAACTCTTGAGTTAAGCGGAACAAATCCTGTAATTGTTTTCAAGAATGCAAATTTAGAAGTTGCTGCAAAAAGAATTGTTTGGGGTAAATTTTTTAATTCTGGTCAATCCTGCATGGCTCCGAATCATATCTTTGTAGATAAAGAAATTGAAAATATTTTTCTAGAAAAATTAAAGAAATACATAGTAAGTTTTTACGGAGATAATCCAATTATTTCCGAAAACCTATCAAAATTGGAGAAAAAACAATTTACATCAACTGTAGAAATTCTCAAACAATTTAAAAAAGAAAAAAGAATTTTATTTGGAGGAACTTTTAGTAAAAAAAAGTTGAAAATATCTCCTACAATTTTGAGAACTAAATTAAATGAAACAGATATTTTGCAGAAAGAATTATTCAGTTCACTTCTTCCAGTCATTGGAATTAATAATGAGGAATCAGCTTTAAAACAGATTAGTCAAACATCAAAACCCTTAGCAATCTATTTATTTGGAGGCAATAAAAAAATCCATAATCATATTTCAAAAGTAACCAGCTCTGGAACAATTTGTATAAATGATGTGATGTTACCAGTCCTTATTCCAAATTTACCGTTTGGAGGCGTTGGGCAAAGTGGTATTGGTAAATTTCATGGAGAAGAAGGTTTTCGAAATTTTTCAAATCAAAAATCTATTACTTTTAAAGGTTTTTTGTTTGATTCAAATTTGCGGTATCCCCCCTATGAAAGAGTAAAGAAATTTTTAAAGTTTATTTTTCAGGTTTAAATTACTTAAATTGTTTTCAAAAACCCTAGCGATTTTAAATTTAAAGATTATCTTTAAATAAATAGTGAGTTTTATGAAATTTGCATTTTTAGTAATTGCCATATTTATTAATTTTTTTAATCACTCATTGATGAAATCAGAAGAAAAAATATTTTCAGCAAAAAATAAAATTGAGAATATTGCTAGAAAAGAATCAATTACAGAAGAAAAAACTCAATTAAACAAAATTCATATTGTAAAAAGTGGAGATACATTATCAAGCATTTCAAAATTATATTCGATTAATAAAGATTTAATTATTAAATTGAATAACTTAAAAGATGAAAATTATATCTTTGTTGGCCAAAATCTAATTATCTCCGAATCTACTGAAAATCTTACAAAACAATCAGATTTAATTAATAATTATCATATTGTTCAAACTGGTGAAAATCTTACTGACATATCAAACAAATATACTTTAAAAGTAATAGAACTGATAGAAATTAATAATCTCAATAATCCTGATTCAATAAAAGTTGGTCAAAAGCTCATAATAAGCAAAAAGAACACAATTAATTTAGAAAATAATGAAACAACTGAAAAGAAAAAAAATAATGAATTACTTGAGTTAGAAAAAAAAATTTATGGACCTATAGTTATCCAAAGTAAATCATCTAAAGATAATAATGATAGAAAAATTTTAAACGTACTAAATCAAGAAAATAAAAAACTGATTCTTTCAATCAATTGTGATAAAAGGGAATTAGATGTAAGAATACCTGGCAGGAAATGGATGGGAAGTAAGCCTGCTAAAGAGGAATTCGAAAATAATTTAATAAATGATTTTTGTTAAAACTTTTAATTAATATGTGTGAATAATTTGTCTAAGAATATTAATGATGGGTTATTCTACAAAAAGTTAAATTAATAGTAATGGCAATTTCAAGAGGAGATCTCGTAAGAGTAAAAAGACCAGAATCATATTGGTACAATGAAATAGGTAAAGTTGCTTCAGTCGATACCTCAGGTATTAAATATAACTGTGTAGTAAGATTCGATAAAGTAAATTACGCTGGGATTAGCGGAACTGATGGTGGAGCAAATACAAATAATTTCGCTGAAAGTGAATTAGAGAAAGCTTAAATAATTGCCTGAATTACCTGAAGTAGAAACAGTTCGCAGAGGTTTAGAGCAAAAACTTAATAACTTTATTATTAAAAAAGTAGAAGTCTGTAGGGATTCAACTATTGCATTCCCAAAAAATAAAGAAGAATTCATTAAAGGACTTCTTAACTCACTTATTTATAAATGGGATAGAAGAGGAAAATATTTAATAGCTCAGTTAAAAGAAGTTCAAAATGAGAGTGATCAATTTCCTCTAGAAAATTTTCAAAATAACGGATTTCTTGTAGTCCATTTAAGAATGACCGGATATTTCAAATTTATTAATAACTCTACTCCTCCCTGTAAACATACAAGAATAAGATTTTTCGATAAGAACAATATTGAGCTTAGATATATTGACGTAAGAAGTTTTGGTCAAATGTGGTGGATTAATAAAGACCAATCGCTTAACAAAATAATTAAAGGATTAGGTTCATTAGGACCAGAGCCATTTTCTAAAGAATTTGATGCAAATTACCTTAAGAAAGTTATTTCAAAAAGAACAAAGTCTATAAAAGCTATTTTATTAGATCAAACAATTGTGGCAGGTATAGGTAATATTTATGCGGATGAAAGTTTATACTCTGCTGGCATCTCACCCTTTAGGGAAGCTCGAACAATAAAAAAGAATGAGTTAATGAAGCTTAAAGAATCAATTATAACTGTATTAAAAAAAAGTATTGGTTCTGGGGGTACTACATTTAGCGATTTTAGGGACTTGGAAGGAGAGAATGGGAATTTTGGTTTACAGACAAATGTCTATAGGAGAAATGGAAAAGAATGTCGTAAATGTGGAAATTTAATTGAAAGACAAAAAATTACTGGAAGAAGTACCCATTGGTGTCCTAGATGTCAAAAATAAAAAAGGGTTTACTCAAGAGGAGTAAACCCTTTTAAATATTTTTACCTGGCATTGAGCTATTTTCTCAAGGGGCTACCCCCTAAATATTTTCGCCGCTGATGCGTTTCACAACCGAGTTCGAGATGGATCGGAGTGGTTCCACATCGCCATGAACACCAGGATAGGGTGAACCTTGAGAACTGCATAGAAAATTATATAAATTAAAAACAATAAATTAAGTTTATTTGGTCAAGCCCTCGGTCTATTAGTACTCCTCCGCTGCACTTGTTACCAAGCTTCCACGTAGAGCCTATCAACGGGTGTTCTTCCCGTGACCTTACTGGCTTAAGCCATGGCAATACTCATCTTGAGGTGGGCTTCCCACTTAGATGCTTTCAGCGGTTATCCACTCCGCACATGGCTACCCAGCGTTTACCGTTGGCACGATAACTGGCACACCAGAGGTGCGTTCCTCCCGGTCCTCTCGTACTAGGGAGAAATCCTCTCAATATTCCTGCGCATACACCGGATATGGACCGAACTGTCTCACGACGTTCTGAACCCAGCTCGCGTACCGCTTTAATGGGCGAACAGCCCAACCCTTGGGACCGACTTCAGCCCCAGGTTGCGATGAGCCGACATCGAGGTGCCAAACCTCCCCGTCGATGTGAACTCTTGGGGGAGATCAGCCTGTTATCCCTAGAGTAACTTTTATCCGTTGAGCGACGGCCCTTCCACGCAGAACCGTCGGATCACTAAAACCGACTTTCGTCCCTGTTCGACTTGTAGGTCTCACAGTCAAGCTCCCTTCTGCTTTTGCACTCAACGACTGATTTCCAACCAGCCTGAGGGAACCTTTGTGCGCCTCCGTTACCTTTTAGGAGGCGACCGCCCCAGTCAAACTGCCCATCAGATACTGTCCGCTTCCCGGATAACGGGTAAGCGTTAGAACCCTAGCTCTAAAAGAGTGGTATCTCACCGATGACTCAATAGTACCCACAAGCACTATTTCAATGTCTCCCACCTATTCTGCGCATTCAGAGCCCGAGCACAATATCAAACTACAGTAAAGCTTCATAGGGTCTTTCTGTCCGGGTGTATGTAGTCCGCATCTTCACAGACAATTCTATTTCGCCGAGCCTCTCTCCGAGACAGCGCGCAAATCGTTACACCTTTCGTGCGGGTCGGAACTTACCCGACAAGGAATTTCGCTACCTTAGGACCGTTATAGTTACGGCCGCCGTTCACCGGGGCTTCAGTCGCCAGCTTCACTAAAAGCTAACCAGCTTCCTTAACCTTCCGGCACTGGGCAGGTGTCAGCCCCCATACATCATCTTGCGATTTAGCGGAGACCTGTGTTTTTGGTAAACAGTCGCTTGCGCCTCTTCACTGCGACCAGCTCTCGCTGGCACCCCTTCTCCCGAAGTTACGGGGCCATTTTGCCGAGTTCCTTAGAGAGAGTTATCTCGCGCCCCTCGGTATTCTCTACCACCCCACCTGTGTCGGTTTCGGGTACTGGCATTTGTGTCTTAACGAGTATAGGGCTTTTCTTGGAAGCATGACATCACCAACTTCGCTGCCGTAGCAGCTCGTACTCACGCCTTAGCTCAAGATGTTTTCTCCATCTCTCAAAGCCTCGAACGCTTGAACCAGTAACCAACATCTGGCCTGGTTAGCCTTCTCCGTCCCCCTTCTCAAAACACATCTGGTACAGGAATATTGACCTGTTATCCATCGACTACGCCTTTCGGCCTCGCCTTAGGTCCAGACTAACCCTCCGCGGACGAGCCTGCCGGAGGAACCCTTAGGGTTTCGGGGCATGGGATTCTCACCCATGTTTTCGCTACTCAAGCCGACATTCTCACTTCTATGCCGTCCACGTCCGCTTACGCTAACGCTTCACCCTACATAGAACGCTCCCCTACCATAAATAAATTTATCCGCAGCTTCGGTATAACGCTTAGCCCCGTTCATTTTCGGCGCAGGATCGCTCGACCAGTGAGCTATTACGCACTCCTTTGAGGATGGCTGCTTCTAGGCAAACCTCCTGGTTGTCTGGGCAATCCCACCTCCTTTATCACTTAGCGTTAATTTTGGGACCTTAGCTGGCGGTCTGGGCTGTTTCCCTCTTGACTATGGAGCTTATCCCCCACAGTCTGACTGCCTAGTTACACACAGGGTATTCAGAGTTCATATCGATTTGGTACCGCTTTCGCAGCCCGCACCGAAATGGTTGCTTTACCCCCCTGCTGGAGCACTAGACGCTACGCCTCAACGTATTTCGGGGAGAACCAGCTAGCTCCTGGTTCGATTGGCATTTCACCCCTAACCACAGCTCATCCGCTGAATTTTCAACTTCAGTCGGTTCGGACCTCCACTTGGTATCACCCAAGCTTCATCCTGGCCATGGTTAGATCACCAGGGTTCGGGTCTATAAACACTGACAAACGCCCTATTAAGACTCGCTTTCGCTGTGGCTCCACCATTTCCGGTTTAACCCGCCAGTGCCTATAAGTCGCCGGCTCATTCTTCAACAGGCACACGGTCACCCGATTAGTCAGGCTCCCATTGCTTGTAAGCTCACGGTTTCATGTTCTATTTCACTCCCCTCCCGGGGTTCTTTTCACCTTTCCCTCGCGGTACTGTTTCACTATCGGTCACACAGTAGTACTTAGCCTTACGAGGTGGTCCTCGCAGATTCACACGGAATTCCACGTGCTCCGTGCTACTCGGGATACAGCTAGGTCAACTTATCTTTCGATTACGGGGCTTTCACCCTCTGTGGCACGCCATTCAAACGTTTCTTCTAGACTTGTTGATCCATATTGCTGTCCCACAACCCCGATAGTCAAGACTATCGGTTTGGGCTGTTCCCCGTTCGCTCGCCGCTACTGAGGGAGTCGTTATTTACTTTCTCTTCCTCCAGCTACTAAGATGTTTCAGTTCGCTGGGTTAGCTCGCACCAACCTATATATTCAGTTGGCCGTACATGGGGTTGCCCCATTCGGAAATTCCCGGATCAAAGTGTGCTTCCAACTCCCCGAGACTTATCGCAGGTAACCACGTCCTTCATCGCCTCTGTGTGCCTAGGTATCCTCCGTGAGCCCTTTGTAGCTTGACCAATAACTTCAAAAATTGAAGCATCAGCTTAATAGAATTGTTATTAGTGCATTCGCACAAATAATAAATCTGCATCATTAAAGATGCTTATTGTCTTTAAAAATAATCTATGCAGTTGTCAAGGTTCTCTGAAAACAATGAAATTAATCCAATGAGTCCAGCATCTTAATGAATTCATTAGGAAGCTAGATTCTTTCAGAATTTGATCACAACTCAAAACATTTCCTTTCTACCGGTTATGGAAGAGGTGGTAATCAGTGGAGGTAAGCGGACTCGAACCGCTGACATCCTGCTTGCAAAGCAGGCGCTCTACCAACTGAGCTATACCCCCAACATAGAGATATGGGCCATCCTGGACTTGAACCAGGGACCTCACCCTTATCAGGGGTGCGCTCTAACCACCTGAGCTAATGGCCCAGGAAAAATAATGGGTGTGACCTAGAAAAACTTAGGAAATGAAATTCTTAATTAATTTAAGAACGTGAGATACCGATCGACCTAAGGTGACAAAATAATAATATTAAACATTTTGTTGTCTCCCTGTTAGGAGGTGATCCAGCCGCACCTTCCGGTACGGCTACCTTGTTACGACTTCACCCCAGTCATTAGCCCCACCTTCGGCGTCCTCCTCCACAAGGGTTGGAGTAACGACTTCGGGCATGGCCAACTTCCATGGTGTGACGGGCGGTGTGTACAAGGCCCGGGAACGTATTCACCGCAGTATGCTGACCTGCGATTACTAGCGATTCCTACTTCACGTAGGCGAGTTGCAGCCTACGATCTGAACTGAGCCACGGTTTATGGGATTTGCTAGCTCTCGCGAGTTTGCTGCCCTTTGTCCGTAGCATTGTAGTACGTGTGTAGCCCAGGGTGTAAGGGGCATGATGACTTGACGTCATCCACACCTTCCTCCGGTTTATCACCGGCGGTCTTTCTAGAGTGCCCAACTAAATGCTGGCAACTAAAAACGTGGGTTGCGCTCGTTGCGGGACTTAACCCAACATCTCACGACACGAGCTGACGACAGCCATGCACCACCTGTCACTGCATTCCCGAAGGCACCCTCAAATTTCTAAGAGGTTCGCAGGATGTCAAACCCTGGTAAGGTTCTTCGCGTTGCATCGAATTAAACCACATACTCCACCGCTTGTGCGGGCCCCCGTCAATTCCTTTGAGTTTCACACTTGCGTGCGTACTCCCCAGGCGGAACACTTAACGCGTTAGCTACGACACCGAAGGGGTCGATTCCCCCGACACCTAGTGTTCATCGTTTACGGCCAGGACTACAGGGGTATCTAATCCCTTTCGCTCCCCTGGCTTTCGTCCATGAGCGTCAGTAATGGCCCAGCAGAGCGCCTTCGCCACTGGTGTTCTTCCCGATATCTACGCATTTCACCGCTACACCGGGAATTCCCTCTGCCCCTACCATACTCAAGCCTTTCAGTTTCCACTGCCATGATGGAGTTAAGCTCCACGCTTTAACAGCAGACTTGAAAAGCCGCCTGCGGACGCTTTACGCCCAATAATTCCGGATAACGCTTGCCACTCCCGTATTACCGCGGCTGCTGGCACGGAATTAGCCGTGGCTTATTCCTCAAGTACCGTCATATCTTCTTCCTTGAGAAAAGAGGTTTACAGCCCAGAGGCCTTCGTCCCTCACGCGGCGTTGCTCCGTCAGGCTTTCGCCCATTGCGGAAAATTCCCCACTGCTGCCTCCCGTAGGAGTCTGGGCCGTGTCTCAGTCCCAGTGTGGCTGATCATCCTCTCAGACCAGCTACTGATCGAAGCCTTGGTGAGCCATTACCTCACCAACTAGCTAATCAGACGCGAGCTCATCCTCAGGCGAAATTCATTTCACCAATAGGCATATGGGGTATTAGCGGTCGTTTCCAACCGTTATCCCCCTCCTGAGGGCAGATTCTCACGCGTTACTCACCCGTCCGCCACTAACCCGAAGGTTCGTTCGACTTGCATGTGTTAAGCACGCCGCCAGCGTTCATCCTGAGCCAGGATCAAACTCTCCGTTGTGTTCAAATCCTTTTGTAGATAAATCTACTCAAATTGAATTGCTTTACCCAAATAAAAACTTCAGTTTATGTATTTAGTTTCAGCCTCCTTAAATTTTAAGGATTACATTGAGTGCACATTAAAAAATTTTTAAAGTGACTTTCCAAGATCTCAGATCCGTTTGCATCAAAGCCAAAAGTTAGCAATTGATGACATTTTTATATATTCTTGACGGGACCTCACACTTATATTGCATGTACATCTCGAGATAACCAAAAATGAATTTCAATTATTCTTGACGCAATAAAAGCATCAGTTCCTAAGTTTTTAAATTTTCTAGGTGCGGAGTTAAACAACTAGTGAATAACTCATTTGAAGGGAAAACCCTTCTTCTGGCAAGAAATAATGATCAAAATCAAATCTCTAGAAAATTCATAAATTTACCAAAAATCAGATTTAAGGTAATCGGTTGAATAATGCAAAAAATATATTTTTGCCCAGAAGGAAATACTAAACCATCCCACCGTAATTGTGCAACCTTTTATACAAAAATTTTTTATTAATTTTTTATTTGTTCAAAGTCTCTTTAAAGAACTAGGCTTAAATAAAGGGATATAAATGAAATGGCAGAAAGATTTAGTCAAAAAAATCTAAGAGTAAGACCAAGTTCCGATGAGGAAAAAATTGTAACAAATGCAAAAAAACACTTCGAAAAGACTTTGGTTGAAATCTCAGGCGAGTTGGTAGGGAGCGTTGCTGCACTTGAACATCCAACAAAAAATAAAAAATTAAATTATGGAGAGATATTTTTAAGAGATAACGTTCCTGTAATGATTTACCTCATAACTCAAAAACGGTATGAAATTGTCAAAAAGTTCCTAACTGTGTGTCTTGAATTACAAAGCTCTAATTACCAAACACGTGGAGTATTTCCTACCAGTTTCATTGAAGAGAATGGAAAGCTTATTGGAGACTATGGTCAGAGATCAATAGGGAGGATTACTTCCGCTGATGCAAGTTTATGGTGGCCCATTTTATGTTGGTATTATGTCAATAAAAGCGGCGATTATGCCTTCGGAAAAAGTCAAAGTGTTCAAAGAGGTATTCAACTTTTACTAGATCTAGTTCTACATCCAACATTTGAGGGTACTCCAGTACTTTTTGTTCCAGATTGTGCATTTATGATTGATAGGCCCATGGATGTATGGGGAGCACCCCTAGAAGTAGAAGTTTTACTCCATGGATGTTTAAAAAGTTGTATCAACTTAATGGAATTAAGTAGAGCAGATCATGTTAGTAGACTTTTAGACCAAAGACTTATTCTTACAAATCAATGGGTTAAGGATTTAGGAAGTTTTCTTTTAAAACATTATTGGGTTACCAGCCAAACAATGCAAATTTTAAGAAGAAGGCCAACTGAGCAGTATGGAGATGATCAACACTTCAATGAATTTAATGTTCAACCTCAAGTAGTTCCCTCATGGCTACAAGATTGGTTAGAGAATAGAGGAGGTTACTTAATAGGAAATATTAGGACAGGGAGGCCAGACTTTCGATTTTACAGTTTAGGAAACTCTTTGGCATGTATGTTTGGAGTCCTACCTCCTGAAGAGCAAAGAGCTTTATTTAGATTAGTTTTACATAACAGACAGCATTTGATGGCACAAATGCCAATGAGGATTTGTCATCCTCATATGGATGTTGAAGAATGGCAAAACAAAACCGGATCGGATCCAAAGAATTGGCCTTGGAGTTACCATAACGGTGGTCATTGGCCAAGTTTGCTTTGGTTTTTTGGTGCAGCTGTTCTATTGCATCAAAAAAAATACGGTTCTGATGATGTGATTCTCATGGAAGAAATGAAATCTTTAATAGAGGAATCATATTGGTGTCAACTTAATCAATTACCTAAGCAAGAATGGGCAGAATATTTTGATGGTCCTACAGGTACCTGGGTTGGACAACAATCGAGGACTTATCAAACTTGGACAATTGTTGGTTTCTTGTTAATGAATCATTTCCTAAGAAATGAGTATAACGATTTAGATATGTTTAAGATTTAAGCTTAAAATAATCCTAGAGTAAGTGATTTATCAATTGGCAAACACGCTCCAATACCAAGATAAATGGTTAGAAAAGTTCCGAACAAGAAAACAGACATTGCAATTGGTCTTCTAAATGGATTAGAGAATTTATTAACGTTTTCAATAAAGGGTAAAATCATTAATCCTAGTGGAATTAATGTTTGAAGTGCAATACCCAAAAGTTTGTTAGGAACTACCCTAAGTATTTGAAAAACTGGATAAAGGTACCATTCAGGAAGTATTTCCAGGGGTGTTGCGAAGGGATTAGCTTTGTCTCCCAACATTGCAGGATCAAGAACTGCTAATCCAACTACGCAAGCAATAGTTCCTAAGATAACTACAGGAAAGATATATAGTAAATCATTTGGCCAAGCTGGTTCACCATAATAATTATGGCCCATACCTTTAGCTAACTTTGCCCTCAATTTTGGATCAGATAAATCTGGTTTCTTTAATGTAGACATATGGAGAACTAATAATAGTTTAAGTATAAGAGTTTATAGAGGGCCTGAAATACCCTGTTTACGAATCATTAAAAAGTGCATCAACATGAAAACTGCTAATGACCATGGAAGTACAAAAGTATGAAGACTGTAAAATCTGGTTAAAGTGGATTGACCAACACTTTCTCCTCCTCTTAGTAGTTCAACCATAAAGTCGCCAATTACTGGTATTGCAGCAGGAACACCTGAAACAATCTTAACTGCCCAATAACCAACCTGATCCCATGGCAGGGAATAACCTGTTACTCCAAATGCGACAGTTATGACTGCCATTACAACACCTGTAACCCAAGTTAATTCTCGTGGCCTTTTAAAACCTCCGGTAAGATAAACCCTAAAGACATGAAGGATTAACATCAAAACCATCATTGATGCGCTCCACCTATGAACAGATCTTATTAGCCATCCAAAACTTACATCGGTCATTAAATAGCTGACTGAACTATAAGCTTGTGTAACTGTTGGCTTATAGTAAAAAGTCATTGCAAAACCTGTTGCAAATTGAATTAGGAAGCATACTAAGGTTATGCCTCCTAAACAATAAAAAATATTTACGTGAGGGGGTACGTACTTGGAAGTTACGTCGTCAGTTATGTCTTGGATTTCAAGCCTTTCTTGAAACCAGTCATAAACAGATGAAGAATTCGCCATCCAAAAAAAATTAGCTTTGATATAAAGAGCTTACTTAAAATTCTTATACTTGGTGTTAACACTTAACCCAATGAATTCATCTTTTAACAAACTTTTAACATTCAAAACTTTGATCACTGCATCAATGATCATCTTTTTTTCTATCAATCTTTTGTTTATGGAAAGAGTGGATGCTCTCAGTGATAGCAAGCAATTAGTACTTGACGCTTGGACCTTAGTAAACGAAGGTTTTTATGATCCAGAAAAGTTTGATGAAATCCAATGGAAAAGAATCAGACAAAAAACATTACAGAAACAAATTGAAACAAGTGAAGAGGCTTATTCCGCAATTGAAGACATGTTAAGACCTCTAGACGATCCCTACACGAGAGTTTTACGCCCAAAAGATTATGAACTACTGAAATCAAGTAATTTTGGAAGTGAAATCAATGGTGTTGGGCTTCAATTAGGTGAAGATGAAGGCAATAAAGTCAAAGTTATTTCTACTCTTGGGGGTTCACCAGCTGAAGAAGCTGGAATAGTAAGCGGGGACTTGATAGAGACAGTGGACGGAATCTCATCAGAAAAATTAGGGCTTGCAAGCACTGCCTCTAAGTTAAGAGGTGAATCAGGGACAAAAGTTTTAGTTGAAGTATCTTCGAAATCAGGAGAAATTAGGGAAGTCGACCTAGAGAGGAGATCAGTAGATCTCAGACCAGTCAGAACGAAAAGATTAAGAGACGATTCTCACACAATAGGATATTTAAGGATAACTCAATTCAGCGAAAGCGTACCCAAAAAAGTTGAAGAGGCACTTCAAGAATTAAAAGAGAAAGAGGTTGAGGGCTTGATATTGGATCTTAGAAATAATTCAGGTGGACTAGTAAGCTCAGGTATAGCAGTTGCAGACTCATTATTGAGTGAAAAACCGGTAGTGGAGACAAAAGATAGAAATGGGATCAAAGATGCAATTATTTCTCAAAAAGAGACATCTTTTGATGGACCAATGGTGACTTTAGTAAATAAAGGTACTGCAAGTGCGAGTGAAATACTTGCTGGCTCTCTACAGGATAATGATAGATCAATTCTTATGGGAGAACAAACTTATGGGAAAGGTTTAATTCAATCCCTAAAAAGTTTGGGAGAAGATAGTGGTATTGCTATAACAGTGGCTAGTTACTTAACCCCTAAAGGAAATAATATTCAAGGCCAAGGTATGACTCCTGACAAATTACTTGATGTACCGGATACAAGTGATTATGGAAGTACTGACGATAAGTGGTTGAGGAATGCAGAATTATTTCTGGGGTCGCTTTTAGAAAAAGAAGAAGTTTCAGTTCAAACAATTGAATTTAATAATGAAGAAATTAACTCTTTAAATGGCTAAAAATTGAAAAAAAAATCTTAAAAATAAAAATATGAGTATTAAAAGAATTTTTCATGACCCAATTCATAAAGAAATAGTATTTGATTCAGGAAAGCCAGAAGAATTAATGATTATGGAATTAATTGATACAGTTGCTTTTCAAAGACTGAGAAGAATAAAACAACTTGGAGCGGCATCATTACTTTTTCATGGTGCAGAATCGAGTAGATTTACGCACTCAATTGGTGTTTTTTGTATTGCTAGAAAAATTTATAAGAGATTAATTGAAACTAAATCTTCATTTTGTGAAAATAAATTTATTCTTTATGGAGCAGCTCTACTACATGATTTAGGTCATGGACCTTTAAGCCATACCAGTGAAACAATATTCAAACATGATCACGAACAATGGTCTGAAAACTTAGTTACGAATTATTCTCCAATAAATTCAATCCTTAAAAAGTATGACAACGAATTACCAAGAAAAATTGGTGAATTATTTCAATCTAAACAACTATTTTCAAAACCTTTAAAAACATTGATAAGTAGCGAGATTGATTGCGATCGTCTCGATTATCTTTTACGCGATAGTTACAACACAGGTACTAATTATGGCTTAGTAGATTTAGACAGAATAATTTCAGCTCTTACCTTTTCACCTGATGGGAATATCGGAATCAAACCAAAAGGAGTGATCGCTATTGAGCATTTCCTTGTACTTAGAAACTTGATGTATAGAACAATCTACAATCACAGGATTAACGAAATATCCACATGGATTCTAAAAAAAATATTACACACAATAAAACATAATTATGAAAAGAATATTTGGTTAGATAATTCTTTATATAAGTGGATTTTTTCACCTTCAAAGGTTGATTTTGATGATTTCATAAGAAATGATGATGTAACTTTTTATTATCATTTGATTAGATGGAAATATGAATCTTTTGAACCACTTTCAACACTATGCAAAATGTTTATTGACAGAGATTTATTAAAGGCATCAGACATAAGTTTTTTAAGTAAGGTGAATAGATTAAAAATACTTGCATTTGCCTCAAAATTATGTGAAAAGAATGGTTATGATTCAGAAATATTTTGCGGGATTAAGGAAAGGTCTTTTAAGGGTTTTGAATCTAATAATGCGCTAAAAATATGGGACGGTACTCATCAAAGCGCATTAGAAAATAGCTCTGCATTAATAAAAACTTTGTTGAGATCAGAGGAAACCTCTTTTATTATTTATCCAGATTTCATCAAAAATGAAATTAAAAATGAAATTTCATTATTAAAAAACAATTCCTAGATTTAATTCAATGGAAATCGTTTTAAAAAACACTAGAAGCAAATATTTAGAAATTTTTTCTTTGTTAGATTTAGATAATATCCAGAAAACTTTCAATAGATTTTCTTCCATCGAGGAACCTCTTGAAGCAGAAATTTTCGTAGTCAATGAGTCAATAAGTTCTCATCAATTATCAAAATTAAAAAATCATTTTGACAAAAGTAATATTTGTTCTTTATGCATTTACTCAAATAATAGAGATACAATACTAAGTGGGAAGTCTTTAAAAATTGAAGCAGCTTTTTTAAAAGAGAGAGAAATTAAAAATAAGTTACTATTATTTAATTCAAAAAAGAAAGACGATATTCTTCACAAAGGAACAGTACGATCCGGTGAAAGAATATCTTCAAATGGGAACCTGTGCATTATTGGAGACGTTAATCCAGGAGCAATAGTTTACGCAAAGAAAAATATTTACGTTTGGGGCAAATTACTAGGGATCGCATTCGCAGGGAAAAGTGGAAATAAAAATGCCTCTATTTCATCCCTTTATTTAAACCCTTTACAGTTAAGAATCGCAGATGTGATAGCTATTGGACCAAAAGAAAAACCCAAAAATTATTATCCAGAAATTGCGATCATAGATAAACAAACGATAATTATCAAACCACACTTAATCGAAAATAAAAATTAATCAATAATTTGCAATAAATTAATTCAAACTAGATAAATTTAAGAATTACTTAATCTTTAAAATATTTAACTTTCTGAAAGTGGCTTTATTATTTGTAAAATCTTTAAAATCGTGGGGAAGAATACTCGCACAATATTAATTTGTTCAGGCAAGGGAGGGGTTGGCAAAACAACTTTAACTGCAAACCTGGGCATTGCACTTGCTAACAGCGGAGCAACAACTGCTGTATTAGATGCTGATTTTGGCTTAAGAAATTTAGATCTTCTTCTAGGATTAGAAAATCGCATTATTTATACAGCTCAAGATGTTCTAGACAAGAATTGTCGTCTTGACCAAGCATTGGTTAGACATAAAAAGGAACCTAATCTTGCTCTTCTACCTGCTGGAGATCCCAGGATGCTGGATTGGATGAAGCCTGAAGATATGAAAAAAATTAGTGAGCTTCTTAGTGAGAACTTTGATTTTGTCTTAGTAGATTGTCCTGCTGGAGTAGAAGATGGCTTTAAAAATGCTCTTGCAGCCTGTAAAGAAGCTATTGTTGTTACTAATCCAGAATTATCCGCAGTACGGGACGCGGATAGAGTAATAGGGATTCTTAATACTTCGGATATTGAGCCTATCCAACTTGTAATTAATAGAGTTCGCCCCAACATGATGGCTAGTCAAGAAATGTTATCTATCGAAGATGTACAAGGGATCCTTTCTTTACCCTTGTTAGGTATTGTTTTAGAAGATGAACAAGTAATAATAAGTACAAATAGAGGAGAGCCACTGACACTTTCAGATGGTAGATCTCCTGCAAAAAAATGTTATTTGAATGTTTCTCAGAGACTTACAAATAAAGATGTTCCAATTATCGATCCAAAAAAAGAAGGCAAAAGTCTTAAAGATAAATTCATGAGATTAATGCAAACAAAGGTTTTTTAAAATGATGACTCTCAGAGATCTTATAAATAAATTACTTGGCAGAGAAACTTCTAGTGCAAATACTGCTAGAGAACGATTACAACTTGTACTTGCTCATGACAGAGTTGATATGAGTTCCCTAACAACTGATCTTTTAGATAAAATGAGGAAAGAGATTCTTGATGTTGTTGCTAAATATGTTGAAATTGATTTTGATGAGGTGGCAGTAAGTTTAGAGACTGAAGATAGAATGACTGCATTAGTTGCCAATTTACCAATCAAAAGAACTATTTCAGGAGAAATAAAATTCAAAAAAACCGATAAAACTGATAAAACTGATAAAGCTAATAAAGATATCAAAAAGTAATAAATTAAAAAAAAGCTAAAAAAATACTGATAATTGACCCTCCCTAATTGTAAAATAAATTTGTTGCCGGCTTAGCTCAGCGGTAGAGCAGCGCTTTTGTAAAGCGAAGGTCATCAGTTCAAATCTGTTAGCCGGCATTTTAATTTATTTAATTCTTTTCAATATTCTTTGCTGAGAATAAAAAGACTAAACCTATCAGAGCAATGATGGGAAAGAATCTTATTTCGAGAACGTACTCTAAAAAAGATGTAAGGGGTTCAAGTATCCAATAAGTAACAAATTGAATTAATAAAACAAAAAATAATAATAAAAACATTAATTCAGCTCCCTAACTAATACTTCTCCTTCTCTAATCAGTATCCAATGTCCACTTTCCTTCCAAAATATAATGGTGCTAGCTTTTCCACTTCTGTTTCCCCAGGGGATAGGGCCCAAAATTTCTACAGAAGGGAAATCTAAAGCAATACCTTCAACTGTTGTTGCCCCTTTAAAACCTGAAATATTTGCACTCGAAGTTAACAATGGGCCTGTCTGCCTCATGAGAGATTGGGCCATGTCAGAATTTGGAATCCTCAACCCAAGAGTATGATCACTGCTTGTGAGGATTGTAGTATGCTTTTCTGAGGCAGGAATAACCATTGTCAGAGCTCCAGGCCAATATTTTGAAGCTATTTTTTCGTAATCTTTTTTAGCTGATTCGTGAACATAATCGATTAATTGTTTGTGTTCTGATCCCATAAGAATTAAGGGTTTGTCTCTAGCTCTTTTTTTAAACTCATAAATACTATTTGAAAATTTTGGCAGACATCCAATTGCAGGTAATGTGTCAGTTGGAAAAATTATAGGTAAACCACTTTCAAGAGTCTTCAAGGCGGTTTTACAGTCTACTAAATTCATTTAGATTATAAACCTATGATAATTTATTTATATCTTCCAATGGTAAACCTACCGATACCTGAAAGGTCTTTCACAATTTCTATTGATGTAAATTTATTTTTAATAAGTAGTTGTTTTACTTTTTCACCTTGATCAAAATGATTCTCTAAAATTAGCCAGCCCTTATCCTTTAAAAATAATGGTGCTTTTTGTATTATTTCCCTAATATGTTTTAAACCATCTTCGCCGCCTACTAAAGCAACTTTAGGTTCAAAATTTTTAACTTCTTTGGGTAATTTTTCATAAGTATCTTTAGGAATATATGGCGGGTTTGAAATAGCGAGGTCTAATTTTCCTTTAAAACTTTCAAGAGGTGACCACCAATTTCCACAATAAAATTTCAAATTTGATTGTTTAGAAGAATTTATATGATTTTTAGTGGCTATTTCTAATGCATCTCGATCTATATCAGTTGCTACTACTTTGCTAAATGGATAAGCTAATGCCAATGCGATACTTATAGCGCCTGATCCAGTTCCTAGTTCAACAAAAAATAATTTTTCTGACTTCTTTCTAAATAAATTGCAGACTATATCAACTATTAATTCTGTTTCTGGTCTAGGAATTAGTACTTTGTTTGAAACTTTTAATTTTAAGTCTCTCCAAAAAGTTATTCCACAAAGATACTGAATTGGACAAGATTCTAGTAAATGTTCGTTCCAAATAGACTCTAAGAATTCTAAGTTTTGTTTTAAATTTAAATTTCCCTCAGGATTTATATTTATCAGGCTTAGATCACTAGTTGATACACCGCCTATACAATCAAGTAAAACAGCAAAAGATTGCTGATCGCCTCCTTTAGAAAGCTGCTTTTTTTTCCAAAATAAAAATTCTTCTACAGAAATGCTGAGCATTTATTAAGGCATTAGCGTTTTGGCCCAAGCCTACCTTTACTAGAGTCAGAGTAGAAGCTTGATTTTTCTCCATCTTGAGTAGAAATAAATAAACCTATTAGGAATATTGTTGGAACCCCTACAAATAAAAGACTAGCTACGAATCCAAAATTAGTTGTTTCCATTTAATTAGTAGTTCTATATTAGTTAAATAAGACTATAGACATATATCTTGGAATAAAGTGGAAAAATAAACAAATTTTATAAACTGATTAACAGTCTTAAACAATTTAGCGAGGTAATTTTTTATTTTCACTAATTTTTTTTAGTTCTTCCAAATTTGAGGGGGGGGATTGAGGTTTTGTTAAAATTACTGAAGACGATTTTATTAGTGTTTGGCATGCAAGTCGCCAATTTTCTGGTCTATTTTTGAGTTTTTCTTCTTCAACAGATGTTAGAGGGCTCAAAGAATTTTTGTTTCCACCTTCCACTGAAATGAAACAAGTACTGCATTGTCCTGCCCCTCCACAATTTCCTAAAATACCTTTTAAACCATAAAGTTGTAAGTTTTCTTTAATTACCAATTCCCTTAAATTTTCACCAGGATTACATTGGACCTCTAAATCCTCACGGATAAATCTGATAGTTGCCATTTTTTTAGTTATTTTTCTTATTTTGACGTTTTACTTTGAGAATTGTGACCAAAATATTAACAATTTTTTGCTAAAAATTCCTTGTAAACTCAGTCTAGCAGGTTGATTTGCCCAATTTTTGCAAGAAAATAAATTTATTTACAAAAATCCCTCAAAGACTAAAAAACCCTTACTATCGTGATGTTTAGCTGTTTATTCAGCATAGTTACTAGAAATTAACCGATGGGATTGCCTTGGTATCGAGTTCACACGGTAGTTATTAATGACCCAGGTCGACTACTCGCTGTGCATCTTATGCATACTGCATTATTAGCCGGCTGGGCCGGTTCTATGGCTCTTTATGAATTAGCCATTTTTGATCCTTCTGATGCTGTTCTCAATCCAATGTGGAGACAGGGAATGTACGTTATGCCTTTCATGGCAAGACTTGGTATCACAAGTAGTTGGAATGGATGGGATATTACGGGTGCTACAGGAGTTGATCCTGGATTCTGGAGTTTTGAAGGTGTTGCAGCAGCACACATAGTATTTAGTGGTCTCTTGATGTTGGCTTCCATTTGGCACTGGACATACTGGGATTTGGATCTATGGGAAGATTCAAGAACTGGTGAGCCTGCTCTTGATTTACCAAGAATATTCGGAATTCACCTTCTTCTAGCTGGACTCACATGCTTTGGTTTTGGAGCTTTTCATTGTGCAAACGTAGGTATTTGGGTTTCAGATCCATATGGTTTAACTGGTCATGTAGAGCCAGTAGCGCCTTCCTGGGGAGTAGAAGGATTTAACCCCTTTAATCCAGGAGGAATTGTTGCTAATCATATTGCTGCTGGACTTATGGGGATTATTGGGGGAATTTTTCACATTACCAATAGACCTGGAGAAAGACTTTATAGAGCATTAAAACTTGGGAGTCTTGAAGGAGTTCTAGCTAGTGCACTTGCTGCAGTTTTATTTGTTTCCTTCGTTGTTGCAGGAACAATGTGGTACGGTTCAGCGACAACACCAGTCGAATTATTTGGTCCTACCAGATATCAATGGGATTCGGGATATTTCAAAACTGAAATCAACAGAAGGGTTCAAGCTGCTATAGATGATGGTGCCACTAAAGAAGAGGCATATGCATCGATTCCAGAGAAACTAGCCTTTTACGATTATGTTGGAAATAGTCCTGCAAAAGGTGGCTTATTCAGAGTTGGAGCTCTCGTAAATGGTGATGGTTTACCAACTGGTTGGCAAGGTCATATTGCTTTTCAAGACAAAGAAGGTAACGAATTAGAAGTTAGAAGAATACCTAATTTCTTTGAAAACTTTCCAGTCATTCTTGAAGACAAAGAAGGTAATGTAAGAGCAGATATTCCCTTTAGAAGAGCTGAAGCAAAGTATTCGTTTGAACAGACTGGAATTACTGCAACTATCTATGGAGGAGATCTTAATGGTCAAACATTTACTGATCCTGCAGTAGTTAAAAGATTAGCTAGAAAGGCTCAACTTGGAGAAGCATTCAAGTTTGACAGAGAGACTTATAAATCTGACGGTGTATTCCGAAGCTCACCAAGAGCATGGTTTACATATGCACATTTATGTTTCGGATTGCTATTCTTGTTTGGCCACTGGTGGCACGCCTCACGAACTCTTTACAGAAATTCCTTTGCTGGTATTGATGCTGAGATTGGCGACCAAGTTGAATTTGGTTTATTCAAGAAGCTTGGTGACGAAACTACAAGAAGAATCCCAGGAAGGGTTTAAACTAAACTTTATTAATTAATCTTATGGAAGCTTTCGCTTACGTTCTTATTCTAACTCTAGCAGTTGTTACTTTATTCTTTGCTGTCGCCTTTAGAGACCCACCTAAATTTGATAGAAAATGAACTAATAAAAAAAACCTCTTGTAAAAGAGGTTTTTTTACTTTTCATAATTAAAATAATACTCTACTATTAGAGTTGAAGTACAGCTTATTTCACCACATGCAGTGTCCAACCTGTCAAAACACAGATAGCAGAGTTTTGGAATCAAGATCTGCTGATAGTGGTAAAAGTGTTCGAAGAAGAAGAGAGTGCTTAAATTGTAGCTTTAGATTTACAACTTACGAAAGAGTGGAATCAATGCCAGTTTCAGTTATAAAAAAAGACGGTGGCAGAGAATTATTTGATAAACAAAAACTATTTACTGGAATATCAAGAGCTTGCGAAAAGACTAATTTCAGTAGTGAAGAAATTATGAATTTTGTAGATGGAATTGAATCACAAATTGTTCAAGACTCCAATAAAGATATTAAATCTTCACAAATCGGAGAATTAATACTTAAAAATCTTAGGAAAGAAAACGAAGTCGCCTACATAAGATACGCCTCAGTATACAGAAAATTTAATGGGGTCAAAGATTTTATTTCTACTCTTGAATCCCTTAAAGGAAGTTCAAAAAACCAATTAGCTTCAATTTCATAAAATTCAGCATCTTAAAGTGTAGAATAAATAACACAAATATTTTTTGCTATTGGTTTGCAGGCTAGTAGCATTCCTTTCTAACTACCTTAGGTAGTCTGCGATACAAGAAATGAACGAAAATTCTTCCCAAACCATTAATGAACTTTCTGAGGATCAAGAATTAAAAAACTCCTCTAAGATAGACAATGATTCAGAAACCCAAAATGAGGAAGATTTATTATTTGAGAAGAGCGATATCCCTTCAGCAGATTCTTCCTCTAGCAGAACAAATGCGGATTTTGACAACGCAGGATTCACACAAGAAGAATTCGCATCACTTTTGGGTAAGTATGACTATAATTTTAAACCTGGCGATCTAGTTAAAGGTACCGTTTTTGCTCTAGAGCCCAAAGGGGCCATGATAGATATAGGGGCAAAAACAGCTGCTTTTATGCCAGTTCAGGAGGTTTCAATAAATAGAGTTGAAGGACTTAATGATGTTTTACAACCTTCAGAAAGTAGAGAATTTTTCATAATGAGCGAAGAAAATGAAGATGGCCAATTAGCCCTCTCCATTAGAAGAATTGAATACCAGAGAGCATGGGAAAGGGTTAGACAACTTCAAAAAGAAGATGCAACTATATATTCTGAAGTTTTTGCAACAAACAGAGGTGGAGCTCTTGTTAGGGTAGAAGGCTTGAGAGGTTTTATCCCGGGTTCTCATATAAGTGCTCGAAAAATTAAAGATGACTTAGAAGGTGAATATTTACCTTTAAAATTTCTGGAAGTTGATGAAGAGAGAAATAGATTAGTACTTAGTCATAGAAGAGCATTGGTTGAGAAAAAAATGAACCGACTTGAGGTAGGTGAAGTTGTTGTTGGTTCTGTAAAAGGTATAAAACCTTATGGAGCCTTTATTGATATTGGTGGAGTAAGTGGTCTATTGCACATTTCTGAAATTAGTCATGAACATATTGAGACTCCTCATAATGTTTTAAATGTAAATGACCAAATGAAAGTAATGATAATTGACCTTGATTCAGAAAGAGGACGAATTTCATTATCTACTAAAGCTCTTGAACCTGAACCAGGTGATATGCTAAAGGATCCTCAAAAAGTTTTTAGTAAAGCTGAGGAAATGGCTGCGAAATACAAACAAATGTTGTTTGAACAAACTGACGATAATGAAGGAATCACCCCAACTGCATCTGAAATAGTATAACTTCGCTGATTTATTTTGTGTACGAGAATATCGGGAATTAAGCCTCATTATTCTTTTACAAGTTTTCTTTAATTTACAAAAATTGATTAGTATCGATAATCTAATTTAAAATAATATTTAATTTTAAAATTATTTGTAAATGAATGATTTCATTTTCACTTCTGAATCCGTTACTGAAGGTCATCCTGACAAAATATGTGATCAAATTAGTGACGCTGTTTTAGATGCTTTATTGACAGAAGATCCAGAAAGCAGAGTTGCATGCGAAACTGTCGTTAATACGGGTCTTTGTTTACTTACTGGAGAAATAACTTCAAAAGCAAAGGTCGATTACATAAAACTTGTTAGAAATGTAATTAAAGAAATTGGATATGAAGGTTATAGAGCGGGTGGTTTTGACGCAAATAGTTGTGCAGTTTTAGTAGCACTTGACGAACAATCACCGGATATTTCTCAAGGAGTAAACGAAGCGGATGATGTTAACGATGATTTGGAAGATAATACCGGAGCTGGTGACCAAGGCATAATGTTCGGCTATGCATGCGATGAGACGCCTGAATTAATGCCCTTACCGATTAGCTTGGCACATAGATTAGCCATTCAACTTGCCAAAGTAAGGCATGAAGAAGTCCTTAATTATCTGCTCCCTGATGGTAAAACTCAAGTAAGCATTGATTACGAAAAAGGTTTACCAGTCTCAATTAACACGATTTTAATTTCAACTCAACATAATCCTGAAATTGATGGAACAACAAATGAAGAGAAAATTCGTCAAAGAATAAAAGAAGATTTATGGACGCATGTCGTAATTCCTGCAACTGAAGATTTAGAAATCAAACCAAACATCAGCAAGACAAGATTTCTAGTAAACCCCACAGGAAAATTTGTCGTAGGGGGGCCTCAAGGAGATGCAGGGCTAACTGGCAGAAAAATTATTGTAGATACTTATGGTGGATATGCAAGACACGGAGGAGGAGCATTTTCTGGTAAAGACCCCACAAAAGTAGATAGATCAGCCGCTTATGCAGCACGTTATGTAGCTAAAAGTATAGTTAAGGCAAAATTGGCAAAAAAAGCAGAAGTACAATTAAGTTATGCAATTGGAGTAGCAAAACCAATTTCTATTCTCGTGGAAACTTTTGGTACAGGTGTTATTTCACAAGTTAATTTGACTGAGCTAATTAATGAGCACTTTGATTTAAGACCCGCAGCAATAATAAAAGAATTTAACTTAAGAAATCTACCCAAACAAATGGGTGGTAAGTTTTTTCGAAAGACTGCTTCCTATGGACATTTTGGCAGAAGAGATCTTGAGCTCCCTTGGGAAAATGTAGAAGAAAAAGCAGCCCAATTAGCAGAGGCTGCAAAAATCTTTTTATAAAATATTTTTCTATGCCTGATAATTTTTATGGAGGGTTAGATTTTGGAACCAGTGGTGCAAGAATCTCAATAATTAATCTTCAAAAGAAATTAGTTTATTCCAATTCAGTACCTTACTCATACGGCTTTAAAAATCCAAATTCTTGGATCAATTCCTGTGAAAATCTCTTAGTTAATTTACCAATTGAGGTAAAAATTAACCTTAATAAATTAGCTATCTCCGGCACCTCAGGAACTTTAACAGCGTCAAATTTGCAAGGAGAACCAATAGGTGAAGCAATACCTTATAACCAAGCATGCAATGAAGATAAGATCCTTCTTGAATCACTAACTCCTGAAGAAGACCATCTGCGAACTCCATACAGTAGTCTTGCTAAAGCATTAAAACTAATAGATAAATATGGGACAAATATAATTTTACGACATCAATCTGATTGGATCACTGGTTGGTTTTTAAAAGATTGGACTCATGGAGAAGAAGGTAATAATCTAAAACTTGGTTGGGATCTAAAAAAAGAATCATGGCCAAATAGCTATCTCAATACTTCATGGCAAAAATGCCTACCTCAAATAATAAAAAGTGGAAAAATTATTGGAGAAGTGAATTTTGATTTAGCAGAGCGATTTAAATTGAATAAGAAATTAATATTAATCTCAGGTACAACTGACTCTAATGCAAGTTTAATAGCTGCAGGTTTAGGTAAAGAAGATGGTCTCACAGTTTTAGGAACAACTATTGTTGTTAAAAAAGTTATTGATAACCCTATAAAAAAACAAGGGATTACAAACCATAGAGTAAACGGCGATTGGATATGTGGAGGAGCCTCAAATGCAGGATGCGGTATCTTGTCTCAGTTCTTTTCTGATTTAGAAATAAAGGAGCTCAGTCGACAAATAAATCCATCAAAAAAAACTTCTTTAAATCTTTTACCTCTTAATAGTAAAGGAGAGAGGTTTCCTGTGAATAATTCTAATTTAGAGCCGATACTTGGTCCAAGGCCAGTAAGCGACTCACTTTATTTACATGCATTATTCGAAGGGCTAGCTAAGATCGAACTGAAAGGATGGGAAAAACTAGGAGAACTAACAGGTTCACTTCCAAAAAAAATTATTACTATTGGTGGAGGTTCAAAAAACCCTCAATGGAGAAAAATAAGAGAAAAAATTATCAATATACCTATAGTTTCATGTAAAAAAACTACTTCATTTGGTACTGCCCTCTTAGCGATTAACTCAAAATAAAAATTTTTTTGGATATTTGATGAAGATATAAAATTTTTAACTAAAAGGGTTTCACAAACTACACATCTTAATTTAGAGTATATAGGTTAGAGCCGGGATAGCTCAGTTGGTAGAGCAGGCGACTGAAAATCGCCGTGTCCCCAGTTCAAATCTGGGTCCTGGCACCTTTAATTAAAGTCTAATTAAGCATCTCTCAAAGGTGCTTTTTTAGTGCTTAGTTCCTGCTGTAGCAATGCTTTAGCAGGTCTATAAGAAAACCATGCAGGTCATTTAAAGCGTCTCTGGATGGCACATTATTAGTATGGAACTGGTATGGAACACTGTGCGATATCTGCAAAGAAACAACAAAAGTTCCATACTTCCCTTAATTTTGCATCAACCCTAAAGAGCAGTTTCATCAATGTTATTTATTTCCTCCTCTGCTAGAGGATAATTATCATAATAATAATCCAACATAAAAAATCCATTGTTGGAATCCAAAGCATGAAAAGTTAATTCAATTGACATCAAGTCATTTTGGAGAGATGATTCTTTTTTTTCTTTCCAAATAGCAAAGAAAGATAATTTCGGGTTTCCATTGAGGTTGATTCCAGTAGGAATGATACCCTTCCCCCTAACAACAACATAATAATTAGTCTTCTCCATCACAAGATCAAAATTATTTTTTTGTTTTGGTTTTCCGTATTTATTAGATAGTTGCTTTAATAATTCATCATATGTTTTTTTCAAATTGATTCCATATCGACCTGCATTTATTGAATCTCCAAGTGCAGTAATGCGAGAAACTCCATTAATTGGGGTTATTTGAGCGCAAACATATGGGAAGTAACTATGAGGTCTTGGAACGTCAAGTATTCGATAATTAAAAAGAGAATGTTCCTTCCCAACTTTAATTTGATTTTTTAAAACCCCTTTTTGAATCCCAAATGGAACTGACATATGATTAAAATGCTGTTTGGATGATAACCCAAAAACTAATAAAATTTTCTTCTCAAATAGAATTTTTTTTTAGAAAATTCCATACTTTTCTAGAAAATAATTAATTTTGATTCATCTATTACATGAAACTCATTAAGTATGGAACCAATGTGGAACCACTTGTTAAGATGCCAAAATAAGTTCTTTTTTATAGTATTGATACTGAAACACTAAGTTTAGGTTATATTTTGCTTAATTTAGGACCACCTGTCCTGTTCAAATCTGGGTCATAGACCTTTAAAACTCCTTCTTTGAAAGGGTTTTACATTTTCTAGGCAATTAAAAACTTAATTTTTCTTTTATTTTAATGTACAATTCAAAATTTTTAGTTTTCTACTTTGCAGACTTGACCAATAACACCCAAAATCAATTTGTCTCCATTTGGATCTTGCCAATCAGCTAAATCGTTGAAATTAATATCTAATTCATCTATAGAGACATCAACATCTCTAAATGATTTTTCAAAACAATTTATATCCATTGTATAGAGAATATCCTTAGTAATTTCACTTTTTGTTTTGGGTATAAATTTACTCAATACTCTCACAGAACCGTCCTCATTCCTTTTAATACTTTGTCTATCCCATAACTGTTCACCATATTCACTTTTAGGGACTCCAACCCATTCATGAGGCAAAGCACTTGCTTGTTTTGTTTGAATACAAATGGAAACCACTATCGAAAGTAATAAACCAATGCTATTTCTAATAAATATAGAATTAACTTTATTCTTAGAATCAACCATGAATACTTTTGAAATACAAAAATCTTTTATTGGGAATAAATATAAGATTCAAAATTTGTAAAAATTTTTATTGATTAGTATTTCTATTATAGATACAATCAAATATTAAATTAAGAATTTACTTCCAATAAATTTAATAGAAAATAATGAATAAAATACAGAAATTTCTCTCATTAATTTTTTTTATCGCAATATTTGTTGTATTAATTTTTTTAATCCAAAATTATGGGATTGAACCTCTTAGGAACAAAATAGAAAGTATGGGAATTTGGGCTCCTTTTGGAATTTTCATACTAAGAGGAGTAAGTATTATTTTACCAGCTCTTCCAAGTTCAGCTTATTCTCTGCTAGCTGGTTCGTTATTAGGATTTCAAAAAGGTTATATTACAATAATCTTTTCTGATATCGTTTTTTGCCAAGCTGCTTTCTTTATTGCAAGAAATTACGGTCGGGTTCCTGTACGTAATTTGGTAGGTCCAAAAGCGATGAAAAAGATTGAAAGTTTTAATCAGAACCAACTAGAAGAAAATTTCTTTCTCATGACTGGTTTACTAATGACTGGCCTTTTTGATTTTCTAAGCTACGCAATTGGTATTGGAGGAACTCGTTGGAAAATATTTACTCCAGCATTATTAATAAGTCTTCTAATCAGTGATTCTATTCTTGTAGCAGTGGGAGCTGGTGTTAGTCAGGGGGCAGGTTTATTTCTGGGAGTAGCTCTTTTAGGAATGTTTGCTTTAGCGACTATTTCAGGATTGGCAAAAAATAAAATGCCTAAATAACAAAATAGTTGATAATTCTGTAATCAAAGAAGAAAGATATGACATTTTCGCAAACAATAACTATATAAATAATGATTCATGCAAGAATAGAAATCGATTAATTTTTTAAAGTTATTAGATGACTCCATTTAGACCAACTTCATATGATCGCCCTGGAGAACAAATATCAACTACTCCTTCTGGATTAAAAGTAACTTCTGCAAAGAGATTAATGGTCGATTCAATGGTAAGAATGATACAAAAAGCAGAAAATCATTCCGTAGAAGATAAACTTGAAGAAGAATCTAACAATAATTAATCAATTCATTGATAAAAGTATAGGAGAGTGGAAATCTATTAGAAGTACTCACACTTTAACTTTTCAGGAATTTGAAAACTCAACTAGTAAAATATACATAAAACATATCAATAAAAAAAACAAAAAAGTCGTTGAAATTTTTAAAAATTATAAATTTAGTTTAAACCTAGAGAGCATTGCCATTTCTATAAACTGGCAAGCTATTAGTGATTGGGGCAATGATGATATCAGTGAGGGAGATGAAACTATTCTGATTTTTATACCCAAAGATGAAAATGCAGGAATTGTTTTAAAAAATAAAGGTTATACAGAATCCTTTATTTCATCATCCAATTATTTTGTTGATGAACAAAATAATTTACACATTAAAACTATTTATAAATCAACAGTTTCCGAAGAAAGAATTTCCTTTTTATCCAAGCATGTAAGATCCAGATTTTCTACTATTAGAAATCTGGGGAATAACTCAGTTATACAGACGTCCCATACTTCAGAGATAAGGAATTTAGCTAGTTTAAAAGATTAATTATCCTTTCAAATTGAAACTCTGTTTCAGATATTAATTTAGGAAGAAAGCCTTTGTTTCCGCGCATACTATTAACTGTTGAATTTAAATCAGAGATAGTTGCATCTCGCATTAATTCAAAAACCCTTCTTGCATTTCTTAAAGGTACCCCAAGAGCAAGATAAGTATTTTTAAGATCCTTCAAACAACTTTTTTCTAAAACTGATTCGTCATTAGAAATTAAAAGATAAGCAACAATCCTTAGGATTATTTCTCCATCTCTTAAACAAACGGACATCTTGTTAGTTGTATTTAAAGATATTTTTGAATTAAGTGAATCTTGATTTTCGCAAATCATTGCAGTTACAGCGTCTGCTGTGATTGCATGTGAATTATTGGTTATTGAGGTTATTGCATCTAATCTTGAGTTTGCAGTATTAATAAATTCTTTTATATTACTTAAATCATTAAATTTCTTATCGGCTGACAATTGTTGATTATTCCTTGAAACTGACATTCCTGTAGTAAAAATTTAAAGATCGATCTTAAGAATAATACAAAGCTAATTAAAACAATTCAATTTCAAACTTAACGCAACGCTTCTTAATTAATAACTTCATTCCAAAGTGATAGTTGAAATAATGCAAATAAAAAATTTTTTTCCGCTAATATGAAACTAAATTTTTAATAAAGTTTTGGATCAACAAGATTTAAAATTGTCAAAGAAACTTATTTCCTCATATAAAAAGAGATTGGAAAAAGAAATTCTAGACAGAAGTATGAAATTAAAGATGCCTCAAAATAAATTTGAAGAAATAATTAATAACAATAACGAACTTATAAATTTAAAAAAAGCGTTAGAAGATCTAGAAACGGAATCTGAATCTCATAGTAAAGTCTGATTTTTGAAAAACCCTTCCAAAAGTGCCTCAAACCAACAATTTCCTTTTTAAGTCCTTAAACAATCAACAACTTCAAGCAGTAAAACATGTTTATGGACCACTTTTAGTTGTAGCAGGTGCAGGTAGCGGAAAAACTAAGGCTCTTACTCACAGAATTGCAAACCTCATTGAGGGTAACTCTATAGATCCTTATAACATTCTCGCGGTCACATTCACTAACAAAGCTGCTAAAGAAATGAAAGCAAGATTGGAGGTTCTTCTAGCCCAAGAATTAGCTTTTAATCAATTTGGTCAGCCTTGGTCAACTCTCCAAGAAATTGATCAAAATCAATTAAGAACAAACGTTCACCAAGAGAGGCTTCAGAACCTTTGGATCGGTACTTTCCATTCTTTATTTTCAAGACTTCTGAGATACGATATTGAAAAATATACTGATCCAGAAGGCCTAAAATGGACAAGACAATTTTCAATTTATGATGAAACAGATTCTCAAACATTAGTAAAAGAAATTATTAGTCAAGATATGAATCTTGACCCAAAAAGATATGATCCCAAAAAGATTAAAAGATTAATAAGTAATGCTAAAAATCAATGCTTAACTTCTAATGATCTTTTAGAGAAAGCAGATAATAGTTTTGATAAAACAGTTGCAGAAGCCTACAAGAGATATAGGATTTCGCTCTCAAAAAATAATTCTTTAGACTTTGATGATCTTCTACTTTTGCCTGTTTTCTTATTGAGGCAAAATGAAATTGTCAGAGATTACTGGCACAAAAGATTTAAACATATTTTAGTTGACGAATATCAAGATACAAATAGAACACAATATGAACTTATAAAATTAATTACGGCTGGAAATACTGAACCAAAAAAATTCTTCAATTGGGAAGATCGGTCAATTTTTGTAGTTGGGGATGCTGATCAAAGTATTTATAGTTTCAGGGCAGCCGACTTCAGAATTTTAATTGGTTTTCAAGAAGATTTTAAAACTTCAATCAACGACGATACAAAATCATCTCTAATTAAATTAGAAGAAAATTATAGGTCATCTTCCAATATCCTTGATGCTGCAAACTCACTAATTGAAAACAACTCTGAAAGAATTGACAAAGTTTTAAAGGCTACTAAAGAAAAAGGGGAACTTTTAACATTACTAAGCTGTGATGATGAAATTTCCGAGGCAGAAGCAATTACCAATAAAATAAAATCACTCAATAACTATAATCAAAACCCAATTTGGAAAAATTTTGCAATTTTATATAGAACTAGAGCTCAGTCAAGAGTATTAGAAGAATCTCTTGTAAGGTGGCGCATTCCTTATACAATCTTTGGAGGATTGCGTTTTTATGATAGAAGAGAAATTAAAGATGCAATAGCATATTTGAAAGTTCTGGTAAATTCTTCAGATAACGTTAGTCTTTTACGAATCATAAATGTTCCTAGAAGAGGGATTGGTAAGACTACTATTCAAAAACTTAATGAACTATCTAATAGGTTAAATATCCCATTATGGGAGGTTCTTAATGACAAGCAAAGTCTTGAAGAAACAATAGGCCGATCATCAAAAGGAATTAATAAATTTACTGAAATTATGAATGATCTACTGTGTTACCTAGAAAATTCAGGTCCCGCTCAACTACTACAACTTATATTAGAAAAAAGTGGTTATTTAAATGACTTGCTCTCTAGTGGGACTGAAGAATCTGAAGATAGAAGAAATAACTTACAAGAACTAATTAATGCAGCTACTCAATATGAAGAAGAAACAGAAAGTGGAGATGTAGAGGGATTTCTTTCTACAGCAGCCTTAACAACTGATAATGATATGAAGAAAAATAATCCTAACTCTGTAACTCTCATGACTCTGCATAATAGTAAAGGTTTAGAATTTCAAAATGTTTTTATCACTGGGCTAGAACAAGGTCTCTTCCCTAGCCATAGATCAATAGATACTCCCTCACTTCTTGAAGAGGAAAGAAGATTATGTTATGTAGGTATTACTAGAGCTAAAGAAAGAGTTTTCTTAAGTCATGCCAGAGAAAGAAGATTATGGGGTGGAATGCGTGAAGCAACAATTCCTTCAATATTTCTTTCTGAAATACCTGAAGATTTAATGGATGGCGAATTACCACAAACTGGTGGTGCTTCAATTAGGAGAGATTGGCATCTTGATCGTTTAACTAGAGTTGATCGAAACAATCCTAATGAATTTGTTAACAAACCAATAAATGCAGTAAGAAAATTATATTCAGGTCCCAGTAAAGGGAAGAGCTGGATAGTTGGAGATAAGCTAATTCACTCTAAGTTTGGGAAAGGTGAAATCATACATATTTTTGGGAGTGGGGAAAAAATATCTTTAGCAGTAAAATTTGGTGATAAAGGCAGTAAAATTCTAGATCCCAGATTAGCTCCAATTCGTTATGTAAGTTAAAACTCATGAACGATATCTCTGATTACATCCAAGGAGAATTAATCAAAACTCCATTTAATCTATATAACCTAATTGCTAAATACATAGAATCTAATAACAATACTAAAGTAGCTTTTGTTGGCGGTTATTTAAGAGATTTATTAATTAGTAAATTCCACAAAAAAACGTTTTCTAAACCTGTAGATATTGATCTTGTTATTGAAGGATCCTCCATTTCTCTTGCAAAATTTATAAAAAAAAATATTGTAAATGTAGATTTATGTTTAATCAAGGAATTCAATTTATACAACACTGTAGAAATAAATATTAATGACTATAAAATTGATATTGCTTCTGCAAGAAAAGAAATTTATTCTGCTCCAGGCTTAAATCCCACAGTAAATCAAAGTACTATTGAGGAGGATCTTAAGAGGAGAGATTTCACTATAAATACAATAGCCTTCGAGGTCTCGACAAGTAAAATTTATGATCTTTATGGAGGAATTTCTGATATAAAAAGCAAAAGATTGAACTTACTTCACAGTAATAGTATTTCAGATGATCCAAGTAGATTAATTAGATGTGCAAAATATGCTTCAAGGTTAGATTTCAATATTTCAAATAATTCCCTCAAACAATCTCAAGAAACAGTTAGACAATGGCCATGGAAAAGTTCAGAAACTCATCAGACAATGACTTACCCTCCTGCACTAGGAATAAGAATAAGGATGGAACTAGCTGAAATATGCAAATACGATAATTTAACTAATGTGATTTCGATAATTCATAAATGGGAAATTATCTCAATCTTAAATGAAAATATTAAAGTCGATAAAAGATTTTTAAGAGGACTAAATTGGATTAAGAAGTTAAAAGGAAATCATATGCTTTACTTATTAAAAGATTCAGAAGATTTAGAAAAAGCATGTCAAAGATTTTTGGTAAATAATAGTGAGATAAAAATATTAGAAGATTATATAAATATCAAAAAAATATTAAATAAAAACCAAAAAACTTTCAATCATTTTTCTCCATCAAGTTGGACAGAATTTATTGAGGACAGAAACCTTAATGATGAGACAATTAAATTATTAATTTGTGATGGAGGACTATACTGGCGTAAATTGTTTAAGTGGTTATTTATTTACAAATTTATAAAATCAAAAAAAAATGGAGAAACATTAAAAAAAGAAGGATGGAACCCAGGGAAGGAGATGGGCAAGGAAATCAAAAGATTAAGATATTTGGAAATTGACAAATTAAATAGAAATTAATTACATTTTTTCAACCTCTCCAACCTTATACCATTTATCCTTTAGAACATTTTCATATTTACGATTGCAACTAATCAACAAGGGGCCACATGTTTGAGGATCTAATAGTAATGATATTCTTTCGTTAAAAGTCTCTTGATCTAATGAATTTTCGTTTAAAAAATTAATTATTCTTTTTTGCTTATTTACTTTATAAATTTTGTCAAAAATTTCTTTATTAGATTCAAAGAAAGTACTTTTAACATCTTTTCTTATTAAATCAAATACTCCAGGATAAGCTTTAAATGCAAATAAATCTAATAAAACTTTTAGTGGCTCAAGATTATTGCTTTGCCTATATAAATTAGATGATTCAACCATTTCTTTAAGATGTCCAATAAATCCATATCCAGTAATGTCAGTCGCAGCATTGACTAATGATTCTTTAAATTGATTTTGAAAAAGATATATTTCATCAATCAAATATTGCTGACTCTTTACTAAATTATTAATTACTTCACAAGAAATACCTAGCATATTAATATTTTGCATTTGACCAGCAAAGTAAATCCCAACCCCCAGAGGTCTAGACATCATGAGAATATCTCCAATATTCATTCCAGATTTAAGCCATGGTTTTGCTCCATTTTTTAAAATACCTTGAACTGTTAAAGAAATATCTATTCCTAATGAATAAGGTTTATTTACTAAACTTCTTGCCTCGAAAGTATGGCCTCCAAGTAGTTCACCTCCATGATCCTCAACTGTTGATTTAATACCTTGAAGTGATTGAGAAAAGAGGTGACTCTGAAATTCTCTTTCTACTTTTGGTAATGAAATTAAAGCCTGCGCGGATGAAAGTTTTGCTCCGCATGCCCACAAATCTGAGCAAGCATGCAAAGTAGTAATTTTTGCATTAAGCCAAGGATCACTTACCAAAGCAGGAAATCCATCTACACTTTGCAAGATAATATCTTGACCATTTTGATATATCTCAACTGAATCTTCAGGTGATGAGGCAAAAGAATTTAAATTAGAATTTATTAATGATTTATTCAAAACAAATTGAGGAATTTTAGCTGCACATCCTCTGCAATCATTCAATGAAATACTTTTTTCACTACTTTTCATAATTAGCCTTTTTGATCTGAACTTTTTAATAAAGTTAAGATCAATTTTATGCTTTAAAATCCAAAAAATAAAAGAAGGGCCGAAAACAAAATTACGATAAATAGCAAAAGCCTTTGGTTTATGGCTTGGAAATATATTTACTATTTGCAATCCGATCTTTTGAGGAAACCACTTTGTTAATGATCTCCCTTCTATATCTTTTTTTAGATTTTGTACTAATGTATCTACAACTTTTACTGCAAAAACTCCAGATGCTGGTCTTTTTGCTGAACCTACAACTGCGCAATCACCGACAGCAAAGATCCCAGAGAAACTTTTTATCTGCAAATTCTGATTTGTAATTATTCTGCCATAAGAATCCGAATCTAATAATTTTTTTTGTGCCCATAACGGAGATGTATTTCCAGTACATAAAAGAATCTTGCCATAATCAAAATTAAGTTTTTCAACTAAATCAATATTGGAATTCCGTAAACTTTTTTGAATTGAATTATTAATTTTTCTTGAATCACATAATAGTTTTAAAGGTCTATCAGTCCATCTTTTTCTTAAAGCATATGATACTTCAATTGCAGCAAGGCCACTCCCAACAATTACAAATGGAAGTTCATTAACTGAATCAAAAATGTCCTCTTTTAGGATTGAGTCATAAGCCATTAAAAAAGGTTTAATTGAAAAAGCATTTCGATTTTTAACTAATGATTCAAATTCTTTTGGAATTATTGTTTGACTTCCATAATTAAGTACCAACTTCGAATAATTAATTGAAGGTCTATTACTTAAGACAATTTTCTTTAAATTGAAATCAATATCCCTTACTTCTTCTTCTATAAAAGAGACTTTTGCATTTTTTGCTAAAGATTTTATATCAATTAAACTCTCTTCTAGAGTGGTAGATTTTGAAATCACCGATGGGAACATCGCCGAATAAACCAAATGAGAATCTCTAGATATAATTGAAACAGGAATTTCTGGCATTAATTTCGGAAACATTAACCATTTCTTCAATAAAGAAACATTTGAGTGTCCTCCTCCAATTAGTACCAGATGATTAAAAGTCATTTACATCACTATGAATAAAGAACATTTATTACCAATTGAAAAATCAAGATTAGGAGTCATTGGTGGAAGTGGATTTTATTCAATGGATCAAATAGAGTACTTAAGAGAACTAGAAATCAATACTCCCTATGGTAAACCTTCTGATTCAATAAAAGTATATAATCTTGGAAACCTAGAGATAGCATTTATTCCTAGACATGGCAGAACACATAGTTTAAATCCTTCTGAAATCCCTTATAAAGCTAATATTTGGGCTCTAAGATCAATAGGAGTAAGATGGATTATTGCTCCATCAGCAGTTGGTTCATTACAAGAACAGATAAGACCACTTGATATAGTGGTTCCAGATCAATTTATAGACCGGACAAAAAATAGACCTGCAACCTTCTTTAACGAGGGCGCTGTTGCTCATGTAACTATGGGAGATCCCTTCTGCACAAATTTATCACGTATATTAAGTGAAATCGGAGAAAAAAATATTCCTGGCGGTAGACAATTACATAGAGGGGGCACCTATCTAGCAATGGAAGGCCCGGCTTTCTCAACTAGAGCAGAATCTAATTTATATAGGAGTTGGGGATGTTCAATAATTGGAATGACGAACCACACAGAAGCAAGATTAGCTAAAGAAGCTGAAATAGCTTACTCCTCCTTATCTATGGTTACTGATTATGATTGCTGGCATCAAACTCATCAAGAAGTTTCTGTAGAGATGGTTTTGGATAATCTTAGATCAAATACTGAAGTGGCTAATAAAATAATATTTGAAGTAGCAAAATTAATTGAAAAAGAAAGACCAAAAAGTAAGTCTCATTTTTCATTAAAAGATGGATTGATAACCCAAAAAGAAAATATCCCAAGCTCCACAAAAGAGAAACTAAGGATATTTACTGATTCTTATTAAGCAAATTTGATATAAGTGATTTTCAGGTCAAGGTAAGGATTTGTTAGCCTCCGGCTCCAACGCCTTGGTATGAACCATAGAAGAATATTCCTAAAACGAAGATAACTGCTATTCCACCTGCTGTAGCAACAAGCCATAAAGGAAGAGTTCCTTCAGTCCATCTTCTTTCCCATGCAACTGCTGGTCTACCGTCGGGAAGTCTATCTGGAATTCTTCCATCAGGTCCTTTTAATTTACTCATGATTTTAATTTAATTGAAAAAGTAACTGGAAAATAATATTCCCAATACAAAGACTGATAATAAGCCTAAATAAAGACTTGTACGATTAAGTTCAACTGGAACTTTGTTAGGATTTTCGTTTACTTGCATGATAGTTAAATTTATCGGGCTACGAATTGCATAGCAGCAATAGAACCTAAAAAGAATACTGATGGGATAGCTAGAGCGTGAACTGCTAGCCAACGGACAGTAAATATAGGATAAACGCGGACTTCCGCAGCCTGCATTGGAGCTTGAGAATTAGTCATTGTTATTTTGTTCTTAAATCTAGTTGAGATTTAGCTTCATATCTTTGTGTTACGACAGGTGCTTTAGATTCAGATGATTGGAAATAACTATCTGGACGAGGAGTTCCGAAAGCATCGTAGGCTAAGCCTGTATATACAAATAAGAAGCCTGCTATAAAGATAGCTGGTAATGTTACTGCATGAATAATCCAGTATCTAATACTGGTGATTATTTCAAAAAATGGGCGTTCACCCGTAGAACCTGCGGCCATAATCACAAATGTTTACCCTATGATCTTACAGTGTAAAATCATAAGTTCGCGAAGAAATTAACAGGTTGGTTACAGACAGTTGCTAAATCTGTTAAAAATTAATTTTTTTTTTACTATTTACTTAATTTTTTCTAAGTTAGCTATTCCATTTAAGGATATAACCACGCTCACCAAGTACAAATCCTTTTTGATTATCAAAAGCTTCCTTATCAAGAAAAACTATTTTAATGTAGTTTGTTGGCAATTCAGAAGCAATAGGATCTTTGTTCCAAGTTTTACCTTGATCTTTACTTACTATTAAAGTTCCATTACCACCGCCAGCCCATATATCACCATTTGGATCCCATCCCATATCTAGATAATTGTATCCATTAAGAATAGGTATGATAGGCTTTGACCAATTTTCTAGGTCATTGGTATCTTCATTAAATCTAATTTCTGCTCCTCTAGAAAGCATCCATAAACTTCCTTCTGGATTAAAACCAATACTTTGAACTCTTTTACTACTAGCTCTTTGATGAGCTACCCATGCATCACTATCTTTTTCCAAAGTAGAAAAGAAATTACCCAAACTACTTACGCTGACATAATCTCCTTCATTAGTTCTTCTTAAGTCTCTTACACCTCCAGAACCAGAAGCGTCTACAACTTTTGCATTCCATGATTCACCACTATCTGATGTTTCATAAATAGCACCTGCAGTAGTAGCCAATTCTGCAGCACCTGCATCCACAGTGGTTATTAAAAATGGTTGGCCTGGTAATTTATTACCTAGAGATAAACGTGTCCAATTCTTTCCAGCATCAAGTGTATGCATAACTAATGAGGGCTGGCCTATCAACCATCCCTCTTCACCTTTAAAGTCAATATCTAGTAGACGAAAGTTCTCTTCACTGGGTAAATCTAAATTTCTTTTTTCCCAAGTTTCTCCTCCATCATTAGACTCCATAATAAGTCTATTAGAACCTACTAAAAATCCATTTTTATCATCTATAAAATCAACATCTAAAGCATTAGCCTGGTTTTCAAACTGAATTGTTTTCCAAGGGCTTATATCACTCATCTGTACTCCTGTGGATGAACAACTGCTCAATACAAAACAAAGGAGAACTGATAAAAGAAGATTGGGAATAGTAGTAATAATTTTTTTCATTTGTATATATTAATGCAAAGAGTACAAAGAAAGGAACATAGCAGCAGCAAAAGCCAGTCCTCCAAAAATCAATATGTTTTTTTGTCCAGGAGGTAAACTATTAAAACCAAACCCATAAACTAAATTTTCTTCAAAACCACTAGGTTTTGATTTAGGACCTATATCCTTATAAAAATTTTTACCAGCTCGACAAACAGGGCAAGCGAAGATATTCCCATCCAACTCTGAAAAAGGAGTATTTTTAGGTATTTTTAATTTTTTATTTCCTTCAGACGGATCATAAATATATCCACAACTTCTACATTCGAATCTATTTTGTTCTAGATTAGGGGCAGGTTGTTCAACATTTACTCCTGAGGAATTTTCAGAAAGTTTTTCTTTCTCAAAGTCTTCAACTATTTTGTTTTCCTCAGAGGCTGGTTGAATGTTTTCACTCACGGTTTATTATTGTTCTTTAAGAACTTTAAAAGATTTTGCTTAATTAAGCGACTTTTATTCAAAATTAATTTTTTAAGATGTTTTTATTAACTGGCTATGAATACTTTTTAGGTTTCCTTCTAATTGCCGCAGCTGTTCCAGTATTAGCTCTAGTTACTAATCTCATCGTTGCCCCAAAAGGCAGAACAGGGGAAAGAAAACTTACATATGAATCTGGAATGGAGCCTATTGGAGGAGCATGGATTCAATTCAACATTCGTTATTACATGTTTGCCTTGGTTTTCGTTATATTTGATGTTGAGACAGTATTCCTTTATCCTTGGGCTGTTGCCTTCAATAGATTAGGCTTATTAGCTTTTATTGAGGCTTTAATCTTCATTGCAATACTTGTTATTGCCTTGGCATACGCATGGAGAAAAGGTGCTTTAGAATGGAGTTAAAAAATTGAATCCACAATTATCCCCAAAAGCAATAAGAGAAATTCGAGAAGGGACTTGCAACCCTCTTGGTGCACCCCAAGTTACTACAGATTTAAGTGAAAACATTATATTGACAAGCTTAGATGATCTTCATAATTGGGCTAGACTAAGTAGCCTATGGCCTCTATTGTACGGAACAGCTTGTTGTTTTATAGAATTTGCTGCCTTAATTGGCTCTAGATTTGATTTTGATAGATTTGGATTAGTACCTAGAAGTTCGCCTAGGCAAGCAGATTTGCTAATAGTTGCAGGAACAGTAACTATGAAGATGGCTCCAGCCCTAGTGAGACTTTATGAACAAATGCCTGAACCAAAATATGTTATCGCGATGGGTGCTTGCACAATCACAGGGGGAATGTTCAGCGCAGATTCTACAACTGCTGTGAGAGGTGTCGATAAATTGATACCAGTTGATTTATATCTTCCAGGTTGTCCACCAAGACCAGAAGCAATCTTTGATGCCGTAATCAAATTAAGAAAAAAAGTTGGTAACGAATCAATCTTAGAGCGCACAAAAACTGAACAAACCCACAGATACATAACATCTGATCATGAAATGAATCTTGTTTTCTCAGAAAATACAGGTGAATATCTAAACAAAACTTCAGCTAACGTCATTCCTTCCTCAAAAAAAGAAAAAATAACAGAATTACCTGAAAGCCCCGAAAAAGCCAAAATTATTGATACCTTAGAAAATTAATGGAAAAAGACGGTTTAGCCAAATCCTCAGATACTCCAATAGAAAAAGAAGGCTTTATAAGCCTATCTTTGTCTAAAGATGGAATTCCAAATCAATCTTTACCTGATGATCACATAGGAATTGAAAACATTTCTGTGGAACCAAATAAATTATATGAAGCAGTATCTGCCCTCAGAAATTACGGTTTTAACTATCTCCAATGTCAAGGAGGATATGATGAGGGACCAGGCAAAAACCTTGTTAGTTTCTACCATTTTATAACTGTTGATGATTTACAAAAAATTGAGAAAATTAAAGAAGTCAGATTAAAGGTTTTCTTAAAAAGAGATTCTGATTTATCAATCCCTAGCTTATATAAAATTTTTAAAGGAAGTGATTGGCAAGAAAGAGAAACTTTTGACATGTATGGAATAAATTTTATCGATCATCCCAATCCCAAAAGATTATTAATGCCTGAAGATTGGAGAGGATGGCCATTGCGAAAAGATTATATTCAGCCAGATTTCTATGAACTTCAAGATGCTTATTAATTTAATTTAATCTTTTTAATTTGCGGTAAATAAACATAACTGCTCTTGCTAGTCTCCTTGGGTCATGTCTAAGGGTTGGAGTTATTCTTTTTGAATATAATGGTGCTTGCAAAACATAATAACCCTCAGATAATAATTTTTCTTTATTACATTGAACAGGCTCTGCCCCTCTACTTTCGTAATAGTCTACTAATGGAGACTTTTCAAATTGAATCTGAGATAAGATTGAGTTAAAAATTCTAGTATTAACTCCAAAATTTGATAATTGTTTTTCTATTGCTTTGATATGTTGATAGACATCAAGTCCATCTGTTTCTCCAGGCTGAGTCATCAAATTACTTATATAAATTTTAGGTGCATTACTTTGCAATAAGGCATCTACTATCTCTGGTACTAACAGATTAGGCAATAAAGACGTATATAGACTACCTGGGCCAAGAACAATTAAATCAGCTTCTTTTATAGATTCAAGAGCACTAGGAAGAGCTGAAGGATTTTCTGGTAGATAACCAATCCTTGCAATTAATTTTTTAGATTTACTTATCTTACTTTCACCAAAAATTTTTTCACCATCTTCCAATTCGGCCCATAACATGACATCAATATTTGTTGCAGGTAAAACTTGACCTTGTACTGCCAAAACCTTACTAGAGGCTTGAACTGCTTTTTCTAAACTGCCTGTAATTGTTGTTAAAGCTGACAAGAATAGATTTCCAAAACTATGACCTTCCAGACCACTTCCCCCTGAAAATCTGTACTGAAATAATCTAGTTAAAGTAGGTTCTTCGTTTGATAAGGCCGCCAAGCAATTTCTAATATCTCCTGGAGGTTGCACACCTAGTTGTTTTCTAAGAATGCCACTACTTCCACCATCATCAGATACAGTTACGATTGCTGTAATATTACTGCTGTAATTTTTTAAGCCTTTCAGTAAAGTAGATAAGCCTGTGCCTCCCCCAATTGCAACAATATTTGGGCCTCTGTTTAATTTACTTTTAACTCTTAATGCATCAACTAGAAATGTATTTTTTTCTGGAACAAGCGCTTTTTGAATTGAATTAATACTTCTATTTTGTCCAATCCCAATTAATAATAGTCCAACAACAAAAATCAACGGTCCCATTAATGAAACAGGCAAAATACTTGTTAAACCTGTCATTACCCCAAAAAATATTTCAATAAGCCAATAGAGCGGTCTTAAATTTGTCCAAATTACCAAGCCTAATAATGAAGTCAAAAAACCTATCGCAGATGTAAGCATCCATCTTTTTATTACCAATCCTGGCAAAAGCCAACTCAAAATTCTTAGGATTTTGTTCAACAAGACAAAATTAGACTTTTTAAAATTTTTATAGTATCCTCTAATCCTTTTTTTACGCTTATTCATTTAAAAACCTCTTAAATTATTTTTCTCAAATTTAAAAACTATATAATGTCATTATAAATCAAATTCATACATCCTTTTTTTATTTCTAAAAAAAGGCAAAATGAAATAATAGATGTTTTTATACAAGTTTTGAAAAAATCAAAGCATGCTGTTGAAACGAAAAACCTCTCAATAAGCTGGGGGGAAGTTAATGTGCTTAATCAAATAAATTTTGAACTTAATGATGGAGAGAAATTAGCTATTGTTGGCCCTTCAGGATCTGGTAAATCAACAATATTAAAAATATTAGCAGGACTAATTTTACCTACTAAAGGAGAATTAAGAATATTTGGTGAAAAGCAAACATATTTGAGATTAGACCAAAATAATCCTCCTGATGTAAGACTAGTTTTTCAGAACCCGGCTTTATTAGGATCTCTAACTATTGAAGAAAATGTAGGTTTTCTCCTTAAAAGAAATAAAAACCTATCGAAAAAGTCAATTCATGAAATAGTACGTGAATGCTTAGCTGAAGTAGGATTATTTAATGTTGAGAACAAACTTCCAAATGAATTAAGTGGAGGTATGCAAAAAAGAGTAAGTTTTGCAAGGGCATTAATTACAGATCAAACTCTTAACGCAAAGTCTAAACCTTTATTGCTTTTTGATGAACCGACTGCAGGTCTTGATCCCATTGCCTCATCAAGAATTGAAGATTTAATTAATAAGACAAATGATAAAGCTAGCGGATCATCTATTGTGGTTAGCCATGTTCTTAGTACTATAGAAAGAACTTCAAATAAAGTTTTAATGCTTTACGGAGGCAAATTCAGATGGGCAGGCTCGATTGATGAATTTAAAAAGAGTAAAGATCCCTATGTATTTCAATTTAGGAACGGAAAACTTGATGGTCCAATGCAACCCAAAGACATTTAGAAATTATGCGTAGAAGTTTACGAGATTCAATAGTTGGTTTTTCCTTACTAGGAGGAATTTTAATATTCACATTTTTTTCTTTTTGGCTAAGAGGAGTAAGATTATCCTCAAAAAACTGGTATCTCTTTGCTGAATTCAATAACGCAAGCGGTTTATCAAAAAAATCTCCAGTTACTTACAGAGGAATCTTAGTTGGATCGATAGAAGATATCTTGTTCACGAATGAATCAATTAAAGCAAAAATAGTTTTAAATAATCCTGAAATTATTCTTCCAAGACCAGCATTTGCGAGGGTAGTTACAAATTCTTTCCTTGGAGGAGATGTGCAAGTTGCTTTAGAAACTAGTGACAAGACAATTCCTAAAAACATTGCACAACCTATATCCGATAAATGCGATACCAAATTAATTATTTGTCAGGGAGACACTATCACAGGTAAGCAACTATCAAGTCTTTCAAATATAACTACTAGAATAAGTCAACTTTTAAAAGACACAAATCAAGAAAACTTAATTGAAAACATCGTAAACTCAATTGACCAATTTGACAGAACACAAGAAAATCTTGATGAATTAATTTATTTATCGAAACAAGAACTACAAAGAGTTGAACCTCTAATAGAAGAAATTACAATTGCTGCCAATCATTTAAATAACATTTTGTCTACTATTGATGACAAAGAAACCCTTAATGACATTAAATTGACGATTAATGCTGCTAGGTCTATCTCAACCAAAGTAGATGATATGAGTGATGATTTTGAAAAATTAACACAAGATAAAGAATTAACTAAATCTATAAGAGATTTAACGATTGGACTTTCAAAATTCCTTAACGAAATTTATCCATAATAATTAGAAATCATTAATTGCATTTAAAGCCATAGCTGCTATTGCTTTATCTGTCGCTTTTGGCAATTGGACGTATTTCCCTTGAGCAGCCTCTGCTAATTCTTTACCAAATCCACTTGCTATAAATTTTCTCTCTGTATCAATTACTAAGAGTTTTATCCCAAGCATTGGATACTTTGCAGCGATATCAAGAACCTCCTGTTTTAAATTGACATTTTCATTTTCGTTATCTTTTCCCTCAACCTCATTTTGTCCTAGAGATAATCCTAATGGAACATTTCCTCGGCCATCAGTGATCCCCACAACAATAACTTGACCTATATCTCCTGTTGAAAGAGCATTTTTTGCTACTTTTGCTGATTGTGTTAATCCATGTGCCAAAGGGGATCCACCACCACAAGGCATTGTTTCCAATCTTCTTTTTGCAGCAGTTATTGATCTTGTTGGAGGCAAAAGCACTTCGGCCTGATTACCTCTAAAGGGAATTAGGGCAACTTCATCTCTATTCTCATATGCCTCTGTTAAAAGTCTTATTACAGCGCCTTTGGCACTTTGCATTCTATTTAAAGCCATAGAGCCACTAGCATCAACCAGAAAAATTACTAAAGCTCCCGCCTTTTTTTGAAGAAGCTTTGCCCTAAAATCATTTTCTTCAATAACTATTGATTTATTAGGGTTCCTTAATCTTCTTGATTTCTGATAGGGAGCAGCAGCTCGAAGGGTAGCATCTACAGCAATTCTTTTTACTTTGCCTTTTGGAATAATAGGTTTTACATATCTTCCTCTACTGTCACTAAATATAACTGATCTACTCCCGCTATTCCCCGCTTTAGCTTTAGCTGATGAAAAAAGCAATAAATCAGGATCAACCATACATGCCTCAGGGTCTAATATAAATTCTTCGGGTATTTCGGGAGTAGATTCTTCTTCTCCATCAGAATTATCTTCTTCTTGTTCTTGGTCTTGCTCATTATCATTTTCACTAGTATCAGGTTCAGACTCTTCATTGTTTGATTGAGGTGGGGGAGGGGGACTCTGATCCTCTGGAGGGGGGGGTTGAATATCATCATCTTCTGGAGGTATTTGCATTGCTCTTGGAAGAATAACTAACCTTACTGCAACTTTAAGATCTTCAGAATTTACATTCTCATCGCCTCGAAGAGCTGCATTAGCCTTTGCTACTTTTACTGCAAATAATTCTGATCTATGCCCTTCTACTCCTCCTCTAAGAGCTTCATTCACTAAATAGGTTATTTGCTCTTTTGTTATCTTGACATCCTTTAACCATTGCCTTGCTAAGATTAATTGAGTAGATAAATTATCAGATTCTTCCGACCATTTCTCTGAAAATTTAATATTATTTTCTGCATGCGATAAAACAGATTTTGTAATTTCAACTCTTTGAGCATAATCAATAGATTGATCTGCGGAAAGCACAATCGCAAAACGATCTAAAACATGATCTCTTAAAGCACCTTCTTCAGGATTATAAGTTGCTATTAAAAGTGACTTACAAGGATGAGAAAGGCTTAAACCATCTCTTTCAATATTATTTTTCTCTCTTCCTGTAGCTTCAAGAATTAAATTTACGATACCATCATCCAATAAATTTATATCATCTACATAAAGAACACCTCTGTGAGCCTCTGCCAAAATTCCAGGCTGAAAAACTTGTTCCCCCGTACTTAATGAGGCAGCGACGTCAATTGATCCAACAAGTCTGTCTTCAGTTATGCCAATAGGAACTTGAATAAATGGAGCCTCTCTTACTTTTTTCGGAATTTCTTCAATATGATTCAAATAATCACTTCCAATTATCTCCTCCAATAATTTATTAGTACTAATATCCCATTCCTCTGGTTTATCTGGATCTAGGTTCCTACCAATAGGTCTTAATGTAGTTCCATTATTTTTCTCAGTAACCTTTTCCAGTATTATTTCATTATCTAATACCTCTATAGGAGGAAGTAAAGTATGTAAACCCCTTGCCAAAACTGACTTACCAGTACCTCTTCCGCCAGCAATAATTACTCCCCCTAAACTGGGATCAACTGCTGCCAAAAGTAAAGATAATTTCAATAAGCTATGACCTGTAATTGCGGCCAAAGGGAAAGCTCTAAAAGAATCCCTTGACTTCATTAAATCTTTTATTTCTCCTTTTTCTTTTAACTCGGGGTTCAAAATCACTTTAAAAATGCCTGATATAGAATTTATCCAATAACTTTGTTTTTTGTAGTGGAATTATCAAATCTTAATATCAAAAATGGACTATGTATATCCCTCGGAGCAAATATTGATAGTAAATTCGGAAGCCCTCTTGAGTCACTATTAATTTGCAAACCAAAAATAGAGGATTTAATAAATGACTGGGGAGATAGTTCCAACGAAAAAAAAGAAGAGAAAAGCAAATTTCATGCAAACTTTTTTTGGTCTTCAATTTATGAGACATTACCTCATGGTGTTGATTATGAGCAGCCAAATTATTTAAATACTCTATTACTAATAAAAAGTAATTCTTTCCCTAAACCATCAAATAAAAACGCGAAATTACTTTTAAAAGAGCTAAAAAAGTTAGAGAGATTTTTCGGACGAGAAGAGACGCCAAAAGGTAAGAAATGGCTATCAAGATGTCTCGATCTAGATATTCTTTGGTGGGAAGATTTTCATACGGTTGACGAGGAATTAACATTACCTCACCCTAGATTCATGAATCGGAATTTCGTTATTACACCACTTTCTGAAATTTTAAGTAGAAGCCAAAAAATCACAAAGTTTGATGACCCAAAATGGTCTATGTAATTGATTTACAAAACCAAAAAATAACTGTTAAGCTATTTTTATTTAAAATTAATGGGCAACATAAACTTTTTAAAAAGATCCATTTTTAAAGAAAAAATATCTGAGTTAAAGTCAAAAAAATTTAGTTTCGAAATAAATAGAATTGAGCTTCCAAATGGACACCAAGGTGAATATGGATACATTAAGCATCCTGGAGCAGCTTTAGCAGTACCTATTACAAAAGACAATAAAGTTATCATTCTCCGGCAATATAGATTTGCTGTTTCAAGATACTTATTAGAATTTCCAGCAGGCACATTAGAAATAGGTGAAACACCTATTAATTCAATTAAAAGAGAAATACAAGAAGAAACTGGATTTAGTGCAAACAAATGGGATGAACTAGGAACTCTTGTCCCTGCTCCAGGTTATGCAGATGAAGAAATTAATTTATTTTTAGCGCGTGATTTGAGCAAACTAAATTCCGAGGTTAAAGGAGATTTAGATGAAGATATAGAAGTATTAATTTTAGATCCGAACGAACTAGATAATCTTATTTCTAGCGGGGATGAGATTCTTGACGCAAAAACTGTGACAGCTTGGTTTAGAGCTAAACAATTTTTAGATAAATTATGAATAAACCTAGAATACTTTTTTGGCATAGAAAGGATTTAAGAATATTTGACAATCAAGCCCTAATCAAAGCATTTTCATTATCAAATGCTATTACTTCAACTTACATATTTGATAAAAATTACCCACACGATTTCAATGCAAGTTCAAGAGCTTGGTTTCTAGTAAATTCGCTTCAAGAATTAGGAAATAATTGGAAAAAAATGGGCAGTAGATTAATCATGGAAGAAGGAGATCCGGTATTAATAATTCCTCAATTAGCAAAGAAAATAGATGCTAAATTTGTTTTTTGGAATAGATCAATTGAACCTTATGAGATAAATCGCGATTTAAAAATAAAAAAAAATTTAAAAGAACAAAATATTCAAGTTATTGAAACTTGGGATCACTTATTAGTAGAACCTTTAAAAATATTTTCCGGAAATAATAAACCTTATTCAGTTTATGGGCCTTTTTATAAAAACCTTAAATCAAAAATGAATTTATTAGGTCCATATGACCAAAATAAAGTTGTTTTCCAGTTTAAAGATATAGATAATAAACTCAAAGAAAATAAGGCAATAAATTCATCTGATTCGGTTCTAGAGAAATTTATCAAAAATATCAAATTTTCTGGTTCGAATACTTGTCCATGTAGACCTGGAGAGAATGCTGCAGAAACATTATTCGAAAACTTCATTTACGAAAAAAAAATATATTCTTATAATTCTGCACGAGATTTTCCTTCCCATAATGGGACATCTTTTCTAAGTGCATCTCTCAGATTCGGCACCATTAGCATTAGAAAAATTTGGAACTCCACATTAAATTTAAATTCAGATTTTGCAAATCAAGGCAATTATCTATCGATTGAAACTTGGCAAAAAGAACTTATTTGGCGTGAATTTTATCAACATTGCTTATTCCATTTCCCAGAGCTAGAGAAAGGTCCATATAGAAAAAAATGGGATCACTTTCCATGGCAAAACAATAATGAATGGTTTCAGCATTGGAGCAACGGAGAGACCGGAGTACCGATAGTTGATGCTGCAATGCGTCAACTAAATAGTACTGGCTGGATGCATAACAGATGTAGGATGATAGTCGCTTCATTTCTGGTAAAAGATCTTATATGCAATTGGCAAATGGGCGAGAAAAAATTTATGGAGACTTTGGTTGATGGAGACTTAGCTGCAAATAATGGGGGATGGCAGTGGAGCGCCAGTAGCGGTATGGATCCAAAACCACTTAGAATTTTTAATCCATATACTCAAGCAAAAAAATTTGATCCTATTTGCGAATATATAAAATATTGGATTCCTGAATTATCTAAAGTGTCAAATTCAGAATTATTAAATGGGGAGATATCTAATTTAGAAAAAAATAATTATTCAAGACCAATTGTCAATCACAACATACAACAAAGATTATTTAAATCACTTTATGCTGAAATTTGAATTTCCTCTATACAATTCTTTAAAACTTTATTTAAATTTTCTGCTACATAAACTTGCTCTTCATAGGAAATTTCAGGAAACATTGGAAGACTAAGAACTTCTGTACAAATTCTCTCTGTATTAATGAGTTTTGTTCTAGAAAAATTTTTATTTTTGTAAGCTATTTGTGCGTGTATTGGAATTGGATAATAAATAATTGAATTAATACCTTTTTCAAAAAGTTGTTGTTTTACCAAATTCCTCAAGGAATAGTATTTTTTGCAATCAGTATCAAATAAATTTGAAAAATCTTCATTTAAAAAATATTTATCGTTTCTTAATTTAATTACAAATTGATTCCAAGAATGGGAAATTGAATCAGAGCTAATTTTTGGAAAACTAATAAATGGATTTTTTTCTAATAAATCAAGGTAATTATTAGCAATTTTTTGGCGATTATTAATCCACTCAGAAATATATTTAATTTTAATGTTTAATATGGCAGCTTGAATGGTATCGAGTCTGCTGTTATAACCAATTTGGGTATGATGATATCTTATTGGGCTGCCATGAACAGCCAGTTCTCTAATTTTTTTTGCAATCTTTTGATCTGAAGTTGTTACTGCTCCACCATCTCCAGCAGCTCCTAAATTTTTAGTAGGGAAAAAGCTAAAACAGCCTATATCACCAATACTACCAACTTTGGAAGTTTCCCACATTGTGCATGTTGCCTGAGCACAATCTTCGATTACTCTTAAGTCATATTTCTTGGCCAAAGATTTTATTAAGGTCATATTCACTGCATTACCAAATAAATGAACTGGCATAATTGCCTTGGTATTAGAATTTATTTCTTGTTCTATTAGTTCAGTATTAATGAGATAAGTTTCTGGATCTATATCTACCAAAACAGGATTAGCACCAACTGCACTAATAGCCTCTGCAGTTGCAAAAAAGCTAAAAGATGAGGTAATAACTTCATCACCCACACCAATATCTAATGCGCGCAAAGCTAATACTAAAGCATCAGTTCCACTATTGCATCCAATAGTATTCTCAACACCAATCAGATTTGAAAAACTCTCCTCAAATTTGGCAATTTCTTGTCCTCCAATATACTGGCCCGCTTTTAAAACTTTAGAAACCTCACTCTCAATTTCAGAGCCAATTTCTTGGAACTGCCTATCTAAAGTAAATGGAGGTATCTGCATAGTAAATATATTAACCCTAAACCATATTTCTATGGGTAAAAAAAATTTTTAATTCATTTAAACCAACTTGGTTCTTTACCAGGAGTCCATTTTATATTGCAACCTAAAGAAGGCATTTGATTTGAAGGATAAGAATTATCTTGATTCAAATCTTTTACAGCAGAGCGCAAATCTTTTCCAGATAGAGGGATATTATTACCTGGTCTACTATCGTCTAATTGGCCATGATAATACAATAAAAAATCACCATCTCCATTATTTGAAAAAAGATAAAAATCTGGGGTGCAAGCCGCTTTTAATTTCTTAGCAAAATTTTGATTTTCATCATATAGATAAGGAAAACTCCATCCCTGTTTTTGTGCTTGTAATCTCAAATTTTTAGGAGAATCTGAAGGATGAGTGACAATATCATTGCTAGAAATTGCAACTGTTTGAACTGTATTTTCAATTTCTTTACTTAAGGTGAAAATTTGATTCTCAATATATTTAACAAATGGACAATGGGCACAAATAAACATTAAAAGCAAATGCCGATTATCTAGATTATCAGAATTAAAATATTCATTTTTTGAAGAATTAGCATTTAACATTTCGAAATTCGGTAATTGAAAACCTAATTCCAAAACCATAGAATTTGTTCTTACCATGTTCAAGTTAAAAATTCTTTGATATTTGAAAATTATTGTATATTTTGCAGTAATCCGTAAAGATAGGTACTTCTATATAGGAGAATAATAGAAATAATAAACAAAATGCTTCTAAATCTAACTGGCAAAAAAATTCTTGTTACGGGAATTGCCAACAATCGTTCAATAGCATGGGGTATCGCTCAACAACTTTCAAAAGCTGGCGCAGAACTTGGAATCACATATTTGCCTGATGATAAGGGAAGATTCGAGTCTAAAGTTAGAGAACTAACTGAACCTTTAAACCCATCGTTATTTTTGCCTCTTGATGTTCAAAATCCAGCTCAAATTGAAGAAATCTTTAAAAATATAAAAGATAATTGGGGGCAAATTGACGGATTAGTTCACTGCCTAGCATTTGCAGGACGCGATGAATTGATTGGAGATTATAGTGCTACCACTTCAGAGGGCTTTGATAGGGCTCTTAATATAAGTGCGTATTCGTTAGCACCTTTATGTAAAGCAGCAAAACCACTTTTTAGTGATGGTGCTGGAGTTGTCTCATTAACTTATTTAGGTTCAGAAAGGGCGATTCCTAACTATAACGTGATGGGAGTTGCCAAAGCAGCTTTAGAAGCTTCAGTAAGATATCTTTCTGCAGAACTTGGTCCCGAAAAACAAGTCAGAGTAAACGCAATAAGTGCTGGGCCTATAAGAACACTTGCGAGTTCTGCTATAGGTGGCATTTTAGATATGATTCACAATGTTGAAGAAAAGGCTCCTTTACGCAGAACAGTCACCCAAACAGAAGTAGGCAATACTGCTGCTTTTTTATTAAGTGATCTCTCTAGCGGCATTTCAGGCCAAACAATTTATGTTGATGCGGGTTACTGCATTAATGGAATGTAAACTAAGTTTTTTGCATAAAAATGTCATCTCTAAGGCAATCTGAAATAAAAAGAAAAACGAATGAAACAGATATTTCTGTATTTATAAACTTAGATGGAAATGGAAATTCTGAGATTGATACCGGGATACCATTCTTAGATCATATGCTTCATCAAATATCCAGTCATGGTTTGTTCGATTTAAAAATAAAAGCAATAGGAGATACCCATATTGATGATCATCATACAAATGAAGATGTAGGAATCGCATTAGGCAAAGCATTTTCAAAAGCCTTGGGAGAAAGAAAAGGAATAAGCAGATTTGGACATTTCTTTGCCCCATTAGATGAAGCATTAGTTCAAGTCACTTTAGACTGCTCTGGTAGACCTCATCTATCTTATGATCTTCAATTAAAAGCCCCTAGAATAGGAAATTATGATACTGAACTAGTAAGAGAATTTTTTATTGCCTTTGTAAATAACAGCGGTATTACTCTGCATATTAATCAAATACGAGGAAGTAATTCACATCATATAGTTGAGGCGTGCTTTAAAGCTTTTTCAAGAGCAATGAGAATGGCTACCGAGATAGATCCAAGAAGATCTGATTCAATTCCAAGCAGTAAAGGAATGTTAGAAAAACAATAAAATAGGAATTTTTTTGAATCAGCCACAATTCAGTTGATTTTTGGCGAAGATAGATAAAGTGATTAATTTGTTGTGACTAATTTACAAGATAAAAAAATTGATAAATTTAATACTTTTAAAAAAGAAGATTGGTCAAGCGCTTATCAAAATGTAGAAAAGGAGCTAACTAAAGAGCCTCTAAAAATTAGCAAAGGTAATAATATTAAAAACTTAAATGGAACATTATTAAGAAATGGACCAGGAATATTAGAGAGAGGTGGACAATGGGTTCATCATCCATTTGATGGTGATGGGATGATAACATCCATAAAATTCGAAAATGGTCAGCCATTCTTAACAAATAGATTTGTTAAAACTAAAGGCTATTTAGAAGAAGAAAAAATAGATAAATTTATTTATAGAGGTGTTTTTGGAACACAAAAAAATGGAGGGATTTTAAATAATGCATTAGATCTAAAATTCAAGAATATCGCTAATACACATGTCATTAAATTAGGAGATGAAATTCTCGCATTATGGGAAGCAGCAGGTCCACATGCAATGGATCCTGGTAGTCTTGAAACTATTGGTTTAACAACATTAAAAGGAGTACTCAAGCCTAACGAAGCATTCAGTGCTCATCCCAAAACAGACCTAAACTCAAATGAATCTTCAGAACTTTTAGTCACTTTTGGAGTACAAACTGGGCCAAAAAGTACCATTAGATTAATGGAATTTGATAATGCTGGTACAAATTCTGGAAAGCTCATTTTTGACAGAAAAGATACCTTTAATGGCTTTGCATTCCTTCATGATTTCGCAATTACAACTAATTGGGCAATATTTTTACAGAATGCTATTGATTTCAATCCCCTTCCATTTGTAATGGGTCAAAGAGGAGCAGCACAATGTCTAAAGTCAAACCCAAATAAAAAGGCAAAGTTTTTTATCATCCCAAGAGAAAGTGGATCATTTAGAGGCCAGCCTCCTTTAACAATAGATGCTCCAGAAGGATTCGTTTTTCATCATGTAAACGCATTTGAAAAAGATTCCAAAATCGTATTAGATAGTATTTTTTATGATGACTTCCCATCAGTTGGTCCAGACGAGAATTTCAGAGATATTGACTTTGATCAATATCCGGAAGGAAAACTGAAAAGATCAATTATCGATCTAAAGAAAAAAACTTGTGAACTTGAAACTTTCAGTGAACAATGTTGTGAATTTGCTGTTGTTAATCCTAAAAACTTAGGATTAAAAGCAACTTTTAGTTGGATGGCAAGCACATCTCAAAAGCTAGGGAACGCTCCACTTCAAGCAATAAAAAAAATAAATTTAACTTCTAAGGAAGAGATTTTTTGGTCAGCAGGTCCAAGTGGATTTGTTAGTGAACCAATTATGGTTCCATCAGAAAACTCTTCAAATGAAGATGAAGGATTTTTATTTATACTTCTATGGAACGGAGAAAGAAGAGGAAGCGATTTAGTGATATTAGACGCAAAAGACTTAAAGGAATTAGCTGTTTATGAATTACCCATTTCAATTCCTCATGGCCTTCATGGATCTTGGGTTAATTGAATTTAAGAAAAAATTTCAACTAAATCTGGAATAATTTTTTTTAATGCTTTACCTCTATGACTACAAGAGTCTTTAATATCATTATTCATTTCTGCGAAAGTTAATCTGGTAGAACTCTCCTCAAAAATTGGGTCATACCCAAAACCACTTTTTCCTCTGGGGTTTAAAATAATATTGCCATGACATTTGGCCTCAGATTCAATAATTACTTCACCATTTGGTGAACAAACACAAATATTAGCAATAAAGAAAGCACTTCTATTTTGAAATCCATCAAGTTCTCTTAAAACTCGTTCAATTCTCTTCTGATCATTTTCTGCATATCTAGATGAGTAAATGCCAGGCTTACCACCTAGTGCTTCAATACAAATTCCTGAATCATCTGCAATTGAAAAATTATTCGTTTTTCTCGAAACTTCACTCGCTTTTTTAATTGCATTATCTCTAAATGTCAATCCATCCTCTTCAACTTCTAATGATTCTGGCTTGAGTAACAATTTACAATTAACTCCAGCAAGCAATTTCTTATATTCTTCAATTTTACCTTTATTCCTACTCGCTAAAAATAAATTTTTCATCCTTATTTTCCTGCCAAATTTATAAAGTCTTGACCCCACTCTAATACCTCAATTAGATAAGATTCTTTGGGTGCTTCACAATATAACCTTAAAAGAGGTTCCGTTCCTGAAAATCTAAAAAGAAGCCAAAAATTTTTATCAATTCTCAACTTTATTCCGTCGATCTTTGAGATACTTTTTAACTTGTGATTATTAATATTCTCAGGAATATTATCTATGATAAATTCTTTAACGTTATTTTTTTCTGACTGATTAGGAAATTTAATATCAATTCTTTTATAAAAACTTGGCCCAAAATCTTCTTGAATTTCATCTAAGGTTTCATATAAATATTGAGATTTTTCAGCAATTCCATTTAATAAAACCATCGCTGCATATAGAGCATCTCTTTCGGGCATAAAGTCACCAAAACCAACTCCCCCAGATTCCTCTCCTCCAATAAATATTTTTTCTTTAATCATTTTTTCAGCAATATATTTAAAGCCAACTGGAAGTTCCAAAACATCTCTATTTTGACTCTCTGATATATTTTTAATAATATCTGAACCACTAACAGTCTTTAAAACTGGATAAGAATTATTTTTAATTTCGCCCAAATAGCTAATAAAGTATGGGAGTAAATCTTGAGTACTGGAGTATCTTCCTTTTTCATCAATTGCCGCAATTCTATCACCATCACCATCAAATATAATTCCTAAAGTTTTCACTTCATTTGTTGAATTTTTCATTAGTGTTTGTTTTAGATCATTTGCATAATTCAAAAGAGGTTCAGGAGGTTTTCCTCCAAAAAAAGGGTCAGCATCTTGCCTGATTTCTGAAATAACTTCTAAATCATTAGAAGCAAAAATCTCAGCCATACAATTTGCAGCTGAACCATGCATAGAATCTACAAAAATTCTCAATTTCATTTTTTTTAATCTCTTGGAAATATAGTCAATATCAAAAAGGGATTTAATTCTATCTAAATGAAATTTCCTAATATCTACCAATTGATTAAATCCATTTATTTTTTCAATTGAATTTCCAAGCATTAATCTTTTTTCAACTTCACTTGTAAAAGATTCGTCAACAGAACATCCATTAAAGCTCTTTATTTTTAGACCCAGCCAATTATATGGGTTATGACTTGCTGTAATTACTAACGCTCCAAGACAACCGACTTCTTTGGCATAGAAACTACAAGAGGGTGTTGTAACAAAGCTATCAGATAAGATCGGTTCAAAACCACATCCTCTTACAAAAGGCACTATTTGCTTAGCGAATTCAGAAGCCATAAATCTACGATCATATCCAATAATAATTTTCTTTGAATTAACTTCTGTATAGTATTGATAATGCAACTCCTGACATGCAGCGACAACAACTCTTGAAAGATTGGAAAGGTTAAAGTCAAAACCAATAATTCCTCTCCAACCATCAGTTCCAAATTTTATCTTATCTAATTTATCAGCTGTCAAATTTCAAATTTCCTTGATTTCTTTTAATTATCTATACTAATTTATATGAGTAAATTTTAAAACCGCCCTTAAAAAATAATTTGAATTCTCTTCATTTAAAAAGTTTTACAAGATGCAAAAGAAAAGCATGGCTAGATTTTAAGGGTAAAAAATCTTTTGAAGTTTGGTCTCCCCATAAAGCTATAGATAAAATTAATCAGTTTCAAATTTTCTCTGAATTTTGTAATGGTGAAATATATACAGGATTAAAAGCCTGTGAAAATGGTTATCAAGGGGTAATTGGATTAAAAATCAAAGGAAATCTTTTTCAAAATATAAACGCAGAGATACTTCCACAATTACTTTTAAAGACTAAAGGTAAAAGTAAATGGGGACAATATAAATATTTACCTGCTGTTTATAAGTTAGGCCACAAAACAACTAAAGAACATTTATTCGACTTAGCTTTTAGTTCTATGATATTGGAACCTTTTCAAGAATCTAAAATTGAGAAAGGATTAGTAATTTCAACTTTTTATAAAAAAGTTAAAGTTGAGGAAATTTATTTAAATAAAAAATTAAGAAAAAAAGTTTTAAATGTTTTATTAAATTTGAATGAATGCTTGGAGGGATCTATACCAGAAATAACTCAAGATAGAAAAAAATGTACTATTTGTTCCTGGCAAAAATTTTGTGACAAAGAAGCAAAAGAAAATGGATATCTAACAGATATAGATGGAATAGGGTTCAAAACGGCCTCATTACTCAAAACAAACGGAATAACTAATACCCAAACATTAGCTTCGTACAGCGAAAAAAAACTTGGAGAGAAATTATCTAAATTCAAAGATCAGAAGTATGAAAAAGCATCCATATTCGTAAAGCAAGCACAAGCATATATCTCTGGAGAACCATATTTCATTTCCAATAAAAATAATGCGGAAGATCTATTAGAAAAACTATGTTCGGGATTTTATATATTTGATATTGAGTCAAATCCAGATGATAAGCATGACTTTTTATATGGTTTTTTAAAAATAAATAAATTGTTTATAAAAAAAGAAGAACTTATTTATAAACCAATTTTGAATCTAAAAAACAATAAAGGAGAATCTTACAGGGAGATAGTTGAAATACTTTTTTCACAGAAGGAATGGCCAGTTTTACATTACGGAGAAACTGAAAAGATAGCAATAATTAATATTGCTAAAAACCTAAATTTCAGTGTTGAAGAAATTGATTCACTTGCCTCAAGATTTATAGACTTACATACCTTAATACGAAAGTCTTGGATATTACCACTAAAAAACTATGGCTTAAAAACTGTTTCTAATTGGCTTGGATTTGAATGGATGCAGAAAAATGTAAGTGGCTCGAAAGCCCTTTATTGGTGGATTCAATATCAAATTACAGGAAACGAAATATTTTTAAAAAAAATTATCCTATATAACAAAGATGATTGTATGGCAACACTAAAAATTGCAGAATATTTAATCAAAAATCAATTAAAGAAAAATTGATCCTACAGATTTATTAATGATAATTTTTCCAAAAATTTCTGAGAAAAAATAATTTCCTTCGTCTAAATATTTTCTTTTTATCATTGCTAAACCTTTTATTTGAGAATCCGATTTAAAAAAACTAGTGATTTTGCCTACAGAAATATCCTTAGCAGAATTTATATATAAATTTTTATCTTCATTGTCTAAATTCAAATTAGATTCAAATGATTTCCAAATTCTTATTTCCTGTTTTAAAGAAGAAACATTTTTTATTTTTGACATTGTTTCTTGTCCTAAATAACAACCTTTATTAAAATCTATAAGATCTTGAAATCCAAGCTCAAGAGGATTATTTTTTCCGTTTATTTCCATTCCCAATGAGGGTATTGCCTGATTAATCTTCCAAAGTTTTAAATCATTAGGATTTAATAGATTTAGTTTATTTTTATATATTTCAAATTCATTACCTTCTGTTTTAAAGAAAATAGGCTGGTAATTTCTCCATGAACTAGATTCATCAATTTCCTGAATTCTATTTATCAAGAAAGGTTCACTTAGAAGTACATCGTCCGCTGGAAAAATAATTTGATTAAAGTAATCAATTATTTCATTAGTGTTACCCGCCAAGATTATTACTTCTAAGTTTCTTTCTAAAAAATTAATTTCAATTAATGACCTTAGAACTCCATTTGGAGTTAACCAACAAGTTTTGATAACTTTATTTTCTGAATTGAGAATATTACCAGTTGTTATTCCATTCAAAAATTTTCTGGCATCTTTTCCAGTAACAGAAAAACAATCAAATTTTTCAACCCAAAAATTTTTTTTTATATCTTGCATTTTTAAATAATTAAAAAAAGTCTTTTATTGTAAAAAGACTCTTTAATTTAACATTTTCATCCTCAAGGGCTTCTAATCCCCCTTCTTGCCTATCAACTATAGATAAAACTTCCTCAACAACATAATTATTTTCGCGTAACTTTTGTATAGCTTTTATCACTGAACCAGCAGTTGTAACGACATCCTCTAAGACAGTTACCAAAGTTCCTTCTTCTAATATAGGGCCCTCTATTCCAGCTTTGGTACCGTATTTTTTGATTTCTTTCCTAATTATTAAACCATCTAGGTCTAGCCCATGCAAAGATGCTTTGAGAATTAATCCACTAACTATAGGGTCTGCACCTAATGTCAATCCAGCAACTGCTTTTGACCTTGAGTCCTTTAACTCTAAAAATAAATCACTTATTAAGTTTAAGCCTTCGCCATTTAATGATACTGGTTTACAATTTAAATAATGGCTGCTTTTTTTTCCTGAAGATAAAGTGAAGTTTCCTTTCTTGTAAGATTTTTCAATTAACTGTTTTAACAATTTTGCTTTATTTAAATCATACTTTTCTGAAAATTTGCTCATTAGTAAAAGTTAATTTTATAATTAAAGATTAGAAGAAAAAAAAGAAATCTCACAAAAACTTTCAAATGAGGTGTTTTTTGAAATATTGTTTTTATATTGTATATTGAAATTCAATGTAATTAAAATTACATAAATTCCCTTGGGGGTGTAGCAATCTGGTGAATGCACCAAACTCATAATTTGGCTAAGGCGAGTTCGATCCTCGCCACCCCCATTATTCATTTGTCATTGAATGAAAATAACTCTACTTTTATTTCTTTTATTTTTCCCGGCTTTTTTTGCAGCAAGTGAACTCTCTTTTTTACTAATAAGGCCAAGTAAAGTTTTAAGGTTAATAGAAGAAAAAAAGAAGGGAGCATTTTCAATTTTAAAAATTCAAAAACGATTTAGATCCTCATTAATTGCTTCTCAATTTGGAGTAACAATTTCATTAATTGCAATTGGATGGATAAGCAATAACCTGGCTAATGATTATTGGAAAAGCAATATTTTATCAAATAGATTTTATGATCTTATGTTATTTTTATTTGTTGTTTTAGTTGTTACTCTTGTTTCGGGATTAATTCCAAAAGCTTTAGTAATTAACAATCCAGAATCTGCTGCATTAAGGTTAACCACAATATTCGATGCCGTAAGAAAAGCTATGAATCCTATAGTGAAAACAATAGAATTCTTTGCTTGCGCCTGTTTAGGCTTGTTCAATTTAAATAACAAATGGGATTCTTTAAACTCGGGTTTATCTGCTGGAGAATTAGAAACTCTTATAGAAACAGATAACGTAACAGGTTTAAAACCAGATGAGAAGAATATTCTTGAAGGAGTTTTTGCTTTAAAAGATACACAGGTTAAAGAAGTGATGATTCCAAGATCTGAAATGGTAACTTTGCCAAAAAATATAACCTTTTCAGAACTTATGAAACAGGTATATAAAACTCGACATGCTCGCTTCTTTGTGATTGGTGAATCCTTAGATGATGTATTAGGTGTATTAGATTTGCGTTATCTAGCTAAGCCAATATCAAAAGGTGAAATGGAAGCCGATACATTATTAGAGCCATTCCTTTTACCAGTGACAAAAATAATAGAAACATGTTCACTAGCAGAAATATTTCCAATAGTAAGAGACTACAATCCTTTCTTACTAGTAGTTGATGAACACGGTGGAACAGAGGGGCTTATAACTGCAGCTGATCTAAATGGCGAAATAGTTGGAGAAGAAATGCTCAATAATAGAATTTATTCAGACATGAGAATGTTAGATAATTTCTCTAAAAAATGGTCAATAGCTGGAAAATCAGAAATTATTGAAATCAATAAAAAGTTAGGATGTTCTATTCCAGAAGGTACTGATTATCATACTCTTGCTGGATTTATGTTAGAAAGATTTCAAATGGTTCCAAAAATTGGCGACGTTTTAGATTTTAATAACATTAAATTTGAGGTTATTTCTATGTCAGGTCCAAAAATTGATCGTGTTAAAATAACTCTTCCCAAAAGCTAAATGTGACTCCCTATAGAGGATAATGATAATAAATATATGGATTTAAAATTATGCAACCAACCTCATCACCCGTAAAGGTTGGAGTAATAGGTATAGGGAATATGGGCTGGCATCATGCTCGAGTATTAAGTTTACTCAAAGATGCAAATCTCATTGGAGTTGCAGATCCAAATGAAGAGAGAGGCAAATTAGCTATCGAGCAATTTCAATGTGAATGGTTCAAAAATTATCAGGACTTAATTCCAAAAGTTGATGCTATCTGTATTGCTGTTCCTACACTTCTTCATCACAAAGTAGGACTAGATTGTCTCAAGGGAGGTGCTAACGTTCTCATTGAAAAACCAATTGCAGCTAACGAGTTGGAAGCAAAATCTTTAATAGAGGCCTCTAATGCAAGTAACTGTTTATTACAAGTTGGGCATATTGAAAGATTTAATCCTGCTTTTAGAGAATTAAATAAAATAGTAAGTAATGAAGAAATTGTTGTTTTAGAAGCAAGGAGGCACAGTCCTAATGCAGAAAGAGCAAATGACGTTTCTGTAGTAATGGATTTAATGATTCATGACATTGATCTCATTTTAGAGCTTGTAAACTCAAAAATACAAAAATTAGCAGCAGTTGGAGGAAGAAATAGCGAAGGATTAATAGATTATGTCAATGCTACTTTAGTTTTTGAAAATAATGTTATTGCAAGCCTAACTGCAAGCAAAATGAGTCACAAAAAAATTAGAAATTTGAGTGCTCATTGCCAAAATGGCCTAGTAGAAACTGATTTCTTAAATCATTCTTTACAAATCCACCGAAAGTCTCATGAATCATACTCCGCAGAGCATGGAGAATTAGTTTATAGAAATGATGGATATGTCGAAGAAGTTAGCACAACCTCCATTGAACCTCTTTATGCAGAACTAGAGCATTTTCTTAAATGCGTTCAGGGTAAAGAAATACCTGAGGTAGATGGTAAGCAAGCCTCAAGAGCATTAAAAATTGCTGATTTTATAGAAAGTGCTGTAGATAATTCTGGAGATGCAGTTTTACTCGAAAATCCCTTCTAATACAAATAATCTAAACAACTCAAATAATTTTATTTAAATCCAACTGCAGCTTGCCAAACAAATACTAATAAAAAGAAAAATAAAGGAATAAGTGGAAGAACATCAACAGTTGGAGCGAAGGCCTTGTAAGCCTCGGGCAATTCAGCGAATGTATTAAATAGAATAAGCACCTTTTTTGATAATTTAATTAATTATGATAAGACGTTACCACGTATAGTGAGCAATAGAGGATGTTTTCCAAGGAGCGAAATCATTTGTAAAACAATTATCTCTAATTGCAGTAGAAATTGCATTGGTAAATCTTATTAAGTGAGCAATATTATGCAAACTTATGAGGGTTAGGCCTAATATTTCGTCATTTCTAATTAGATGATGCAAATATGCTCGAGAATAAGATTTACATGTCTCGCATTTACAAGTTTTGTCAATTGGAGAAAAGTCATTTTTAAATCGAGCATTTCGCAAATTCAATCTTTCATCATTAAAAAATGCAGTTCCATGTCTTCCCAGTCTTGTAGGCAAAACACAGTCAAATATATCGAATCCATTTGCTACAGCTAAAGAAATTTCTCTTAAAGAGCCAATTCCCATTAAATATCTTGGTTTATTTATTGGCAAGAATTTCGGAACGTAATTAATTACACTATGTATTTCTTCGACTGCCTCACCAACACTTACACCTCCCACTGCTATTCCAGGCAGATCAAAAGAGCTTGTATATTTTGCGCTATATTCTCTCAATCTCGGATACTTACCACCTTGAACTATACCGAATAATGCTTGATTGGATTTCTGATGAGTCTCGATACATTTTTGCAACCATGAGTGAGTTCTTTGTAAAGAATCCTCAATATCATTTTCATTAGCTGTATGCGGAGGACAATGATCAAATGCCATCGCAACATCCGATCCAAGATCCATTTGAATCTGTATTACTTTTTCAGGTGATAAAAAAACATGACTACCATCTCTTGGATTTTTGAATTCCACACCTTTATCAGAAATATTATTTAATTTAGCCAAACTAAAAACTTGATATCCTCCTGAATCAGTGAGAATAGGCTTAGACCAATTCATGAACTTATGTATTCCGCCAGATTCTTTTACTAATTTTTCTCCAGGTTGTAAATGAAGATGAAAGGTATTTGAGAGAATCATTTCTGATCCTGCAGAGGTTAACTGCTTAGATGAAATTCCTTTAACCGTTGCCAAAGTGCCCACAGGCATAAATTTTGGTGTATTTACCTCACCATGAGGTGTATGAAATATCCCAGTTCTAGCCTCTGTATTACTGCAATTCGATGTAATTTCAAATTTAAACACGATAATTTATAAAATTTTTTGATCCTTTTTCATTAATCTAACCTATTATTTAATATTGAATCTATTTTTATCTCATCAAAAAATATTTAATAAAAAATTTGGCAGGTTCTTGGATTTTCTATACGACATTTCCAAAGATACCTTTAATTAATCCCGAATTTAAAAATATTGCACAATTTGCGCCGCCGTTAGGATTTTTTATTGGAACAATACAGAGTTATATTTTTCTTTTTTTAAGAACAAACTCTTGGTCAATTTATACATCTGCATTAATTTGTTTAGCTTCAGGATATTTAATTACTGGTGGTCTCCACCTCGATGGTTTAATGGATACATTCGATGGTATTTTTGCAGGTAAAAAGAGACGTTTAAAAGCCATGAAAGACAGTAAAGTTGGTTCCTTTGGTGTTCAAGCTTTAGTTTTTATAACCTTAATTCAAATTGCTTGCATACTGAAAATTCAAAACCTAATAATTTTTGTTTTACCTATATGCTTATTTTGGGGAAGATTTTCAAATTTATTTTTTATAGAAAAGTTTAAATATATTAGTTATAAGAAAAAATCTATTAGTCACAAAAAGTTTTGGAATGGATTTAAAAAAGAATCTTTGATCTCCATTATTTTTCTCTTAATTTTCATTGCATACCAATTTGTTTCAATTACATCCCAAGCAATATTCATTAAATTTTTAATTCTTATTTTGATTGGTATTTCTCTAAGCTATTCTATCCCAAACATATTGGGTAAAAAAATTGGAGGTTTTAATGGAGATGCCTGCGGCGCAAGTGTTGTACTAGTTGAAACTGCAATGTTGTTTATGCATGCAATTCTTTTATAGGAAGTTCTAAATAGAAAATATTTTTCTTCTTAAGATTTTTTGATTTCTCAGTATTATCAATCGAGTTATTTCCCAACAATCTCAAATCTCCTCCAATTTGTTTTGCTAATTTCCTCGCCAAAAAAAGTCCCACACCAGTGCCGTCCTTCTTTTTAGAGGCAGATCCCCTAAAACCTTTTTCAAAAATTTTCTCGTTTTCATTTTTGGTTATTTTTTTACCATTATCAAATATACAAAGTCCATTACTTGTAATTGCGAGTCCAATTTCAGCATCTTTTTGGGCATATTTAAACGCATTTTCTAATAAATTGGCCACAATTTCAGCAATTACGGCATATTTTGCCTTTAATGGCGAAATAGTCCAATCTGGCCAAAGAGAAGGTTCAGTCCAATCTCTATTCTCTAAGTCCGCATTAGCTTTACCCCGTTCTAATATTGGCCTCAATAAACTCTGCACAGTTATTACCTTTTTATTATCTAAATTTGGTGGTAATAATAATCTTTCCTCTCCAATTTCCAGAGGAAGTTGTATAGGGGAATTTAATTGCGCAAAAGAATCCATATATTGATTAATTTGTTTTTGCTCTATTATCATGCGTTCGACTATTTCAATAGAATCATTATCTGAACCAAGTCTTTTTATTAATAATTTTGCATATGTCCTTATAGCAGCTAATGGATTCCTTAATTGATGAATTATGACATTGACCTGATTTTTTAAATAATTGACTTCTTCATTTTTATTTTGACGTTCTAATTCGATAGAGACGCATTTAGCTAAAGATATTGAAAGCGCTCTTAATCTAGAATCGAGAGATACTGGCCAATTTCCCCCTTTTAAATCAGTTTCTACCCTAAGGACACCAAGTAGAATATCGTTTTCTTGTAGCGGGTACCATCTCCTATTAGGCGATGAAACCTTTAATGAAGGATCATCTTCTATTGAAGTAAGCAGCCTATCAATTTGTGGCCATTGACCAATCATTTCAAAAGATGCTTTTGTTCCTTGCTTAGCTGAAGCAAGATACATAACTAAATTAGTCACGCCCATTGAGCAACCAAAACTCTCTAGCTGCTTTAAAATTAGTTCTTCAAATTTTTTTGAAAGATTCATAATTAATGAAATTTTGAGAAATTTTTTAAAAAAAACTTGAAAAAGGGCTTGTAAAATATGAAAAAAGTATTAAGATATATAAAGAGGTCTGACTTTAGCCAGCCTTAAATATGAATATTTAATCATATTTTAAGCTACATCAGGGGTTGATGGGTCCTCTATGTAATTTGAAGTGAATTTAAAATCACATATATAAGATTAGTAAAAATAAATAAGACTAATCTCATTAAGAATTTCAGGAGTACCAATCAATGTCAAAAAAAAGAAAAAGAATCAGCAGAAGAAGATTGGCGGGCCAAAGAGTAATGGCACATGTACCTATTTATCATATCGAAACTGGCAAACATAAACCAGTTACAGCAGCCAGAAGATTCATAGCTGAAAATGGTCTCTCTGCGCCTTCAGTTTTTAATGTCAGAAGAAATGAACATACCACCGATAGATTTTTTTGGGGTGAAAAAGGCTTATTTAGTGCCCAATATGCTGAAGAAAATCATTTCCTATTCCCATCACTAAAAATTGTAGTCGAAGGAATTGGTGAAGAAAAAATTTTTGAGGGTCTAGAACTTACTGCAGATGATTGGGAAGAGATTGAAGAATATGAATATGCTTTTGTTTAAAAAATATTACTTATATTTGAACTTATAAAATTAATTAAA
>CACNCF010000004.1 GCA_902618795.1 uncultured Prochlorococcus sp.
TATCAGATTCAGTATTAGTCATTATTATCTTTAGTTCGTAATTAAATTTTTCTAAATACTATTTATTTATATCAAATAATTATGACAATTAAATTGTTTGTAATCTCCTCAAAACTCCATTAATAAATTTTCTTCCTTGCAAATCACTATATTTATTAGCTAAATTTACAGCCTCATCACAGGCTACAGCGACAGGTGTGTTCAAAAAATTGATATCCACATAAGCTAAACGGAGAATATCCCTATCAATTCTTGGTAATCTTTTTAATCTCCAGCCATCCATTACTTGATCGATATCAGAATCAATACTTTTAATATTATTGATTATATTACAAATCCTTCGATTTACATCCTCTCTAATATCTATTTGACCGCTAGAAACAATTAATTTTGGAAAGTCTAGAGTGACAGAGAGTGTATTCATTACGGTTTCAATTTTTGTCAAAGAATTTTTTAACTCATCTCTAACATTTGAATAAGAGGAATCAACACCTTCTTGCAATTCACTATCTAATATTTTTTGTGAAGCATTTTCTAACTCTAACTCGCAATTATCTAATTCCTCTCTGCAATGGTTAATTAGAGAATCCAAAGCAGATTCAAAAATTTCTTCTATCTGAAATTTATTTAATTTAAAATCACCTTTATCTTTTATGAGGCCAAGAGAAATTAATGATAATTCTCTAGAAAGGGATCTATTATGCATCAATTAGGAAGAAGTATTAGTGGAAGCTCGTAATTGAGAAAACAATTTTGAAAATGTTGGATTTGTGGTGTTATTTTTCTCATCTGGATTAACTATCCCAGCAGAAATTATTGTTCTAAAAGCATCTTCAACAGAAATATCCAAATCCTTAACAGAAGACTCAGGGACGAGTGTATACCAACCAGTAGTTGGGTTTGGTGCTGTAGGGATAAAAACACTAAGTAACTTTTCTTCCAAATCTGGCTGTAAAGAGGGACCTACGGCTCCAGTTACAAAACCTACACTATAAAGTCCCTCACGAGGATATTCAACTAAGACAACTCGCCTAAATCTATTAGATTTATTACTTAAGAAAGTTTCTAGCAATTGTTTAAGGGTTTTATAAACCGCTCCGGCTACTGGAATTTTTGATAAAGTGCCTTCTCCAAACTCTAATAACCATCTTCCTACAAAATTTCTCGCCATCAAGCCTATTAGCAAAATAGCTAATAAAGGAACTGTTAAACCTAAGGTGAGATTAATTAGATCTTGTAATAAAGGATTTAAAGTAATAAAAGGATTTAGTTGCTTTGGGACTGAAGTAACTAACGTTAAAACAAATTTACTAACTAATGATGACAGCCAAATTGTTGTTGCTAAGGGTATCACAACTAACAACCCCGCAATAAGATCATTTTTGAGATCTTGTTGAAGCCTAGATCCTAAATTCGAATCTTGATTTTGATTAGATTCAACCAAAATAACGTTTTAACTATATTAATTTTACTAATAATTTAACTGTTTTTACTAGGTTAGGATATATTTTTCTTAAATATATCTATTTTATTTATAAGTTTATTCTTCAAAAATAACTTTTTAAAAGAAATATTTTAAAGAAAAAGAAATGATTGATACGATTCAAGACAAACAAGAAATAAGTAAAAAATTAAAAGAAAGAGCTATTTTTGAAGGTTTTGCAGTTGCTGGAATAGCTTCAATACCAGGTAGTTCGCGCGTAAAATTAAGAACTAATGCATTAGAAAGATGGTTATCAAATAACTATCATGCTGAAATGAAATGGATGGAAGCAGAAAAAAGAAAAAATATTGGCTCACTTTTTGAAAATGCAAAAAGTATTTTAAGTGTTGGATTTACTTACATTAATTCACAAAACGACAACAATAATTTCCTCAAGGTAGCTAAATTTAGCCAAGGTGAGGATTATCACAAAGTGATTCACAAAAAATTAAAGAATATTGGTAAATGGATCAACCTAGAAATCCCTGATTGCAAATGGAAAATATGTGTTGATACGTCTCCACTGCTTGAAAAAGCATGGGCAGAAGAGGCTGGTATTGGATGGATAGGTAAAAATAGTAATTTAATCAGTAAAAAAAATGGTTCTTGGTTTACTTTGGGTTTTATGATTCTCACAAAAGAGTTTATGCCAGATAAACCTCATCAATCACTCTGTGGCAAATGTGATATTTGTATTAAAAATTGTCCCACAAAGGCAATAGTAGAACCCTTTGTTATTCAATCCGATTTATGCATTGCTTATCACACAATTGAGAGCAGAGATAAAACTATTCCAAAGAAAATAGAAAAAAATTTAGGTGGATGGGTTGCAGGATGTGATATCTGTCAAGATGTTTGTCCATGGAACAAATCAGTGCCATACAACAATAATTATGAAACTACACCAAAAGAATGGATAAAAAATCTTGATATTGAGTCCCTTAATTGGGACGATAAAACATGGCAAGAAAATCTTAAAGGAACTACTTTAAAAAGAATTAAACCATGGATGTGGAAAAGAAACATACAAGCAAATTTAAAGAATAGAAAAGTTAAAATATGAAAAAGTTTTTAAGAAAAACAATTTGGATTTCCTTGATCAGTTTTTACTTTTTTCAAATAGAAATAGTTCGAGCAATAGTTCCCTATTATTATTTCCCAACAATAAAAAGTATACAAAAGCAAAGCTTATACATTGGCAAAAATGCATATCAACTACTTTATTTTGGTCAATATGAAGACAGTCTTAACTTAGCCAAATTAGCTGTAAAAATAAATGCAAAAGATGAAAACCTATGGATGATTTTGGCTGAAGCACAAATAGCTAACAAAAAATACAAAAACGCATTAAATTCCTTAAATAAAGCAGAAAAGATCAATTCAAATATTAGCGAAATATATTTTGCAAAAAGTAATGTTTACTTAAAAATCTCTCAACAAACAAAAGCAAAGATTGCCTTAGAAAAAGGAATAAAGATTGAGCCTAATAACCACAAAGCTATTTTTCAATTAGGAAATATTTTATTAATGGAAAAAAATTATTTGGGAGCTATTAAATTGTTTAATAAATCTATAAAAATTAAACCTGATTTCTGGCAAGGAATAAATAATCAAGGTTTAGCTTATTTCGAGCTAAACAATTTAAATCTCTCAATCAAACATTTTGAGAGTGCAATCGCAATTGAGGAAAATGCTGAACCTTTACTAGGCCTAGCCTCATGTAAAAATTTCAATGATACTAAATTAGCAATTCAGCTAGCAAAAAAAGCTTTGGCTAAAGATCCCAAATATGTCAATTATGATTATAGAAAAGAACAGTTATGGGGAGAAAAATTACAAGCCCGTACAGAAATTCTTTTACAAAATGAACAACTTAAAGAGGATGTAATAATGGCAAAATCCAAAATAAGTGAATCATCTTAATGTTCAATACTGGTAAATATTTTTTTACCTATTAGTCTTAATTTAGTTAGTTAATAATTATTGAATCTTGCTCTCTAATGGATAAGAAAAAATTCACTTCGATCTCACTTCAAGAAGAAATGCAACGTTCTTATTTAGAGTATGCAATGAGCGTAATAGTTGGACGTGCTTTACCTGACGCAAGAGACGGTCTTAAGCCAGTACAAAGAAGAATCATATTTGCGATGTACGAATTAGGTTTAACACCTGATAAACCTTTTAGAAAGTGTGCAAGAGTTGTTGGAGATGTACTGGGAAAGTACCATCCTCACGGAGATCAAGCTGTATATGATGCATTAGTAAAGCTAGTCCAAAATTTCTCAACTAAATATCCTACTCTTGACGGTCATGGAAATTTTGGATCTGTGGATAATGATCCCCCAGCAGCAATGAGATATACTGAGACCAGATTAGCTGCAATAGCTCATAAAGGATTTCTTGAAGAAATTGGATCAGAAACAGTAACCTTTTCAAACAATTTTGACGGTTCGCAAAAAGAACCAGATGTTCTTCCAGCCCAACTGCCATTTTTATTGTTGAACGGCTCATCAGGTATTGCTGTTGGCATGGCAACAAATATTCCGCCTCATAACCTAGGCGAAATTGTAGATAGTTTAATTGCTCTACTAAAAAATAAAGATATAAGTGATAAAAAACTTCTTAACATTATCAAAGGACCTGATTTTCCTACAGGTGGAGAATTAATATATAGTCGGGCAATAGAGGAACTTTATGAAACTGGAAAAGGGTCTATAACGATAAGAGGAGTTGTGAATACGGAAGAGGTAAATTTAGGAAAAGGAAAACATAAAAAGAATGCACTAATTATTACGGAACTTCCTTACCAAGTTAATAAAGCAGGTTGGATTGAAAAACTCGCAGAACTTGTTAATTCTGGCAAAATTGATGGAATTTCAGATATTAGGGATGAGAGCGACAGAGATGGGATGAGAATTGTAATAGAACTAAAAAAAGATTCTAATTCTGAACTTGTTATTTCTAATTTATATAAAAAAACAACTCTCCAAACAAACTTTGGCGCAATATTTTTAGCTTTAATTAAAGGCAAGCCTATACAACTAAACCTAAGAAAATATCTCAACTATTTTCTTGAATTTAGAGAAGAAACAATTAGAAAAAGAACTTATTATTTTCTAAAAAATACTCTTGAAAAACTAGAAATAACAGAAGGTTTATCTAAAGCCACAAAAAACATAAAAAAGGTTGTAGAAATTATTGAAGAATCAGAAAATTCTGTAGAAGCTAAATCAAAATTAATTGAACATTTTTTCTTAAGTGATAAACAAGCAAATTCAGTTTTGGATATGCCGCTAAGAAAATTAACAAATCTAGAAAAGAATCAAATTGATGATGAAATAAAAAATTTGGAAGAAAAAAAGAATTATTTTCAAAAATTATTGAACGAAAGAAAATTATTAATTCAATTACTTATTGAAGAATTTTTAATATTAAAGAAAAAATATAATGTTATTAGAAAAACAAAAATAATAAAAAATATAAATCAAAATCAAGAATTTGAAACGCTTAATAATCAAATATTAGAAGAATTTATAAATAAAAAAACTAAGATATATATAGACAATAGACTTTATTTGAAAAAGATGATTTCAAATAATTATAAGAAATCATTTGAAGTTGTAAATAAAATTATAGATAATAAAAATATTCAAAAATTCATATTTAATATTGAAAAAAACATAAAATTAATTGGAATCACAAATACTGGAAAAGTATTTAACATTGATTGGGAATCAAGTATTAATAAAGACTATAAATTAGATAATAGAATTCTTGGAAATATTCATCCTAATGAAATAATAAATTTTCATTCTCTTAAAAAAGAAATTAGAAATTATTTATGCATACTAAATTCAGATGGAAGATTTAAAAAAGTTTTATTTGATGAAGATATGATAAAAAGTAATAGAACTTACACAATTACAAAATTAAAAAATAATCTACAGACAATCGATTCGTTTATTTCTAATGAAAACAAAGATTTAATAATATTAACCTCGATAGGAAGGATTTTTAACTTTAATTTATCAAATAAGTTTTTAACACCAACTTCTAAACAATCACAAGGACTAATACTTGCAAAACTTTTACCAACTGAAAAAATCGTTTCTTGTTGTACATATCGTAATGGAGAAAATATTTTTTTAATATCTAAAAAAGGAAAAATCTTTTGTATAAATAGCAATGAAATTTATTACACAAATGAATATAGTTTGGGATATTTAAATGAAAAAACCCAACTTAAAAACGATTACTTCCTAAAAGTAATAACGAGTAACCATTACCTTGATATTGAAACTAATAAAAATAAATCTGCAAGATTAGACCTAAATAAATTAAATTTTAAATCAAATAAATCAAATTTTTTAATTGATTTTTTAAAATTAGATGAGGATGAATATCTTGAAAATTGTTTCCGACTTAAAAACTTTCTCTACTAGGATTTATATTCATTTTCAACCCAATCAAGGTACTCTTGATTTACAGTTCCCGTTACATAAGAGCCAGTAAAACAACTCATCTCCAAATCTTTTATGGGGGAATCACTTATTATAGATTTTCGCAAACTTTCAACACTTTGATAAACAAGGTGATCAATTTCAAGTTTATCGGCGATTTCACTTATTGTCCTATTGTGAGCTATTAATTCATCTCTATTAGGCATATTAATTCCATAAACGTGTGGATAACGAACAGGAGGAGCTGCTGATGTAAAAAAAACTTTATTTGCTCCTGCATCTTTAGCCATCTGGACAATTTCTTTTGAAGTAGTACCTCTTACTATCGAGTCATCAACAATTAATACATTTTTATTTTTAAACTCTGCACTCATGGCATTTAATTTTTGCCTTACAGATTTCTTACGTTTCTGCTGACCAGGCATTATAAATGTTCTGCCAACATATCTATTTTTAAAAAAACCTTCCCTATATTCTATCCCTAACTGTCTTGCAACTTGCATTGCCGCGGGTCGAGAGGAATCAGGAATAGGCATAACTACATCAATATCTCCAGAATTGATAGTTTGTTTTATTGTTTCTGCTAAATAATCTCCCATTTTTAAACGAGCTTTATAAACTGAAATTCCATTCATAATTGAATCTGGCCTAGCTAAGTAAACATATTCAAAAGCACAGGGAAATAACATTGGATTTTCAGAACATTGCTTAGAGAAAAACTCTCCATCAAGATTTATAAAAACAGCTTCTCCTGGATCTACATCTCTCACTACTTCATAATCATTATTCTCAAGTACTAAAGATTCGCTTGCAACCATCCATTCTTCTTTTTTTGTGGTTAATGAAAGTCTTTTCCCTATGACTAAAGGCCTAATACCAAAAGGATCTCTAAATGCTAATAAACCATGTCCTGAAATTAACGCGATTGAAGCATATGACCCCTGAATTCTTTTATGTAAAGATTTGACCGCATTAAAAATAATATCAGGTTCTAATTCTTGATTATGAATTTGATCTTGTAATTCTGTCGCAAATACATTTAACAACATTTCAGTATCACTTGAAGAATTTGTATGCCGCTTATCGACATTAAATAACTGTTTTTCTAAATCTCTGGTATTAGTCAAATTTCCATTATGTATCAAAACAATTCCATAAGGAGCATTAACATAAAAAGGCTGTGCTTCTTCTACACTTTCTGCTGATCCCTTTGTTGCGTACCTAACATGACCCAATCCAATTTTGCCAATTAAATTCCTCATATCTCTAGTTCTATAAGCTGTATTAACCTGACCTTTAACCTTATGTATATGAAAAACAGTATTTTCCATTGTTGCTATGCCTGTTGAGTCTTGACCTCTATGCTGCAAAAGCAAAAGACTATCGTAAATTTGTTGATTTACATCATTTGAAGAAACAATTCCAACTATCCCGCACATAACTTAATATCTCAAAATGATTAATAGTTGAAAAATATTTTTCATATTTAAAAGTAACCTGAAATACTATTATTAAATTTTTCGGTTAATTCCTCAACCCTAATATTGCAAATATTTTTTTCGTTGATTTTTATCTTCAACGTGTCACTAGATACGTATCCTATTTTTTTTACAAAAACACTTGATGGGAAATTTATTTGATTTTGTTTTAAATAATTAAACCATTCATTTTGTTTCATTTTACTAATTGAAAAAATAATTCTTGACCCCCCTTCGCCAAACAATAAATTATCAACTCTATTTACATCTTTCTCTAATTCTATAGTTGCGCCCCTCGAGGACAAAATGCAAGACTCTGCTAAAGCTATAGCTAAACCTCCATCGCTGATATCATGCGAAGAAACTACAAGACTATTTAAAATCGCATTTCTTAAAAAACTCTGGCAAAACTTTTCATCCAACAAATCTATTTTTGGAGGCCGACCTGTAATTTCTCCATGAAAATATTCCAGATAAGAACTAGCTGCAATTTTTATTTCTGATTTGGAAGAACCAATTAACCAGATTTCATCTTCAATATTTTTCCATTCACTACTTATAGCTTTTTCGACATTATCTATCTTTCCAACCATTCCAATAACAGGTGTAGGATTGATAGGAGTAATTAGATTATCTTTATTTTTTGATTCATTATATAAAGATACATTACCTCCTGTAACAGGAGTTTCTAAAGCTTTACAGGCTTCAGCAATTCCATTACATGAAGATGAAAGTTGCCAATATCCTATTTCATTCTCAGGGGAAGAAAAATTTAAATTATTTGTAATTGCTATTGGTTCAGCACCAACACAACTAACATTTCTAGCGGACTCTGCAACGGCAGCGATAGATCCTCTAAAAGGATCAAGCGCAACCCATCTACTATTGCAATCAACTGAAGCAGCGACACCAGAAAAAACTTTACTTTTATTTTTTTTATTTTGTTCTCTTAGTCTTACTACGGCTGCATCTGATTTTCCAGGTTTAAAAACTGTATTTGCTTGAACTTGAGAATCATATTGTTTATAAATCCATCGTTTAGATGCTATTGATGGATTAGAGAGTAGTTTTAAAATGATGTCTGAAAAAGAAAAATTCTTATTTTCCTTCAATGAAAATATTTTTTGCTCATGAATTTCTGGTAAATCATTTTCTTTCCATTCCCATTTATTTAAAAGATCATCTGGTGGATTATTAATCACATTGTGAAAATTAACAGGAGTATCATCAGATAAAGCAGAAGTAGGTATTTGGGCCACAATTTTACCTTTATGAGAAATAATTACTTCATTAGTTCCTATCACTTCACCAATCACACTGGCATATAATCCCCATTTATTAAATTTTTCAATAAGATCATTAATTTTTTCTTCTTTAACGACAAATAACATTCTTTCTTGCGATTCAGATAATAAATACTGGTATGAAGACATATTATCTTCTCTAGAAGGGACCAAATCTAAATCGATAGATATCCCTAAATTTCCATTTGCGGCCATTTCTGCGCTACTGCATGTTAAACCTGCAGCACCCATATCTTGAGCTGCAATTACATCCCCTGTCTTAAAAGCATCCAAACAAGCTTCAATAAGACTTTTCTCAACAAATGGATCACCTACCTGAACAGCAGGTCTGTCATCCAATGAGGTTGCAGTTAATTCTGAACTAGCAAAACTAGCACCACCAACACCATCTCTCCCAGTTGTATTACCAACATATAACACTGGTGATCCTACATTTTTAGCTCCAGAACAAACGATTTCCTCAGTCTCTAATAGTCCTAAAGCCATAACATTCACTAGAGGATTTCCAGAGTAACTATCATCGAAGTCAATTTCACCTCCAACAGTCGGCACACCTACGCAATTCCCATAATGTGAAATACCGGATACAACTCCTCGTAGTAAATCAACATTTGATGATTTATCAAGGTTGCCGAATCTCAATGAATTCAACACTGCGATTGGCCTAGCACCCATTGTGAATATATCTCTTAAAATTCCTCCTACGCCTGTTGCTGCGCCTTGAAAAGGTTCAATAGCAGAAGGATGATTATGACTTTCTATTTTAAAAACAAGTTTTTGATTATTTCCAACATCAATAACGCCAGCATTTTCTCCAGGTCCAACTAAAACATTTTTACCTTTAGTGGGAAACTTAGATAGTAAAGGTTTTGAATTTCTATAACAACAATGTTCTGACCACATAACGCCAAACATACCTAATTCCGTTCTGTTAGGTTTTCTCTTTAATCTTTTGCAAATTTCTTCGTAATCTTTAAGTGTTAAATTTTCAACTTGTAGTGCTTCATTAAGATCATATAGATCATTATTTTCTTGATTTATCATTATTTATATCCAAGGGTCATCTTCTTTTTTTTCACTAGACGGTATAGATGTTTTGTCATTATTATAAAAACTTTTTTGTTTAAAATCTAAGTTTTGGCTAATATCTTCATCTTCTTCAAGCCATTCCTCTAATCTATTAGAAGCAATATTTTTCATATCATCAAATCTATCAAAAATTTTTTTCCCTTTTTGCATAAATTCATTTTTAATACTTGATTTTATTAAAGGTAAATCATCTAAAGAATTACTTTCACAAAATACCAATCCCGGTTGTTGGTCATTGATATTATCAATAGTTAATTTCCATCTACTAGAACCTGGAATCTTAGGATTAGATCTAGAAACTAAGTAATATTTAATTTTTCCCGTTTTCATTTCAAATAAAAAATCTGCAATAAATCCTATTTTTGATCCATTTATATTTATAAGATTAGCTTCTATTAGAGTTGGGAACCTATTTAAAGTTGCTAAATCCGAAATAGCTGGATCGCCTTTAACATAAATTTCATTATCTATTATTTGAGTAATTTGATTTAATCGCCAAACATTTCTTTTTAAATCAAAATTTGAAGGACGAGAGTACCATCCTAGAATCCGGTGAACTGGAGGATGCATCCAAACATTTTCACCATTTCCATAATTAAGGACCATATTACCCTTAACACTATAATTTAATAATTCACTTAATAAAATTTCTTTAGGTAATTTCAAATTAAGAACGAACCTGCACAGGCATAACTAAATAAGTAAAAGAATTAAGATTATCTTCTGGCACAAAAACCGCTGGAGTAGTTGCAATATTACATTTTAAAAGTACATTTTCAGAAGCAATAACTTTTAAACCTTCTAATAAATATCTTACGTTAAATGCAATATCAAAATTTTCTCCAGAATAAGAAACAGGTATTGATTCATTTGCATTTCCAATATCTTGAGCATCTGCACTAATTGAAGCTAAATCTGTATCATCTAATTTAATCTTTACAACACTACTTTGCTGATCAGCCAAAACAGCAATTCTTTCTAATGAATCAATTAATTTTTTTGTATTAAAATTTATAATTTTAGAAAAAGAATCAGGAATTAATTGTGAATAATTAGGATAAGTACCTTCTAAAGTTCTTGTAGTAATTATTTGATTAGAAGATATAAATACTACTTGACCTTTGTCATAGAAAAGCTTAATTGAATTTTCTGAGGTTCTCAAAGATACTAGTTTTTCAATTTCTCTCAATGATCTAGTTGGGATAGTTACCGATAAATCATCAAAATTTGAAGATAAGTTTTCTTTATTTTTAATATGTTCTTCATCACCAATTAAGGCAACAGCCAATCTATGACCATCTGTAGAAGCAGACTCTAAATAATTTGGTTTGAAAGTAAAATTGACACCTGTTAGTAGTTGCTTTGAATCATCATTACTACTGGCAAAAATGGTAGATTTTAAAGCTTTTAAAAAAGAACTAGGATCAATATTCAAAGAAGTACCGCTTTCAACAAATGGCAAATTAGGATATTCATCAGAGGGGATCCCTTTTAGATTAAAAGAACCTCTATCACTTTTTATTAGGATATTATCTGAATTCTCTTCTACTCCTAGAGAAACAGGAGTTTCATTAGGTAGTTTGTTTACTATTTCGGATAAAAGTTTTGAAGGTATAGTAATAGCTCCACTATTTTTGACAGTTCCATCAAAAGAAGTTTGAATTCCTAAATTTAAGTCAAATCCTGTGACGCTAATTTTATTAGTTCCTTCGTCAGCTGTTAAAAGTATGTTTGCAAGAATTGGATGCGTTGGCCTTGAAGCAACTGCCTTGCTTACTAGTTGTATAGCATTATTTAATTCATTTTGATTACAAATAATTTCCATCAGAATTTGGAACTTTTTACAAATACAATATACTTTTTTCGTAAATTAAATTCAATAAATTTATTTTTTACTTTTTTCTAATAAAAAAATAAATAATTAAATAAAAATTTAGTAGTAGTAGTTTTTGTGGGAACTGTGGAATTCTTCAATAAAACAGCTTGTTTATTTAGTTTACGAAGAAAACAATATGTGTAAAAAATTTTTTATTTGTTGAATATTTTTTACTTTTTTCGAAAATTTTTAATTTATTCAACAAATAGAATTTCTTGTTATGTACTTTTTAACAAATGAGGTCTATTTTTAATTGATTTCCACAGACACTATTTTTTTTGGATTTTAATATCCTAAGATCTTAGTTATATTTTTTAATGAAGGTTCAATATTTTTCCTAAAAATAGCATCGTTGTTTTTTATAGCGCAATCAGGATCTTTCAATCCATTTCCAGTCAGAACACAAACAATAGTCGATTCTTTCTGAATTCTATTTTTATTTTTAATCAGTCCAGCAACTGATGCTGCACTGGCAGGTTCACAAAATACTCCCTCTTTGGCAAGAATTTTATAAGCATTGATTATTTCTTCATCTGTAACTGATTGAAAGTCTCCTTTACTCTCTTTCCTTACTTTTTTTGCTTTTTCTCTATTTACAGGATTTCCAATTCTTATAGCAGTTGCAATTGTTTCTGGATCCTTAACTATTATATTTTTTACTAATGGAGCAGAGCCTTCGGACTGAAAACCCATCATTATTGGTAATTTCAAATTCCTTTTTATTGTTGAATATTCTTTAAATCCCATCCAATAAGCAGTTATGTTTCCTGCATTACCCATTGGAATACAAAGCCAATCAGGAGCATAACCTAAGTCATCAACTATTTCAAAAGCTGCTGTCTTTTGTCCTTGTATTCGATATGGATTAACAGAATTAACAAGCTCTATAGGATGTTCTGAGGATAAATCTCTAACAATTTCAAGAGCCTTATCAAAGTTTCCATTAATAGATATTATTTCAGCACCATACATTAATGCTTGCGCAAGCTTTCCTTGCGCAACAAATCCTTCTGGGATTAAAACATAAGGTTTTAATCCTCCTCTCGAAGCATATGCAGCAGCAGCTGCAGAGGTATTTCCAGTACTTGCACAAATTACTGCTTCACGGCCTTCTTCTTTTGCTTTGCTAATTGCCATAGTCATTCCACGATCTTTAAAAGATCCTGTTGGATTAAGGCCATCATATTTTAAAAAAACTTTTGTTCCATTCCCAATTAAGTTGCTAATTGACTCGCTTAGAATTAGTGGTGTATTTCCTTCATTTAGGGAAATAATAGGAGTTTTTTTTGTAACTGGAAGATATTGTTTATAAGCTTTTATTAGACCTGGCCATCTTTTTTTTCTGTAATTAATACGCAGTTTATTTTTTATTTTATTGAATAACACCATGGTTGTTTAATTCGTTTTGATTTTTTCTAGAGGTGAGTTGGTGAAAAAGGTTAATAATTCTGAAATCGATTCTACTTTATTCATAACTTTGCTCAAAGCGCTGACATCTAAAATTACAGTTTTAGTTGGATATCCTTCAAAAAAATTTACTAGATTTATTTTTCCATTTCCTATGTTAATTCCTTGAATTACGCTTGCTCTAAGGGCCAGCATACCTGTTTTTTCATCAGTTGCTCTGGGTGGGTGGATTATAGATGAAAGTCTTGTTAAAAAAACATTTCCTATTTCAGAATATACTAGTTTGCTTGCAATGGTAATAGGCACTTCAAAATCTTTGTTTAAAATTTTTCTAATTTCTTTATCGGGAGACCCAGTTGCTTTTAAAATTCTTTTTAATTGTCTTGTAGATTTACCTTCTTTAGCAAAAGTTTTTAATGAATTTACTTTAATTGTTCTAGAAAATATGCTGTATGTGATTTTAATTTCTTCAGCAGTATAAGCTTTTGGAACATTAAAAAATAATGGAGAAATTACTAAAATAAAAAATATTTTAAATTTTAAAAATTTATGAGACTTCATTTATATATTTGCACCAGCGGCAATCTTAACAAGTCTTACTACTCCTTTTTCAGTTACTTTTTTTGCAATTTTTATACCCATTTCTTTTGTGTAGGGCTCATTAACAAGTCTTGGCAATCTTTTTAGAAAAATGTCAATTGAATACCCCGGTACTTTTTGTAAAATCTCTAAAAAGTTTCTCAATGGTTCAACATAAATTATAAGGTCACTCAAGTTATTATTTTCGTTAGTAGTGTTTAATTTAATTGATTGTGGAAGATAATTATTAAAACTTTTCAATATTTTTAGACTAAGTAAATCTATCTGATTTGTTAAACCTTCAACTATCTCATTTCTAAGAAATCCTCCATTTGAAGAAAAGAGAAGATTTATAACTTCGTCTAAAAGTCTTTCTAAATCGAGGTTTGTTTGCTTTGCAGCGTTAGAAAGAAGATCCTCTAAACGATCCCATTTAAATTTTTTATTATCAAAAAGCATTTCTTTAAGGCTTTCCCTTAATTGTGGATCAGGGTCTTCCATTAATCTTCTTGCAAAATAGGGATACGCAGCACCTAATATTTTGAAGTTTGGATCTACGCTTAAAGCTATTCCCTCTAATGTAAGTAATGATCTAATTATAAGAGCATAATACGGGGGTAGTCTGAAGGGGAATTTATACATAACACCAGACATATCATCAGTAACGCTCTTAAAATCCATTTTCGAAACTCCTTGTTCAACGGCGTTAATGAAAACATCTTGAAATGCTGGAACAATGGGTTCTAGATTAACTTCCTCTGATAAAAATCCTAATTTTACGAAATCTTGAGACAATTTATCGAAGTTCTTATTTACTAAGTGGACTACTGCTTGAATTAATCCTGACCTAGATTCTCTGGAAACCTCGCTCATCATTCCAAAATCTAGATAACATAATCTTCCATCTTCTAAGGCTAATAAATTACCTGGATGCGGGTCTGCATGAAAAAAACCATGTTCTAAAAGCTGTTCTAAACTGCATTGCACCCCTATATCAATCATGTCATCAGGATTAATTCCTAATTTTTTTACGTCCTCTAAATTCGTTAATTTTGTACCGTCTATCCATTCCATTGCTAAAACTCTTCTTGAAGTTATTTCTTTATAAATTTTTGGTACGGCAATCATCTTGTTATGTTTATGCATATCTCTAAATTTTTCTGCATTTGCAGCTTCGTTTAGATAATCCATCTCTTCAAAAACTCTCTTGCCTAATTCATCAATCAAAGCAACTAGATCACTTCTTATCAATCCGACATTGTTTTTTAGCCAATAAGCAATATTTCTTACAATGTAAAGGTCTAAGGTTATTTGTTCTCTTAAACCTGGCCGTTGTACTTTTATTGCAACGATTTCTTCATTTTTTAATTTAGCTTTATGCACTTGACCTAAAGAGGCAGCAGAAATTGGCTCTTTATCAATTTCTAAAAAAATCTCATCTATTTTGTTTCCTAAATCTTCTTCTATTAATTCCATAGCTTTATCGCCATCAAAACCAGGGAGTTGATCTTGCAATTCAGATAATTCTTCTAGAAGAATACCTGGGATTATATCTGGTCTTGTTGATAAAGCTTGGCCTGCTTTAACAAATGCAGGTCCAAGTTCTACTAACAAATTTGTTAATTCTCTTGCTCTAAATCTTGCTTGTTCTTCATTTTTCAGTCTTCCAGTTAATTTATCCCATCCAACGGAAAAGATGTAAGCAAAAATAGGTAGAAGTGTTTGCCAAAGTCTTTTTAAAAGTCTTTTAGGATTTTTTTTGTATATTTTAGCAATTGTATCTGGATCATAATTTAAGAGTCCAGAGACCTCAATAAAATCGGTAAAATCTTCTTTCATAACTTTATATATTTAAAACCTTTATTTTTTTTAAAAAGAAGTTAATTTTTCTATATAGAAGAATTATCATGTTAATACAACTAAAAATAGAAAATATTGCCTTAATAGAAATTATAGAAATTAATTTCGAAAAAGGTTTGAATATCATAACGGGAGATTCAGGTTCAGGAAAATCATTAATTGTGGATTCCCTAAATGCATTATTTGGTGGAACTAATATACCTCTAAAACATTTAATACGTCCAGGAAAAGATTTTTGTTTTATCGAGGCTATATTTTCTTCTTCTCCCCAAATTAATGATTGGTTAATTGTTAATGGTTTTGAAATAACTTCTTCAGAACTACAAATTAAAAGAAAATCTTATAAAAAAAATAATAAAATTTTATCCAAATATAGCGTTAATAATTTATCAATAAATAGACAATCATTAGAAAAACTTGGACGATTTTTAATTGATTTTGCAGGTCAATCCGACACTTTTATATTTGATTCTTTAGATAAGAGAAGACTAATTATTGATGACTTATGTTCCCAAGAATCAAGAGATACTAGCGAAAGGATTAAAAGTATATGGGGAGAAACTAAAGTTTTAGAAGGATTAATGCATGAAAAAATAGAATTTTCTAGGAATCAAACAGAAAAAAACTTGGCAATTAAGCACATGTTGAAGAGTTTAGAAGAAGCTGATTTAAATTCAAGTGAAGAAATTTTAGAATTAGAGTTATTAGAAAATAAACTAGTAAATAATCTAGAAATTAATAATTCAATTAAATCATCATTAGAAAACTTAAACAATTTCAGTCATGATGAACCGTCAGTAACTTCTTTTATCAATCAATCACTAAAGATTTTAAATAAAACAGCAGATTTCGATCTAAAGATTCAAAAATTTAGAGAGAAATTATTAAATATTCATGCTGATGTTGAAGATTTAATTTTTGATTTAAAATCATATTTGCAAGAGATAGAAAATTATGAATCTAATCTTCCAGAAATACAAGAAAGATTATTCTTTTTAAAAAACTTAGAGAGAACTTTTTCATTGGATCTAACTCAATTAATTGAAAAGCGCGATCAATTAAAAACGTATTTTCAACAAAATGATCAAGATAATGAGATTTCCAGGATTAAAGCTCAAATTGAAAATTTACAAAGTAATCTAAATTCTTTATTTGTTACTCAATCTACTGACAGAAAAAAAATTGCTAAACAGTTACAAATTTCAGTAATGTCAATTTTAAGCAATCTAGGTTTAGAAAATGCAAACTTTTCAATTCAATTTTCTGAATGCAAGCCTTCTGGCGATGGAATTGACGATATAAATTTTTTATTTTCGGCTAATCCTGATCAGAAGCTTGCTCCATTATCAAATGTTATTTCTGGCGGAGAAATGTCAAGATTCTTGTTAGCTATTAAATCAAGTATTTCTAAAAAACCCAATACTTTCTTTTTAGATGAAATTGATAGTGGTTTAAGTGGTAAATCTCTATTTTCTTTGGTGGAGCTTATAAAAGAAATTTCTAAAAATCAACAAGTCTTATGTATTACACATCAGCCATTTCTCGCTGCAAGGGGATCAGCTCATTTCAAAGTTAATAAAAACGTAATAAATGGGATAACTTTTACTTCAATCGCAAAACTAACTACAAAAAATCAAAGAAAAAATGAACTAATAGAACTTATAGGTGGAGGTTCATGCGAAGTAAACGAATATGCTTCTAGACTTCTTGATCGCTCAGCTGCGTAAAATAAAAAAAATTCTACTATAATAACCTTTTTAAATCACATTTAAGATTTAAACATGGTTAATAAAGTTGATAGTAGTTTTGGAGAAGATAATTCAATTAATATTAGGGGAGCTCGTCAGCATAATTTAAAAAATATTGATCTTTCTCTACCTAGGAATAAATTTATAGTTTTTACAGGTGTGAGTGGAAGTGGTAAAAGTTCTTTGGCCTTTGATACTATTTTTGCTGAAGGTCAAAGAAGATATGTTGAGAGTCTTTCTGCATACGCAAGGCAATTTTTGGGTCAAGTAGATAAACCAGATGTTGACAATATTGAAGGTTTATCACCTGCTATTTCAATTGATCAAAAATCTACAAGTCATAATCCTCGATCAACAGTTGGAACAGTAACGGAAATACAAGATTATTTAAGATTATTGTTTGGTCGTGCTGGTGAGCCTCATTGTCATCATTGTGGGATTCCAATTGCGCCTCAAACAATTGATGAAATGGTGGATCAAATTCTTCTTTTACCAGAGGGAACAAGGTACCAATTGTTGGCTCCTGTTGTAAGAGGTAAGAAAGGAACACATACAAAATTAATAAGCGGACTAGCTGCTGAAGGATTTGCTAGGGTAAGGATCAATGGAGAGGTAAGAGAACTTGCTGATAGTATTGAATTAGATAAAAATCAAATTCATAATATTGAGGTAGTAGTAGATAGATTAATTGCAAGAGAAGGCATACAAGAAAGATTAAATGATTCTCTACAAACCTGTCTCAAAAGAGGGGATGGCTTAGCAATAGTAGAAGTTGTTCCAAAAAAAGGAGAAAACTTACCTTCTAACTTAGAAAGAGAAAAACTTTACTCAGAAAATTATGCATGTCCTGTACATGGATCTATCGTTGAAGAACTTTCTCCTAGATTATTTTCTTTTAATAGCCCATATGGGGCCTGTCCAGATTGTCATGGGATAGGTTATTTAAAAAAATTTACTGCGGATAGAGTTATACCGGATAAAACATTACCTGTTTATGCTGCAATAGCTCCTTGGAGTGAAAAAGATAATACTTATTACTTCTCTTTACTTTATTCTGTAGGTCAAGCTTATGGTTTTGAATTAAAAACTCCTTGGAAAGATTTAAGTGATTTGCAAAAAAAAGTTCTACTTTTGGGATCAGATAAACCAATATTAATCCAAGCTGATAGTCGTTTTAAAACTTCTAGTGGTTTCGAAAGACCTTTTGAGGGGATTTTGCCAATATTAGAAAGACAATTGAATGAAGCCAATGGAGAATCAGTTAAACAAAAATTAGAAAAGTATCTAGAATTAGTTCCCTGTAAGACATGTTCTGGAAAAAGATTAAGACCTGAGGCTTTGGCAGTTAAAGTTGGTCCATACAACATTACTGATTTAACTTCTATAAGCGTTTCTGAAACCCTAAATCACGTAGAGCGCATCATGGGCTTAGGTAAGACAAAGAAAGAAAATATATCTTTATCAGAAAAACAAAGGCAGATAGGTGAATTGGTTTTAAAAGAGATTCGTTTACGTTTGAAGTTTTTAATTAATGTAGGTTTAGATTATTTGACTTTAGATAGACCAGCTATGACTTTGTCTGGTGGTGAGGCTCAGCGTATTAGATTGGCTACACAAATAGGTGCAGGTCTTACTGGCGTTTTATATGTATTAGATGAACCAAGTATTGGTTTGCATCAGAGAGACAATGACAGATTATTAGAAACATTAAAAAGCTTAAGAGACTTGGGAAATACTTTGGTTGTCGTTGAACATGATGAAGATACTATGAAATCCGCAGATTATTTAGTAGATATTGGTCCAGGGGCAGGTGTTTATGGTGGGGAAATTATTGCTAAAGGATCTTATCAAGATGTCTTAAATTCAGAAAAGTCATTAACTGGAGCTTATCTTAGTGGTAGGAAATCGATTCCTACTCCAAAAGAACGCAGATCATCTGTAAAAAAAAGTTTAATTTTAAATAATTGCTCTAAAAATAATTTAAAAAATATTTCTGTTGAATTTCCTTTAGGAAGATTAGTTTCTGTAACTGGTGTGAGTGGAAGTGGAAAGAGCACTTTGATAAATGAATTACTTCATCCTGCATTATGTCATTCTCTTGGATTAAAAGTCCCTTTTCCTCAAGGTGTAAAAGAGCTAAAGGGGATAAAGGCAATTGATAAAGTTATCGTTATTGATCAATCTCCAATAGGAAGAACTCCAAGATCAAATCCTGCTACATATACTGGTGCTTTTGATCCTATAAGGCAGATATTTACTGCCACAGTAGAAGCAAAAGCAAGAGGTTATCAGGCTGGTCAATTTAGCTTTAATGTGAAAGGAGGAAGATGCGAAGCTTGTAAAGGTCAGGGAGTCAATGTAATTGAAATGAATTTTCTACCTGATGTGTATGTTCAATGTGAAGTATGTAAAGGAGCTCGTTTTAATAGGGAAACTCTTCAGGTGAAATATAAAGGTTTTAATATATCTGATGTTTTAGAGATGACTGTTGAACAAGCTGCAGAAACTTTTTCTGCTATACCTCAAGCTGCTGATAGATTATCTACATTGGTTGATGTTGGCTTAGGATATGTCAAATTAGGCCAGCCAGCTCCTACATTATCTGGTGGAGAGGCTCAAAGAGTTAAGTTAGCCACGGAATTGTCAAAAAGAGCTACTGGAAAAACTTTATATTTGATTGATGAACCAACTACTGGGTTAAGTTTTTATGATGTTCATAAATTAATGGATGTAATACAACGTTTGGTAGATAAAGGTAATTCAGTAATTGTTATTGAACATAATTTAGATGTTATTAGATGTTCAGATTGGATTATCGATTTAGGACCTGATGGAGGGGATAAAGGAGGAGAAATCATTGCAGAAGGTATTCCCGAGGATGTAGCTAAAAATCCAACAAGTCATACAGCAAAATATCTTAACAAGGTTCTAAAATAAGAAAAGCTTTGTTGTATTTCTTTTTATTTTAATTATTTCAGCAATACGAAATTTTTTTTAAAAGAGGCATAAAACGCCTCCATAACTGCTTTTTTGAAAACTTTCATATAAAAAAAATTTCAAATCATAATGCTTTCTTAATATTTCCTTAGAAAATTCAGCTTATTTGTATTAAAGGCCGTTGATCGGAGGTTTTACTGAATGAGGTTGAAATTTTTACATTTACATTTACATGGTCTTATACGTTCTAAAAATCTTGAGTTAGGCAGGGATGCAGATACAGGAGGGCAAACACAATACGTTTTAGAGTTAATTAAAAGCTTGGCTAATATTTCAGAAGTTGATCAAGTAGATTTAGTTACTCGTTTAATAAACGATCCTAAAGTAGACGATGAATATTCTCAAGAAGAAGAATTTGTAGAACCTGGAGTGAGAATTTTAAGATTCAAATTTGGACCTAATAAATATTTAAGAAAGGAATTGCTTTGGCCTTATTTAGATCATTTAACTGAAAGACTAATTTCTTACTATAAAAAAAACAAAAAGCCTAATTTCATTCATGCACATTATGCAGATGCTGGATATGTAGGAGTTAAACTAAGTAAATCCCTAAACGTTCCTCTTATTTTTACTGGTCATTCTTTAGGAAGAGAGAAAAAAAGGAAATTGCTTGATACTGGTTTAAAAAATAATCAAATAGAAAAACTTTATTCTATAAGTAAAAGAATTGAAGCAGAAGAAAAAGCATTGAAGTCTGCAGATATTGTCGTTACAAGCACTAAACAAGAATCAGTGTATCAATATTCCCAATATTCTTCTTTTTCACCTCACAAAGCTAAAGTTATTCCTCCTGGTGTTGATCATAATAAATTTCACCATATTCACTCCACAAGCGAGACAGCCGAAATTGATAACATGATGAAACCTTTTCTAAAGGATTCTACTAAACCTCCATTTTTAACTATTTCTAGAGCTGTACGAAGAAAAAATATTCCATCTTTGATTGAAGCATATGGAAGATCTGAAAAATTAAAAAGAAAAACTAATTTAATTCTGATATTAGGTTGTAGAGAGAATACTTCAAAACTTGACCCTCAACAAAAAGATGTTTTCAATAATATTTTTGAAACAATTGATAAATATAATTTGTATGGAAAGGTAGCTTATCCAAAAAAACATCTTCCAAGTCAGATTCCTGCTTTATATAGGTGGGCTGCTAGCAGAGGTGGTGTATTTGTAAATCCAGCTTTAACAGAGCCTTTTGGTTTAACTCTTCTTGAAGCTTCTTCATGTGGATTGCCAATAATATCAACAAATGATGGGGGGCCAAAAGAAATTCGTTCAAAATGTGAAAATGGACTTCTAGTAGATGTTACTGATATTAATGAGTTGAAAGTTATCCTTGAAAAAGGAATATCAAATAATAATCAGTGGAAAATATGGAGCAGAAATGGAATTGAGGGTGTTAACAGGCACTTTAGTTGGAACACTCATGTACGCAATTATTTGTCAGTACTTAATGAAGAATTTTCAAATTCAAATAGTTATTCTTCATCTGACATTAAACAAAGTTGTTTAAAAGGGACTTCTTCACTTATAAAACCCCATTGATCAAAAACCTCAGGATCAGGGTGAAGAATTAGTTGATTATTTTGAGTTTTCTTTAGTTTAAAGCCCTTTTTAGAAAGTTTTTTCATTAAGTTAGCAGTTTCTTCAAATCTTGATGCCATTGCATCAAGACTTGAGCAGTCACTTGTTAATCCATTATCTTTCCATGTAAAAAAATTCATAACAAATTCTTCAAAGGTTGATTTTTAAAACTATACCTAAAATTACAAGTAAAATGTTGATTTTCCAAAAATTTTCAACTATTTTTTGTTCCTTCACTCCTTTAAGTTCAAAGTGGTGGTGTAGTGGAGCCATTAAGAATATGCGTTTACCTCTATGCAATAATTTTTTTGTAATTTTAAAAAATCCTACTTGAAAAATTACTGATAAAGATTCAATAATAAATATTCCTGAGAAAATAGATAAGGTAAAAACGCTATTGGTTAATAACGCTATAGAACCTAAAATTGCTCCAATACTTAGAGATCCTGTGTCACCCATAAATATTTTTGCAGGATAACTATTATATTTGAGAAATCCCAAGCATATGCCGGACATCGAAAAACATAAGATGCTAAATACAAAAAGTTCTTGCTGTTCTTTCAGTAATATTTCTGTTCCTAATCCATAAAAGACAATCCCACTGCATCCAGCTGCTAATCCATCTAGTCCATCAGTCAAATTTACTGAATTACTTATGCCCACTAGTACTAAAAAAGAAACTGGCAATATGAAAATATTCATATTTATTCCCCAGGAGTCAGAAACTATTATTACTGGACTGATTAAATTTTTTTCATAGGCTAACAATATAAAAATTATTGAGATGACACTTTGTAAGATAAATTTCTCTTTTGTGTTTAAACCTGCGTTCTCTTTTTTTTTAATGCTTAAAAAATCATCTAAAAATCCAATAATAAAGAAACCAAAAATAGTAAGTAATAAAAGCAATAATTTTAGAGAACCTAAATTGATAGTTATTATCAAAAGCAAAATTAAAAAAGGGATTATCATAAAAATCCCACCCATTGTTGGAGTATCACTTTTTTTAAAGTGATTAGCTGGGCCTTCATTCCTAATATTTTGGAGTAAATTAAATTTTTTGATAATCTCTAGACCATTTTTCGTTGTAAAAATAGAAACAAAGAAAAATAATATGTAAACTCCTGTAAAAATAAAATTTTTAAAAAAACAGGAGGTAACTATTAAAGCAAAAGTATTTAATATAAATAAAGATTCAAAGTTAAACTTTTTAATCTTCCCAATCATCTTCTAATGAAGGATCTTCTTCAGTTTTATAATCTTCCTTTTCTCCCATAAGTGCTGAAAGTTCTTCTTCTTCTATTGTACTAATCTCTTGTGAGTCTCCATCTTTTTCTGCAACAAGTCTACCTGTATGTTCGAGCCAAGATAGTAGATCAGGTTCCTCTCTTAGTGGCAATACAGGAGCTGGATCATCTCTGTGGTAGCAACTTAAAGCAGGATTGACTTCAGAAATGTCGTCCAATCTAAGTTTTAATTTATTTGAATCCATTAAAGATTTTGTTCTATATATAAGATAATACATAATGATGCACACTTAAAAACTTTGTTTGATAAAGGAAATTTAAAATACTTTTTTATCTGGCTAATTTCATTGTTGCTGTCTGGATTATTAAAACTTATTGGATATTTGAATACCAATCTTTTAATAATTAATAATTTTCTTCTCTTATTACTAGTTTTTGGTCCAGCTCTTTTAGTTACAATAGTATTAGTCTTTAATAAGTATTCAAATTCTTAATTACGTCAAAAAAGTTAAATTTATGGAGCAAATTTAGATGCAGCAGGTTAAAAAAGTTGTACTAGCTTATTCTGGTGGCGTAGATACGAGCGTTTGTATTCCATATTTAAAGAATGAATATGGAATTTCAGAAGTAGTTACTTTTGTAGCAGATCTTGGTCAAGGCGAGGATTTAGAACTTATCAGGCAAAAAGCTTTAAACTCTGGTGCTTCTAAATCAATCGTTGGCAATTTAGTTAATAGTTTTGTTGAGAGATACGCTTTTCCAGCCATTAGAGCAAACGCATTATATCTAGATAAATATCCCTTATCTACTGCTCTTGCTAGACCTTTAATTGCTGAAAATCTCGTGAATATTGCTAGAGAGATTAATGCCGATGCAGTAGCTCATGGATGCACTGGTAAAGGGAATGATCAAGTTCGTTTTGATTTGGCAATTAACGCTTTAGGTCCTGATTTAAAAATAATTACTCCTGCGAGGGAGTGGAAGATGAGTAGAGAAGAGGCAATAGTGTATGGAGAAAAATTTGGTATACCTGCGCCAGTATCAAAAAAATCACCATATTCAATAGACGTTAACTTACTTGGTAGGAGTATTGAAGCAGGTATATTAGAAGACCCAATGCAAGAAGCACCTGAGGATATATTTTCGATGACAGCATCAGTTGATAATTCACCTGATTCTCATCAAGATATAGAAATTGTTTTCAAAAATGGGTTTCCAGTTGGAATTAATGATGAATTTTTAACTCCTGTAGAGATCATTCAAAAAGCAAATGATCTTGCAGGAAACCACGGTTTTGGAAGAATAGATATGATTGAGGATCGAGTAGTAGGAATTAAAAGTAGAGAGATTTACGAAACACCTGGCCTCTTACTTTTAATCAAAGCTCACAAAGAATTAGAGAGCATAACATTAAACCCCGATGTTATCGATTTTAAAGGAATAGTGGAAAAAAAATGGGGTCAATTAGTTTATCAAGGTTTTTGGTTTGGACCTCTTAAAGAAAGTTTAGATGCATTTATATCATCTACTCAAACTTCAGTTAATGGAAGAGTAAAGATTAGGCTTTATAAGGGGAACGCAATAGTCATTGGGAGAATGTCGGAAAATAATTCACTTTACAGGGAAGATTTGGTAACTTACGGCAAAGATGATGTCTTTAATCATTCTTTAGCAGAGGGTTTTATTTATATGTGGGGTATGTCTAATAAAATATGGGCTGAGTTAAATTCAAAAACAAAAGATTAACATTTAAGATTCTGCATTTTCTTTAGTTTCAGCATCATCTTTGCTTGAAGTTGAAGAATTTGCACTTGCCACTGGTTCTTTTTCTTTAGAATCAACTTTCGCATCTGGATTCTCTTTATTCTCTGATTCAGATGTATTTTTGTTCGAAGGTCGTGGGGTTGGTAAAGGGCCCTCTTGTTTAACAGTCATATATCTAATAACATCCTCACTTAGTCTCATTGCTTTTTCAATTTTGAAAATATGTTGTCCATTGCCTTGATGACTTAATTGGACGTAAATACCTTCTCTATGTTTTGCTATTTGATAGGCTAATCTTCTTTTGCCTCTCATTTGACTATCAAGAATCGTACCTCCAAATTCTTCTAAAAGCTTATTATATTTATCGATGTGATTAGTTACTTCATTTTCCGCAATGTCTGGGCGGAGAATATACATGGTTTCGTAATAAGATTGTTGATTGTTCATAGTTTCAGACAAGGTCTTTGGCTCATAAATTGAAATGATGAGCGTCTGTTCATTATTTACGATACATTACGATAGGCAATTTCTTCATAAATAAGATCATTTTTTTAAAGATATTTTTTTAATGCGTCATTCATTACATGAAAAGGCACTTCTAAACCATCTGTCCAAAATGATAATGATTTTATTCCTTGAGCAACAAGCATGTCCAAACCGTCTATAGTCCTGCATCCTTTTTTGGCGCTAAATTTTAATAAAGTAGTTGGGGCTGGGTTATAGATTAAATCATAAACAATTGTTTGCGATTTAAGAGATCTCCAAAAAACTTCGCCATATGGCATTACATTATTTTCATATTTTGCTGTTTTCATCCCTGCTGGTGTTGTATTTACGATCAAATCTGCATCCCTAATTAAAATTTGGGCTTGATCATCACTATTTAAAAAACCTTGCAGTTGAATTTGATTATCAAAGTTTTTTATTAATTCATCTAGTGATGATTTGTTTCGTGATATTACTGAAATTGTTGAAAGATTCAAATTTATTAAACCTTGAATAACAGATCTTGCTGCACCACCGGAGCCAAGAACTATTGATTTTTTCTTTGCTAAGTTTAAATTTTTTAATGGATAAATAAATCCCTCTACATCGGTGTTAGTTGCGCTCCATTCTTTTTTAGAATTTAATTTCAGGGTATTAATTGCTTTAAGTTTGCTAGCAATAGGGGAGATTTCACTACAAAGGCTAAATACTTTTTCTTTGTGTGGAATTGTAATGTTTAAACCTTTGCAATTAATCTTTTTTAAAGAATTAAGAACTAACTCCAGATCTTCATCTTTACAAGGTAAAGCAATATAAATTAAATCTAAGCCTAAATATTGAAGGGCAGCATTTTGCATAATTGGGGACAACGAATGGCTTACTGGATTGCCAATTAATGCTATAAAAGATGTCTTACTTGAAATCATGTTTAGAATTTTAACCTTAAAAGTAATGATCTGTTCGGGAACCACACCCCGTCTTTGAGTAACAATAATGACGTCAATGACCGATTATGGAGAATAACAAATATCGAGAATTTACCCATGGGTAAGGTAGTAGGAATTGATTTAGGAACAACTAATAGTTGTGTCGCAGTAATGGAAGGTGGCAAGCCTACTGTAATAGCAAATGCTGAGGGTTTCAGAACTACTCCATCAGTTGTTGCATATACAAAAAATCAAGATCAGCTTGTTGGACAAATAGCAAAAAGACAAGCTGTAATGAATCCTGAAAATACTTTTTATTCTGCAAAACGTTTTGTCGGTAGAAGAGTTGATGAAGTTAATGAAGAATCTAAAGAAGTTAGTTACTCTGTTGAAAAATCCGGTTCTAGTGTCAAATTAAAATGCCCTATTTTGGATAAGCAGTTTTCTCCTGAAGAGGTGAGTTCTCAAGTTTTAAGAAAGTTAGCAGATGATGCTGGTAAATACCTTGGCGACAAAGTTACACAGGCTGTAATTACGGTTCCAGCATACTTTAATGATTCCCAAAGACAGGCTACTAAAGATGCTGGAAAGATTGCTGGTTTAGAAGTTCTCAGAATTGTTAATGAGCCAACTGCTGCAGCATTAGCATATGGTTTGGATAAAGAAAATGAAAAAATTCTTGTTTTTGATTTAGGAGGAGGAACATTTGATGTCTCAGTTATTGAAGCTGGTGATGGAGTAACTGAAGTTCTATCTACATCTGGAGATACACATTTAGGTGGTGATGATTTTGATAGATGCATCGTAGATCACTTAGCTAGTACTTTTAAATCTAATGAAGGAATTGATCTCAGACAAGATAAGCAAGCTTTGCAAAGGTTGACTGAAGCTGCAGAAAAAGCAAAAATAGAGCTATCAAATGCTACTCAAAGTGAAATAAATTTACCCTTTATTACAGCGACGCCCGAAGGACCAAAACATTTAGATTTGAACCTAACTAGAGCAAAGTTCGAGGAATTAGCAGCTTCTTTAATTGATAGATGTAAGACCCCAGTTGAGAGAGCTATTAGTGATGCCAAAATTTCTACTAGTGAAATTGATGAAGTTGTTATGGTGGGAGGCTCATCAAGAATACCTGCTGTCTTAGATTTAGTTAAAAAAATAATTGGTAAAGAACCAAATCAAACTGTAAATCCAGATGAGGTAGTAGCTGTTGGAGCTGCGATCCAAGGAGGAGTTTTAGCTGGAGAGGTTAAAGATATATTGTTACTTGACGTTACTCCACTATCTTTAGGTGTAGAAACTTTAGGGGGAGTAATGACAAAAATGATAAATCGAAATACTACAGTACCTACAAAGAAATCTGAAACATATTCAACAGCTGTAGACGGTCAAACAAATGTTGAAATACACGTTTTACAGGGTGAAAGAGAAATGGCTTCTGATAACAAAAGCCTAGGAACTTTCAGATTGGATGGTATACCTTCAGCTCCAAGAGGTGTTCCGCAAATTGAAGTTACATTTGATATCGATGCAAATGGAATTCTAAGTGTTACTGCTAAAGATAAAGGTAGTGGTAAAGAGCAAAGTATTTCTATTACTGGTGCTTCTACTCTATCTGATAATGAAGTAGAAAAAATGGTAAAAGATGCTGAATCAAATGCATCTGCAGATAAAGAAAAAAGAGAAAAAATTGATTTAAAAAACCAAGCTGAAACTCTTGTTTACCAGACAGAAAAGCAACTTGGTGAGTTAGGAGATAAAATTGATGCTTCTGCAAAGTCCAAAGTTGAAGAAAAAAGTAATGCTTTAAAAGAGGCAACTTCAAAAGAAGATTATGAATCAATGAAAAAACTTCTTGAAGAACTTCAGCAAGAACTGTACGCAGTTGGTTCATCTGTTTATCAGCAACAAGGCAATCAGCCACCTTCATCAGGTACTCCGGGAGGTTCGGACCAGAGTGACTCAAGCGAAAAAGGTGGTGATGATGTAATTGATGCCGACTTTACTGAGACGAAAGATTAAAAAAGGTAATTTTTAATTTCATTAGCAACCCATTTAGAACAAGCTGGAGCAAGTAAAATCCCATTTTTATAAAAACCTGTACATATAATTAATCCATTTTTAAGATTTTTCATTATTGGTGAAGGCTCACCATCTGGCCTTGACCTTATGCCGTACCATTTTTTAGAAATCTTCCCTTTAATCAGCCAATTTGGTTTTCTATCGAGAAAATTTGTGAGTTTTTCGAATGTATTGTCTCCTGGTTTAGTACTGTATTCGTCGGTTGAGCCAATAATTAGCTTTTTTTTTGATTTTGGAATTATATTTTTACCATTTATATTGAATTGTTTTGGTAGCGATAATAAATCAACTTCTGCATCATTAATATCAATTTCCATAGCTTGACCCAAGACAGGTTTTAATGTGATGTTGTGAGATATGCCATCTATTAAATCAATTGCTTTTAGCGAATTACACAAAATAACAATATCAGATTTGATATTTTCATCGTTTCTTGTTGTAGAAATCCATTGATTGTCTGATTTTCTGATTTTTATTATTTCTCCTTCTGAAAAATTTATTCTTTGATGTTTTAGATATTTATCTAATGTTTGAAGTAAAGAAAAGGGATTTATTCTTCCATCTTTGAAGGAAATCATTCCTTTTATATTTTTTGTTTGGAAGGCTTTATTTATATTTTTGATAAATATTGAGTCTCTTTCTAAAATTCGTAAGTTTTGATCATTATTTTCATAAATAAATTTCTTTAATTTTTTAAACTTTTCGTCATTAGTAGTAAGTTGTATTAATGGTTTGTTGATATTTAATTCACTATTGTATTTTTGCAGGAATGTAATCCATTGTGGCCATAATTCAATGCTTTGTTTCCTGAGATCCCAGCTTCTACCTCTCCTTTTTTGATACATATTACCCATTAGTAAGCCTAAGGCTGCATAGCTACTATTTTGGATTTGAGTTGGATCTATTATCGTTACCTTGAAACCTAATTCTGATAATTCTAAGGCGTTAAATTTTCCAATAATTCCTGATCCAATAATAACTATGTGTGCTTTTTGAAAATTTTCTTTTAAGCTTTTCATTGATATATTAGATATACTTGCTTATTTGACTTAATAGTTAAAGATTTTTTGGAACATCCTTCAATTATATTCAAAATTGTTTGTCCCGATCGTCCTGGCCTTGTGAGTTTACTTACAAGTTGGATTTCAAATTACGGTGGAAACATAAAACATTCTGATCATCATACAGATCAAGATGCCGGTTTGTTTCTTAGTCGAATTGAATGGAATAGTAAAAATGCCTTTTTTAACAGAGATGAAATTTATAAAGAATTTGAAAAAATTGCAGATGAAGTAAATGGAAAATTTAACATAAATTATTCAGATGAAATTCCAAATGTTGCTATTTTCGTGGGTAAACAAAATCATTGTTTGATTGATTTACTTTGGCGAGTAAGAAATGGAGAACTCAAAATGAAAGTCCCGTTAATAATTTCAAATCATTCTGATCTTGAAAATATTGCAAATGACTTTAATGCAAAATTTATTCATATTGATACCTTTAAAACTGATAAATCTATTGTTGAAGATCAATTTTTACATTTACTAAAAGAATATGATATTGATCTCGTTGTATTAGCCAAATATATGCAAATTTTGAGTGACTCTTTTTTAAAAAAGTTTTCTTCAATAATAAATATTCATCATTCTTTCTTACCTGCATTTAAGGGCGGGCAACCATATCATCGAGCTTGGAAGAGAGGTGTTAAATTAATCGGCGCTACAGCTCACTATGTTACTGAAGATCTTGATGAAGGCCCGATAATTGAGCAATGCACAGTTAATGTAAGTCATAGGGATGAAGTTGACGATATGATTAGAAAAGGAAGAGATATTGAAAGAATAGCTTTAGCAAGAGCAGTTAGATTACATCTGAATCATCAAGTATTTGTTTATAACAGCAAAACTGCTGTTTTTGATTGAAGATAGTTTTTAGTCTTCTAATTCAATTTGTATTTGTCTTTCATAAATTGATTCTTCATTAAAAGCTCTTGCTATCAAGAAACTGGCAATGCAGCTGATTAACACAGGTTTCATTATTAATAAATTTTTTGTTAAAGCGAAAGCTAAAAACATTGCGGTAATTGGTGTTCGCGAACATCCTGCTACGAAAGCTCCCATTCCCGCAAAAATGTATGTACTTGGTGCATGTCCTGTCGCAATTTCCACCCAGCTCCCCATTATTAGTCCGATTGACCCACCTAAAGTAAGCATTGGATAGAACAATCCTCCAGGAGCTCCAGATGCTGCAGCTAAGCCTGTCATGATAAATAATACTAAAACTGCTAATAAAGCAATTCCAATACTCGTATTTTGTTCAGCTATTATTTTCTGTAATTCATCTAAATTATGAAATGTACTGGGTAAAAAAGAGTAGATGCTTCCTAAAATAAGTCCGCAAATACTCATTTTTAAAACAAATTTATTTTTATACCACTTTTTCCCAAGATTTTGCATCAACAAAACATATCTGCTGTACAATTCTGCAAATATTCCAATAATTATTCCTAGTAAAACTAAGTAAATAAAATCTACAGGTAAGAAAAAAACTGATGGGTCATATTCTTTTTGAATCAAAAATCCAAGGTTAAAATCAAACCCTCCTGCTTTAGGATCTAAACCTAAGGCTTGAATAATATCAGCTGATGAATCTGCAATGAAAGTTGTGATTACTACTAATAGCAAAATTACTGGTCTTGCAGAGTTTAATAACTCTTCTATTGCATAGACAAACCCTCCTAATGGAGCACTAAATACTGCAGCTATTCCAGCACCTCCCCCTGCTGCTACTATTACTCTTCTAAAAGCTGTAGGAGCTTTGAGCCACTTGGCCATTTGCCAAGCTACTGATCCTCCCATTTGGACGGATGGACCTTCTGGGCCCAAAGGGAATCCACTACCAATAGCAATAATTCCTGATATTAGCTTTACTAAGCCTACTTTTAAATTCATTGGAACTTTTTTATGTCTTAAAAAACCCATAATTTGACTCACTCCTGAACCTTTTGCAGCAGGTGCTATATTTTTGATCAAATATCCTGCAATAGCTCCTCCTAGAGCTCCAAAAATAGGTAAGACCGCAATAGATGGGAATTGGTCTAATAATGCTAATCTCCAATTATTAATAAAATAGATTCCAGTTTTAAAAGATATGCTTGTAATTGAGGCTCCTAAACCTGTTAATAAGAGCGAAAATGCAACGACTAGAGATCTTTGTTTTAATAATTTTTTGATGCTACGAGAAGAATTATTACTTGTTTTTTGAATATTATCTTTTATAAAGTTTGGCATAGTCCATGATTACTTTGTCAAGCTGAAATCGTGTATTTCATCAAATTGAAGATAGCGATAAAGTTCATCTGAATATGGATTAATTTTATTTTTAGTAATATCCAGATATTCCTCAACTTCAGGTATTTTGCCAAGTAGTGCGCAAACTGCTGCTAATTCAGCGCTGCCTAAAAAGACTTGTGCATTCTTGCCAAGTCTATTATCAAAATTTCTTGTACTAGTAGAAAATACTACGGAACCTTCATCTACTCTGGCTTGATTTCCCATACATAAAGAACAGCCTGGTAACTCTAACCTTGCACCACAATCTTCGAAAATTTTATAGTACCCTTCAGCTTTTAGAGTTTCTTCATCCATTTTTGTTGGTGGACAAATCCATAATTTAGCTTTTAAATTTTGTACACCCTCAAGAACTTTCGCAGCTGCCCTGTAATGGCCAATATTCGTCATGCAAGAACCTATAAAAACTTCGTCAATATTTGTATTTGCAACATCAGTGATTTCTTTTACATTATCTGGATCGTTTGGGCAAGCAACTATAGGTTGTGTTACTTTTGCTAAATCAATTTCAATTATTTCTTCATACTGAGCGTTTGAATCTGGTTGAATTAATGATGGTTTTTTTAACCAATTTTTCATATCATTTATTCTTCTTGTAATTGATTTTGAATCTTCATAATTGCTTTCAATCATTTTTTCTAGCAGGCAAATATTGCTTCTTAAGTATTCTTGTACAGTTTCTTGGGATAAAAGTATGGTACTACCAGCGCATGAGCGTTCTGCAGTAGCATCAGTAAGTTCAAAAGCTTGTTCAAGTTTTAGGTTTGGTAATCCTTCAATTTCCATAATTTTCCCGTTGAATATATTTTTCTTATTTGCTTTCTCAACAGTTAAGAGTCCTTTTTTAATTGCGAAGAGAGGGATTGCGTTTACTAAATCTCTAAGAGTAATTCCTGGTAATAATTCTCCCTTAAATTTAATCAACACAGATTCCGGCATATTTAATGGCATTGATCCTATTGCAGCGGCAAAGGCAACAATGCCTGAACCTCCAGGGAATGAAATGCCAAGAGGAAATCTTGTATGGCTATCTCCACCTGTGCCAACAGTATCAGGGAGAAGCATTCTGTTAAGCCAGCTATGAATTATTCCGTCTCCAGGCTTAAGAGCTACTCCACCTCTTTGAGATATAAAATCAGGTAATTCTTTATGGGTAATTAGATCTACTGGTTTAGGATACGCAGCTGTATGACAAAAACTTTGCATTACTAAATCTGCGGTAAATCCTAAACAAGCTAGTTCTTTTAGTTCATCTCTAGTCATTGGCCCAGTTGTATCTTGACTTCCAACTGTGGTCATAATTGGCTCACAGGTCGTTCCTGGCCTAACTCCATCTAAACCGCAAGCTTTGCCTACTATTTTTTGAGCTTGAGTAAAGCCGGCACTACTCTCGGTTGGATTTTGTGGTCTGATAAATATTTCACTTGGTTGATAATCTAATTTGTTTCTAATTTTGTCCGTAAGAGATCTTCCAATCATGAGATTAATTCTCCCACCAGCTTGAATTTCATCAGTAAGAGTTGATGGATACAAATCGAATTTGCTTATTAATTCTTCAGTATTTGAATCTTTTTCAATTTTTTTAATAATACCTTTATAGGGATATATTTTAATAACGTCTCCTGTTTGCATATGAGATACGTCAGCTTCTATAGGTAAAGCTCCTGAATCTTGTGCAGTATTAAAGAAAATTGGGGCTATTTTGCTACCAATTATTATTCCACCTGTTTTTTTGTTGGGAACACAAGCGATATCTTCTCCTATATGCCAAATGAGTGAATTAATAGCAGATTTTCTAGAACTCCCTGTTCCAACAACATCTCCAACATAAGCTATAGGTAAATTTTGTTTTTTTAAATTATCAAGAATCTTTAGTCCATCAGGTTTTTTAAATTCCAACATAGCTAATGCATGCATTGGAATATCCGGGCGTGTTGTTGCATGTACAGCTGGAGATAAGTCGTCTGTATTTGTTTCACCGTCAACTTTAAACACTAAACAAGTAATCTCTTTCTCGAGAACTTTTTTATTTATGAACCATTCTGCATTTGCCCAACTATTTACAACCTCTTTTGCATAAATATTATTTTGAGATAATTCATAAATTTCATTAGCTGAGTCGTAAACAAGAATGATATTTTTTAAAACTTCTGCCGCTTTTTGTGCAAGTAAACTATTTTCTCCTTTAAGTATGTCAACCAAAGAATTTACATTGTATCCCCCTATCATTGTTCCTAGTATTTCAATTGCTTTTTCGGGATTAATTGATTTGCAATATTTTTCGCAATTAACAATAGCAGTGAGCCAGCTTGCTTTTACATAAGCAGCTTCATCAACTCCTGGTGGTACTCTATTTATTAGTAAATCAAGTAAATAAGATGAATCATAAGTACTACCTTGTTCCAATAATTTTGTAATGCAATTTGTTTGCTCAGCATTTAAAGGTAAAGGAGGTATACCTTTGGTAGCTCTTTCAGCTACGTGATCTGCATAATCTTTTAGCAATGTTTCCAAATTCTTCATTAGTAAGGTTTAATGCCTAATCTATTGTTATTTTTAATATTGAAAAGGAGAGTATTCATAAATGCTTTTTTAAATATTCAAAGTTCTAAATTAATCAATGACGACATCATCAAATAATTCAGCTTTAGAAAAGACATCAGATTTACATGTTGTTGAAACACGTCCATTAATACCTCCAAGCAGATTACATAATGATATACCTTTAGATCACGCCTCTGCTAATACAGTATCTAAAACAAGAAGATCGATACAAAATATCTTGCATAATAATGATCAGAAGCTTTTAGTTATTGTGGGTCCATGTTCAATTCATGATTTAGAGGCGGCAAAGGAATATTCAAAATATATTCAAAATTTCCGAGAAATTTATAAAGATAAATTAGAAATAATCATGAGAGTATATTTTGAAAAACCAAGAACAACTATTGGTTGGAAGGGATTGATAAATGATCCTCATCTAGATAATTCTTATGATATTAATACTGGTTTAAGAAGGGCGAGAAGTCTGCTTTCGTATTTAGCAACTCGTGGCATACCTTCTGCTACAGAATTACTAGATCCAATTGTTCCTCAATACATTGCCGATTTAATAAGTTGGACAGCTATAGGCGCCCGGACTACAGAAAGTCAAACTCATAGGGAAATGGCGTCAGGATTATCAATGCCTATTGGCTTTAAAAATGGAACAGATGGTTCTTTTACTACTGCTATTAATGCAATGCAGTCAGCTTCAAAATCTCATCATTTTTTAGGTGTAAATGAAAATGGAATGGCTTCTATAGTTAATACTACAGGAAATCCAGATGGACATATAGTTTTAAGGGGTGGTTCAAAAGGCCCAAATTTCGAAAGTGATCATGTTAAAAAAATTTCAGCTGAATTGAGGCAATGTAATCTTCCCTATAAAGTGATGATTGATTGTAGTCATGGAAATTCCAATAAAGACTTCCGAAAACAGTCGGAAGTCTTAAAAAATATAGCTTCTCAAATTACTGATGGTGAAAAAAATATTTTAGGAGTTATGCTTGAAAGTCATTTGAAGGAAGGAAATCAAAAACTATTAAAAAAAGAAGATCTCCAGTTTGGCAGAAGCATTACAGATGCATGTATAGATATAGAAACAACAAAAGAATTACTCGCTATTTTATACAATTCGCTTAGCTAGTTATAAAAAAATTAAAAAATAATGCTGAAGAAATTGGAACAATCAAATTATCTATTCCTAAAACACTAAATTGTTCGAGCAAAGTCGCAAAAAAAGCTATAGTAAAATAATTTAAATTTAAACTATTTTGTTGGGCGTATCCTATTGAGCAAACTACTATCAAACTTGTTAAAAACATTGTCATAGTTCCAAATAAAGACTTTTTTTGTTTAAAAAAAATCCAACTTTTTGAGTTAAAGCTTTTTCCTATTAACCCGGCTAATCCATCACCAAAAGTCATTATGAAAAATCCACTAATTAATGCATATGGATCTTTATCCCAGAAAAGATAAATCAATATAAATAAACTGAGACAATAAAATAATGTTCCATAACTCTTTCTTTCAATATCCTCAATTGTTGGAAATAATCTATATGTGTAATTGATGAAAACCATTAATGAAACAATTCCTGTAAAGATTAGAGCAGAGTTTTGATTAATTTTTAAAAATTGAGCAATTGGTATTAATGGTCCTATTCCAATATGTATTATTTTTCTGACGATTTCTCTGCTATCCTCATTATATTTTTTAAAAACTATTGATATTAAAAAAATTGAAAATAAATATAATAAAATTACAGTAAATTTTATCAATTTGGTTAAGCTGCTTTTTGATGAGTTGTCATTACTCTAAGTTTTAATATTGCTTTAGCTTCTAGTTGCCTAACTCTTTCTCGTGAAACATTAATTTGTCTTCCTATTTCTGCGAGTGTTAATGGTTCTTCACCATCTAAGCCAAATCTAAGCTTCATTATTTTTTGTTCTCTTTCATTTAATTGAGAAAGCCAAGTTCCTAAATGCTCTTTTTGAATAGTTCTATCCATACCTTCCATAGGCTCTTCACAATTTGGATCTGGTATGAGTTCACCAAGAGTACTTCTATCTTCTTCGCCTCTTGCGTGCGCATCTAAGGAAGCGCAAGGAGCACTTTGCGAAATTAAATCTTCTAAATCTTTTTGATCAATTCCCATTTCAGTTGCCATTTCTAATCTGGTAGGTTGTCTACCAAATTTATGTGATAATTCTCTAGAGACTCTTCTCATTTTGGATAGTTTTTCACTTATGTGAATAGGTAAACGGATTGTTCTTGCACTGTTATCAATAGCCCTAGTCATTCCCTGCCTAATCCACCAGTAAGCATAAGTTGAGAATTTATATCCCATAGCAGGATCAAATTTATCTACAGCTCTTTCAAGGCCTATAGCTCCTTCCTGGACAAGATCTAATAATTCAAGCCCTTGGTTTTGGTATTTTTTTGCAACAGAGACAACAAGCCTTAGATTAGCTGCCATCATTCTGTCTCTGGCTCTTTTGCCAATCTTAATTTGATAAAGATTTTGTTGCGTTCTTTCAGTTTCAGGAATTTGTAGCAACTTTTTCATGTTCTGAACATGATGAGCTAACTCTATTTCCTCTGCTGGAGTCAAAAGAGGTACTCTTCCAATGCTACTTAAGTAATAGCCAATAGAATCTGATGCGAGTCTACCAGATTTTTTTTGGCTTTGTTTTGCTGTAATACTGGATTTAGATTTGCGAGACTTGCCCGCAGTGTTTGGTAATCTTGGCTCATCAAAATTATTATCTGAAGAGCTTTTCGCAGATTCCAGAGGGATCCCCATCACCCTGGCCTCCTAAATAATGGATTTTTTAAAAAGCTAGCACTGAAATTGAAATAAAAACTACTTTTACGTTGAAATTTTAAAGACAAAAATTTTTTTTTAAAGGCTCATTTCTTGAAATCCGTTGATATGAGCTGATTTTATAAAAGTTAAAAAAATTTAAAATATTAAGTATTTTTTTTAAATGTTGTAAAAATCAATATTAATTTTATTTTTCTATGAGGTCAATTTGCGAACGATTATCCGATGAATCTAATTCATATTTCGAATATGAACCATCATCTTTCATTATCCAAGAAAAGTAATCATCTTTAATGTAGGTTTGCAAGAGCGAATATATTTTAGATTTCAATTCGTAATCCTCTATGGGAGTAACAGCTTCTATTCTTCTATCAAGATTTCTCCTCATCCAATCTGCACTCCCAATAAAAACCTCATTATCACCGTTATTACAAAACCAAAAAATTCTTGAATGTTCAAGAAAATGGCCAATGATGCTTTTAACTTTAATATTTTCACTTAAATTTTTTCTTTGGGGATATAAGCAACAAATTCCTCGTACGATAAGACTAATTTTTACACCTGAGTCTGAAGCTAAATAAAGAAGGTTAATTATTTCTGGGTCTACTAAGGAATTCATTTTTGCAATTATTTCAGCCTTTTTACCCTCTTCTGCATTCTTAATTTCTCTCTTTATGAGAAATAAAAACTTCTTTCTCATCGATGAGGGAGAGACTAATAATTTTTGATAATTTTTTTGTTTCGAAAATCCAGATAAGTAATTAAATAACTCAAGTAAATCGGATGCTATTTCAGGATCTGTTGAGAGCAATCCTAAATCTGTATAAAACTTTGAAGTATTAGAGTTATAATTTCCAGTTCCAATATGAAAATAATTTCTTAATCGTCCTTTTTCTTTTCTAACTATTAAAGCTATTTTTGTATGTGTTTTAAATCCTATAATTCCATAGACAACATGAATTCCAGCTTGCTCCAGTTGTTTTGCCCATTGAATATTATTGTCTTCATCAAATCTTGCTTTTAGTTCAACAAGAGTCATTACTTCTTTCCCATTTTCTGCAGCTCTCATTAAAGCTGCGATGATAGGAGAATCCTTGGAAACTCGATATAAAGTAATTTTTATCGCCATTACAAGTGGATCATCAGCTGCTCTGTTTATAAATTCTTCAACTGAAGTTTTAAATAAGTCGTAGGGATGATGAAGCAGAATATTTTTTTTCCTAAGTATCTTAAAAATAGAATTTTGATTGTTGTTTGCAGATAAATCTAAATTTTTTAAGTGTGGGTGAGTTTTCCCAATTAGTAGATTATCTTTTAAATCATCTCTATTAATTTTTGTCAGCTGATTTAAATCGTCTAAGCCCAATAAACTTTTGCAAAAGTATATATATTCTTCTTGTATTGAGATACTTCCAATAAGTAACTTTAGAATATTTTTTGGCATATCCGATTCAACTTCTAATCTAACTACGTCTCCACCTAATCTTCTTTTTTGCAAACTTTGTTCAACTGCCAAAAGAAGATCATCAGCTTCAAGTTCTTTTAATTCTAAATCTGCATCTCTTGTCACTCTAAAAAAGGAGTAATCTATACATTCCATTCCATTAAATAAAGTATTTATATTATTCCCAATTAAATCTTCAACACTTATGAAGACATGGGAACTTTCATCACTATGTTGAATAATTTCATTGGGAATTTGTATAAATCGATTTATATTTTTTGTTGGTATTTTGACTCTGACAAACTGATTTTTAGAATCTTCCTTATCTTTTATTAAAGCTGCCAAATTCAGACTTAAATTACTTATAAAAGGGAATGGATGTGCTGGATCGACAACTAATGGAGTTAATAATGGGAAAATAGATGAAGTAAAGAAGTTATTACACCAATTTTTTTGATTTTCACTGAGATCCTTATATTTTTTTAAAATTACACCTTTCTCTTGTAATTCGTTATTTAATTCATTATTTACATAGCTTTCTTGAAGAGTAGTTAATTTTTTTACTTCCTTGTTGATTTGTGTTAATTGCTCTTTAGGGGTAAGTCCGTCAATACTTTTTTTAGTAATTTCTGCTTCAACTTGAGCCTTTAATGAAGCTACTCTTACCATAAAAAATTCATCAAGATTATTGCTAAAAATTGCACAAAATTTCACTTTATCTAGGATTTTGTACTCCTTTTCCATACCAGTTAGGAGTACTCTTTTATTGAATTCGATCCAACTTAATTCTCTATTAATAAAAACATCAGACTGGCTTTTCATTAAAAAACTTTTGATTTTTGATTTATAAAAGAATTATTATTTTTACCCTCTGCAATAAGGTATATCATGAAAAGTAAGATAACGGAACCAGCTATAAAAGGTGATTTAGGACCAAAACTATCATAAACCCTTCCAGCCATTGCAATTCCTAATACACCTCCAAGACTCTGTAGACCCTGAAGGTTACTTAAAATTGATCCTTGTTTATCAACGTCTAATTTCTTTGATATTAGTGCTCTTAAGGTGGGTGTAATTAACCCTGCCCCAATGGCTAAAAATGAAACAGCTGAATAAATATTAATTGTTGCATTTTCTTTTGGAGCAGTAATTAAAAGAGCACACGCCACAAGAATAAAGCCAGATCCGATAAGTGTTAATCGCATTTCGCCAAATTGCTTTACTAGAGGACCAATTAATCCTCCCTGAACAATAATCGCAATAATTCCTACTACAACAAGAGTTCCGCTTGATGCTTTAGTCGTCCAGTTTAAAGATTCTTGGAGGAAAAATATAAGGATGTTAGTCAATCCAGTAAAAGCAATAAAGTAAATAAAGAAAGCTAATGATAATTTTTTAATCTTTTCTTCTTTGAAAACTGTAAAAAGAGCTTTTAAAGGGTTTTTTAAAGCAGTTTTTGATTTATTTATTTCACTATTAGGCTTGGTTTCTGGTAAGTAAAAAAATACAAGGAGAAAATTTACTATTGGAATGATTGAGGCTATCAAAACTGGAATAATAAAATTATTATTTGTATTTCTTGCGAAAATTACAACAAAAATATTACCCAAGAAAAAACTTAAACCAAAAGCTACACCAATAAGACCGAATGTTTTTGCTCTTTTTTCAGGGCTTGAAATATCTGCAAGAATTGTTGTTGCAGTAGCTGCAGTCCCCCCACTTAAACCGTCAATAAGTCTCGCTAAAAATAATAAAAATAACGGGATAGTGGCTATTGAATTTGACCAATTAAAAAGAACTGTAAAAGATAATATTGATATTCCTATTATTGAACCAGTAATACAAAAGAGAGTTACAGGTCTTCTGCCATATCTATCGCTCATAAGTCCTATAAAAGGAGAAGCTGTAAATTGAGCTAATTGGTAAGTGCATGATAATAAACCATATGTACTTGCTTTAGAGTCAAAGAGTAAAACAAAAGAGGGTAATATGGGTAACAATATACTTTCACTTAAACGATCATTTAGAAGAGTGATAAACGCACTAAGGAGAGTAAATTTTTTATTTGGTTTTAATAAACTTTCTTTCACAATATTTACCTTCATTGCGATTAACTTTTACTACCATACTTGTTAATGGAGATTATTGTGCCCGGCATTGTTTATTTAGTTGGAGCAGGTCCAGGTGACCCTGAGCTTTTGACTCTTAAAGCTTTACGCCTAATAAAAAATTGTGATGCATTAGTTCATGATGCTTTAATTCCGGATGAAATAACAAAAGAGGCAGGAAGAAATACAGAAATTTTTCATGTAGGCAAAAGAGCTGGGAAGTGTTCTGTACCTCAGGCTGAAACTAATGATCTCATTTTGAAATTAGCAAAAGAAGGTAAAAATGTTGTAAGGCTTAAAGGGGGAGATCCATTCGTTTTTTCTAGGGGTGGTGAAGAGGTATCGATTTTAGAAAAAAATGGAATTCCAGTTGAAATCGTTCCTGGTATTACTTCTGGGATAGCTGCTCCCACATATTTTGGTATTCCACTAACCCATAGAGATGCTGCAAGTTCCGTAACTTTTGTCACTGGACATGAGCGTGTGGATAAGGAAAAAAAGACAGTGAATTGGAGAGATTTAGCTAAATCATCGGATAGCTTAGTAATTTTTATGGGTATAAAAAATATTGAATTTATTGTGGAAGAATTAATTCTAGGTGGTTTAGATAAGAGTACTAAATGCGCTATTATTCAAGAAGCTACTTTAAAAAATCAAAAATGTTTGATAGAGAACTTAGAAAATCTTCCAGATAAAATCAAAGATAAAGAATTTTTAGCTCCATCAATTATCATTATTGGAAAAATTGTTGAATTTAAGGTTAATAACAATATAACTAAAGTATCTGATGTCTATTTACCAGATATTAATAAAGTTCAACTGTATAATAAATCCCAAAAGTAAATTGGATCGAAATTAGGTTTAAGCTTTAAATCATTAACTTGATTAATTTGTCTGCAAGATAAGCTATTAATTGCAATTATTATGTCATCATTTTGAAATTCTGGCTGAATTAATTCTTCTTTAACAATTTTCAATTTTAAAGCTTCAGAAACCATAATTCCCTTTAAGCAGCCGCTCTCTTTTCTAGGAGTTATCCATTGATTATTTCTTTTAATTAGAAGATTAAATGTACTTCCACAACAAAGTTCACCTGACGTATTCAAAAGGATAGAATCATCAAATGATTTTTCATTAGCTTCTGTCAAAACTTGTATTGCTTGATTATATGAAAATGTTTTGCATTTACTTATAAGACTGAATTCATTTATTTTTTCAGTTTGACTAATACAAACTCTTATCGGATTAAAATTTGGTTTGATTCTATAGAACTCAAGCCATAAATTATCCAAATCTTTTGTCTCTGAAGTGCTATCAATTGTTAGTGTTCGACCTTCATTAGTTCCTCGACTAAAGTTTATTCTTACTGAAGCAAATTGATCATTGTTTAGCGATAACTTTTTAATTCCATCGTGAATAAGTTGTCTCAAAGTTAATTTATTTATTTTGAGATTAATATTTAAAATCTTGCTACTTTTTTCTAATCTTTTCAGATGTTCATCAAAAAGAATAGGTTTGTTTTCTTTTATCAAAATGGTTTCAAATATACCATCAGCAAATTTTAATCCTCTATTATTAGCAGCAATAAATATTTTATCAATATCTAACCATTGATCCTTGTGCCAGCCTAATGTTTCAATCATTTTAGTGAATCAATTAATGGTAAAAGTTTCCACTTCAGTTCATCAGTTTCCTCTTCAGGGTTTGAGTCAATAACTATTCCGCAACCAGCATATATATTGATTTTTTTGCCTTTAATTAAAAATGATCTTATTAGTATATTGCTGTCAAACTCTCCATTCCAGTCAAGCTTCAAAAATGAGCCACAGTATGGCCCGCGTTCACATTCTTCTAATTCAAAAAGTCTCTGGCATGATCTTAATTTAGGTGCTCCAGTTATAGAGCCTCCAGGCCAACAAGCTTTTAGCAAATCAATCCAGTCCCTGTCTTTTTTTAATTTGCCTCTGATTACTGAAGTTAGATGATGAACTTTTAAGAAACTTTCAAGTTTTAATACTTCTGGCACCATAATACTTCCTGTTTCGCAAACTTTACTTAAATCATTTCTTATTAGGTCAACAATCATAATATTTTCGGCTCTATCTTTTTCGTTCGTTATTAAATCGATAGCATTAAGTGCGTCTTGATTTAAATCTTTGTCTCTGGATCTAGTTCCTTTGATAGGTCTTGATTCTACAAAATTTTTATTATCTATTTTTATAAATCTTTCTGGCGAGGTAGATAATACAGCCTCTTTATAATTATCATTATTTATTATAATTCCTCCAAAGGGAGCTCTTAATTTTCTTCTTATTTTCAAATAAATATCCAAAGGATTATAGTTTTTGGAACTTTCAATTTCGCATTTAGTTGTTAGGTTTGCTTGAAATATATCTCCAAGGGAAATTAATTTTTTCAATTTTAGAATATTTTTCTGAAATTTTTCAGCCATTTCGTCCAAATTGATTTTTGAAAAATCAAAATTCAAATTTGTTTTAATAATATTTTCTTCTTCAATATTTTTTATATTGTTGATTATTTTTTTATAATTCATCAGTTCAGATGAGTTTGTGCCTTCGATAATTATTTCTTTTTTTATTAGATTGCATTTTATTATTGGATCATATGATCCAATCCATAAAGTTGCCATATCAGATTTTCTCCATGGGTTTTTTGGTTCTATGTAAACTCCAGCTTCATAACTTAACCATCCAATCCAAAATCCTTTTTCAATATTTTTTAAATTATTAAATGGATTATTAGTTTTGTCTAAGTTATTGATATCTCTTGATTGGATTATTTTTTTAGGTTTAATTCCTATTATTGACCATTCCCCATTTTCGTTGCCATCACTGTCTAGCCAAGCTAATCCTTTATCTCCGAATTTTTTTGTTAGATGATGCGTAATCAGTGCTGGATCTATCCATTTTTCTAGAATTATTTTTTTTATTTTCATTTTTTATTATTCCTATTAAGCCATTTTTCATAAGCGGCATTTCTAATCCTGCAGCTATCACACTTACCGCATGGTTTTGAATTACCTGAATAACAACTCCATGTTTTATCTAAAGGAACATGATTATCAAAAGCTAATTTAATAATTTCCTCTTTATTTAAATGTAATAGTGGTGTCCAAAGTTTTATTGGGTTATTTTCTCTTCCTCTTTTATTGGCTAAATCTGCTAATTCTTGAAATTTTTTAATGTAGTCAGGTCTGCAATCTGGATAACCAGAATAATCAAGTGCATTTACTCCTAATCCTATAAAATCAGCATCTATTGCTTCGGCGTAACTTAGTGCAACGGAAATAAATATAGTATTTCTCCCAGGAACATAAGTATTAGGAATTTTATTAGTTTGTATTCCTTCTAACGGGATATTTTTTTGAGTATCAGTTAATGAAGAGCCTCCCCATAAAGATAAGTCAAGCTTAATAATTTTAAATTCTTCGATATCAAAGTGTTTTGCAATTATTGATGCAGAATTCAATTCTTTTTTATGACGTTGACCGTAGTCAAATGAAAGGCCAAAAATTTTAGCTTCGGATTTTTTGGCGATACCAGTAACTGTAGAAGAATCTAAACCTCCAGATAATAAAACTACTATCAATTTATTTTTAAGAGTCATATGATTTCAATTAATTTTTAAGTATTTGTGAGTTTGAAGGCTCAATTTCCAATCGGGGTTATTTTTTACGAAATCGATAGCGAGAGAAAAACCATGCGGATTGTTCCATGCTGGCTGTAAATAAAAAATTTTATCTTCTTTTTTTAATCCATCTTCACTTTTAGAGGGTTGATATTGTTTTAAAGTTTCTTTTTTTATTTGAATAGCAAATTCAATATCTTCTATTTCATTTATGATTATTTTGATTTCATTACAGTTTTTTAAAAAATAATTTTTTGGAGGTGAGTGTCTTTTAGGAGATAAAGTAATCCAGTCATAGCTTCCTGATATCGAATTAACTCCACTTGTCTCAATATGAATCTTCATTGGCTTTTGTTCTTCTCCTGTCGTCATTTTTTTTATGGCTTTGCAAAAATTATCCAAGTTATGTTGTAAAGGTTCTCCACCTGTAATAACGCAAAAAGATGCTCCTTTTTTTCTGGCAATTTTTATGCGATCTATTATTTTTTCAATTGATATAGAAGGGTGTTTTTTCTCGTCCCATGAATTCTTGGTATCGCACCACGAACATCCAACTTTACATCCGGCTAATCTTACAAAAAAAGCACTTTTTCCAGCGTGATAACCTTCACCTTGTAATGAATGAAATTGTTCGACTAAGGGTAAAAAATTTGTCATTTTCATTCAAAAAAATAAAAAATATTAATTTGATTGAGTGAACTTCTCTTGAGAGGCTTTTATTAATCCTTTAAATAAAGGGTGAGGTTTGCCAGGTCGTGATAAAAACTCAGGATGATATTGACAGGCTAAGAAGTAGGGATGATTTTCTAACTCAATTAATTCAACTAATCTGCCATCTGGTGATGTACCACTAATTTTGTATCCAGAATCTAAAAAACTTTGTTTGTAGTAATTATTAAATTCGTATCTATGTCGATGTCTCTCATAAATAACATCCTCATCATATAAGTTTTTTCCAGTTGTATTTTTTGTCAGCCTACATGGATAAACTCCAAGTCTCATTGTTCCACCTAAATCAACTACATCTTCCTGTTCTGGTAATAAATGTATCACTGGATTTGGAGTGTTTGGGTCTAGTTCTGAACTAGATGCATCTGGAAGATGAGCTACATTCCTTGCCCATTCTATAACTGCACACTGCATACCAAGGCATAAACCTAAAAAGGGAATTTTATTTTCTCTTGCGAATTTTATAGCTGAAATTTTTCCATTGACTCCTCTATTACCAAATCCCCCGGGCACGACAATTGCATCAACTTCATTTAAGTAAGTTTCTGCTGAATTTTTTTCTATCATTTCAGCACTGACCCAATGTAAATCTAATGAAGCCTTTTGTTCAATGCATGCATGTCTTAAAGCTTCAACAACGGATAAATATGCATCTCCAAGTTCAATATATTTGCCTACAAGGGCAACTTTTATTGGATCTCCAGGATTTCTTAGGTTGTGTATTAGTTGCTCCCAATTTTTCAAATCACATTTTTTATCTTCAAGGTCTAAATACTTCAGGGTTTCTTTGCATAAACCTTCTTTTTTTAAAGAAAGAGGTACAGAATAAATACTGTCTGCGTCTAAAGCTTCAATTACAGAGTTGATACTGACACCGCAAAAACCACTAAGCTTTTTTTTAAGAGCTTCATTGATAGATTTATCACTTCGGCATACAAGTAAATCTGGCTGAATTCCAATTGATCTTAATTCTTTCACTGAATGTTGTGTTGGTTTAGTTTTTATTTCGCCAGAGGTTTTGATGTAAGGAAGTAATGTTACGTGTATGTATGCAACATCGTTCCTATTCACATCATTTTTGAATTCTCTTATTGCCTCTAAAAAAGGTAGAGATTCAATATCACCAACTGTTCCACCAATTTCAGTAATAATAATATCTGCATTGCTGTTAGAGGCTACTCTATGAATCCTTTCTCTAATTTCTCCCGTTATGTGAGGTATTACTTGAACAGTTCCACCGTTATAATTACCTCTTCTTTCTTTATTAATAACTGCTTGATAAATAGATCCTGTTGTTACACTATTCAACCTAGTCATTGCAGTATCAGTAAATCTTTCGTAGTGACCTAAATCTAGATCGGTTTCAGCCCCATCTTCGGTTACAAATACTTCTCCATGTTGAAAAGGGCTCATAGTGCCTGGATCAACATTTAGATATGGATCTAGTTTTAAAATTGAAACACTATATCCTCTAGACTTTAATAATCTACCTAAACTTGCAGCTACGATACCTTTACCAATGCTAGAAACTACTCCTCCGGTGACAAAAACAAATTTTGACATTAAATATTTTTAATTAAGCACTGCCTCCTTATATTTTATTTAAACAAAAAACTTTTAGATCATCCATATATATTCTTATTCATCAATTGTTATTTCAATATCTAATTCTTTTAATTGTGATTCTGAGACATTTGAAGGCGCATTTGTGAGAAGACATTTTGCTTGTTGATTTTTAGGGAACGCTATTGTTTCTCTGATTGAATCTGCACCTATGATCAGCATGGTAATACGATCTAATCCAAATGCTATTCCACCATGAGGAGGAGCACCCATTTCTAAGGCTTCTATTAAAAATCCAAATTTTTCATTAATCTCCTTAGCAGTAAGTCCTACCGTTTTCAAAACCTCTCTTTGCAAGTTTGCTTCATGAATACGCAAAGACCCACCTCCTAATTCCAAGCCATTAAGAACTAAGTCATAAGCATTTGCTATAGAGTCCTCGATTTCTTTTTGCAAGTTTTCAGGATCTTTAGATTTTATATTTTTTGGAGAACAAAAAGGATGATGTAAAGCTTCATATCTATTTTCCTCTTCATTTCTCTCAAACATCGGGAAATCAGTTACCCATAAGAAATTCCATTTACTTTTATCTATAAGATTTAAGTCTTTTGCGATGTATTGTCTCACTCTATCTAATGACTGGTTGACAATTTGTTTATCTCCAGCACCCAAGAGTATTAAGTCTCCATCTTGCGCTTCCGTGATTCTTAAAATATCAGCTATATGCTCTTCATTTAGATTATTTTTAATTGCCCCAATAGTCTCAAGCTCATCTCCTTTGACCCTTATAAATGCCAAACCACCAGCTCCTGCATCTTGAGCTACTTGGAAGATATCACCTCCTGGTTTAATTCTTACGTTGCTAATACTTAAATTACCTCCTTTGACTGTTATGGATTTTATAGAACCTCCAGACTTAATTGCCTTGGTAAAAATATTAAAGCCAATATCACCTAGTACTTCTCCTAAATCTTTTAATAGCATTTTATATCTAGTGTCTGGTCTATCAGTGCCGTAATTATCCATTGCTGCTTGCCATGACATTCTTGGAAAAGCATTATCAAAATCAATATTTAATACTTCTTTCCATATTTTTTTTATAAGACTTTCATTAAAAGAGATTATTTCTTCTTCACTAATAAAGCTCATTTCAATATCTAATTGCGTAAACTCTGGCTGTCTATCTGCCCTTAAGTCTTCATCACGGAAACATTTTGCGATTTGATAATACTTATCTAAGCCTCCCACCATTAAAAGTTGTTTAAATAGTTGTGGGGATTGAGGTAGAGCAAAAAATTCTCCATTTGAAAGACGAGCAGGAACAAGAAAATCGCGAGCGCCTTCTGGAGTTGATTTTGTAAGTAATGGAGTCTCTACTTCTGTAAATCCAAAATTATCAAGAAATTCTCTAGCAACTTTAATAATTTTATGTCTAGTTTTTAAATTTTCTAGTAATTTGCCTCTTCTTAAATCAAGGTATCTATATTTTAATCTGAGTTCCTCCTTTGTATTTTCGTAATCATGTATAGATACTGGAAAAGGGAGGGTTTTTTTCATTTGGTTAAGAATTTGCAAATCTTTAACTTTAAGCTCTAACTTTCCAGTACTTAAATTTTTATTTATTGAATCTTTTGGCCTTTGGTTAATAATTCCGCTAACCATTATTACTGTTTCATTTCTTAGAGATTCTGCCTGTTTAAATAGATCTGCACCATCATCGGGGTTAATTGTTATTTGTAAAAATCCACTATGGTCTCTTAAATCAATAAAAATTACACCACCATGATCTCTTCTTCTATCTACCCATCCGCATAAATTAACTAATTTACCAATATCTGTATTATTGAGTTCTTTGCAAATTTTGTTTCTCATCTAAGTATGATTTATTTATCAATAACTTATAATAATTCTTTAAGGGTAAATTTAGTTAATAATTTTTTTTATAAAACGCTCTCTTTGTTATTACCCCTTTGAATTTTTTGCCTCTTATTGATATTTGAACTTCATTATTTATTAAGGCATGCGAAGTATTGATGTATGCAAAAGCTATAGCTTTTTGTTTAGTTGGAGACCAACTGCCGCTTGTGATAGTCCCAATATTTTCTTCACCTTTAAGAACTGCGCAACCTTTTCTTCCTATTGCTTTTCCCTCTATAGAAAGACCAACTAACTTTTTTTGAATACCTAATCTTGACTGCTCTTCAAGAAATCTTCTTCCAAAGAATTCGTGATTATTTTCTAGATGCACTAGCCAACCTAACCCTGCTTCATATGGAGAAGTTTCTTCATTTATGTCTTGACCATAAAGATGCATGCCTGCTTCAAGTCTAAGAGTATCTCTAGCTCCTAAACCACAAGGTGCAACATTTTTGGAAATTGAGAAATCCCATAAATTAATTGCTGCTTTTTTAGATAAAAGTATTTCTAGACCATTTTCCCCCGTATAGCCTGTCTTTGAAAAGAAAATTTTTTCTTTAGGCGAAATATGTTCAAAAATTTTATATTCGCATCCAAAGTTAGGGATATGTGAGATCGAAGATTCAATCCATTCTTCAAATAAATTGAATGAGTTTTTTCCTTGTAGTGCTAAAAGTACTTTGTCTTTTTTAAAGTTTGTTATCGAAATTTCAGATATATCTAAATTATTTTTTATCCATTGAAAATCTTCTTCATATCTACTTGCATTAACTATTAATAATAATTCTGATATGTCATTTTCTTGTATACCAAGGTCATAAATTATTAAGTCATCTATTATTCCTCCTTTATCATTGAGCATTACTGTATAAAGTCCCTGTCCTTCAGAAAAGGAGTATAAATTAGTAGGAAAAAGTTTTTGAATATAATCCTTTGGATTTATTCCCTTGATAGAAATCACACCCATGTGAGAAATATCAAATAATCCTGCTGAAGATCTAACTGATTCATGCTCTTTAATTAATCCTGAAAATGATATGGGCATTTCCCAACCTGCAAAATCCACTAATTTTGCATTGGATTCGACATATTTTGAATAAAGAGGACTTTTTAGCAAATCCATGAAATATTTAGTTTGTATTTAGTATTTTTATACTGTAGTTTAGAAATTTTTTATTGCATATTTTCTAATGACAAAATTAAGCTTCTAAGTACTTTGGCTGCAACTATGCTACTTACTCCGCTTTTATCAATTTCTGGAGATAATTCCACAATATCTGAAGCTACAATTCTAAGGTCTTTTAAAGTTTTCAGTATTTCTTCAAAATCATTCCAAAAAAATCCTCCTGGTTCTGGAGTGCCAGTTCCTGCTAGTAAACTGGGATCAAACCAATCTAAATCTATTGTTAAATAGATGGGAGAATTCGCGTATGGTAGAAGAGCTTGTTTTAACTTATGTGCATTTCCGCCTGGACAAAAGTCAACTAATTGGTTGTTGTTATGCATAATTTCAAATTCTTCTTTAGTCCCACTTCTAATTCCTACTTGCAAAATTTTTTTTTCAGGTAGCACTTCTAAGCATCTTTTCATAGTACAAGCATGACTATGTTCATTCCCTATATATGATTCTCTTAAATCTGCATGGGCATCAAGTTGAACCAATATTAAATCTGGATATTTTTTTACTAATGCTTCAATAGCACCTCTTGTAATAGAGTGTTCGCCTCCAAGCATAATAGGACTAAGGCGTTTACTAATTAAATAATTTGTTGCTGATTTAACCGATTCAATAACGGACTTTGAGTCATTTTTATCAATTAGTATTGATCCAAAATCAACATACATAATATCCTCTAAGTCTTTTTTTATTTTTGGACAATATGTTTCTAAACAAGAACTGACTTGTCTTATTGCTTCTGGACCAAATCTTGCTCCTGGTTTAAACGAACATGTTCCGTCATAATTAACTCCAAATATACCAATTGAGCAATTCTCGGGACTTCTATTTGCTCCCATATAAATTGCATTTTCGTTATCAAATAAATTTTTTGTCATTATTATGAACCTAGTTCTTTTACAATTTTATTTGGCATCATTTTGAATGCTGCATTTTGAAAATTTAAATTCCAAATTTCACATCCTCTTTCTATTTTTAGAACTTCATTATAATTTTGCTTTGATAAATTTAGATCTTCTGAAGAAGCAAATGTCCAACTCCAAATCCCGCTTGGATATATAGGGACAAAGGAATACATAGTTTCAGAAACTTTAAATATATTTTTTAGGGTTTTCAAAATATTTATGTGAATATTTTTGAAGGATTCAGGAGATTCGCTTTGCGATGCTAATATCCCCTTTGGTGTAAGTATTCTTTTACATTCTTTATAAAAAGAATCTGAAAATAATAAATTTGAGAATTCTGAGGGATCTGAACAATCTATAAAAATAACATCGTAAAAATTATCTCTTGTTTTTTTTACCCATTTAACACCATCATCAACATGTATTTCTAATCTCTGGTCATTCCATGCTTCGCCTCCAATTTCTTTTAAAAATTTTTTAGATATTTTGATTACCTCCTCATCAATTTCTACTAGATCAATTTTTGATATTTGAGAATATTTAACGCATTCTCTTGCTGTACCACCGTCTCCTCCGCCAATAATTAGTACATTAGATTTTTCGTCAATGCTACTTAATGCTGGATGCACAAGACACTCATGATAATATTTCTCGTCTTTTAGTGATGTCATCCAGCAACCATCTAACATTAAAGCTCTCCCATAATATTCATTTTCAATAACAATAATTTCTTGATATTTTGAGGTTTTTTTAATTAGAATTTCCCCATTTAGGCCGAATCTTGAGCCTTTATGATATTCATCTATCCATGTTGTAATATTTGTCATTTGCTTTTAGGAATTTTCCTCGCCAGTTTTTGCTTGGCTATTTGCCAAAGCCGTTTAAACTCTTTGGGAGTTTGCTTTTTAATATTATCTCCTGCATGCTGTTCGACGATTGAAAATCTGTCTAAAAATTTTATATTAGTTTTTTGAAGAGCTGACTCAGGATTTATTTTTAAAAAGTTTGAGAGATTCAGAAGGGTAAAGTAAATATCCCCAAATTCTTTTTTTATATCTGGATCATTTTTGCATTTAATTGCCTCTTTTAATTCATTTATTTCTTCTTCTAACTTTTTAAAAATCTCATCTGTACTTTCCCATTTGAAACCATGTTGTTTAACAACATTTGTGATTTTATCTGTACCAATCGTTGGAGGTAAATTTTTAATTTTCAAACTTAAATTTCTACTAATTGAAGATTTCATATGAGGTGCTTCTTTTTCTAAATTTTTTATATTTTCCCAAATCTGTTGTGATTTTTTTAATGATACTTTTTCTTTTTTGTTAAAAATATATGGATGTCTATTAATAATTTTCTTATTTAGATTTTTTATAACATCATTTAGTGCAAATTCTTTTTCTTCGTAACCGATTTGAGCATGAAGCATTACTTGTAATAAAAGATCTCCTAACTCTTCACGTATGTTATCTGCATTTTTTTCATATATCGCATCTATAAATTCATTGCTTTCTTCATACAAAAATGGGATCAACGATATATGAGACTGTATTTTCTGCCATGGGCAGCCCCAAGTTTTATCTTTTAATGCTTTGATATTAGAGATTAAGATTTTAAAACTATTTATAGTCTCTAAATCGGAATTTTTTTCCAATTTATATCTATTGTTTAAGGACATAGGATATATTTTATTAATTAAATTTTGCCTCAATCATGAAATATTTAAATACTTAGTATAAATTTTTCAACTTCATCTATTAGAATGATTTATCATAAGGGCGATTAGCTCAGCGGTAGAGCGCCTGCCTTACAAGCAGGATGTCCCTGGTTCGAACCCTGGATCGCCCATTTATTATTTTTCTAATGACTGAGATCGTCAATCTTGCAATCAGTCAAAGCGCTGCTTCAGAACTATCTAGGCAAGCTTCTTTTGGAGGCTCGCCAGGAGAAATGTCGATTGATTTGGTAGAGGATAAAAATTGTTCCGAAGGATGGATGCATATTAAATTAAGGCCGGGTACATGTAATGGATCCCCTATTTCAAGAACTGAAGGAGTAACTTTATACGCGGATGTAAAAAAGTTTAATTTACTGAAAGATTTAAAATTAGATTACTACGGTGATTTGAGCGGTGGTGGATTTCTTATTTCAACACCAAAAAATGCAAAACGTTGTTCCTGTGGTTCTGGCTTCAAACTTTTGTAGAATAAACTTGTCTTTTTTTGCAAACTAATATTATTTTCATTAATTGTCTGCTCTCAAGATAAAATAAAAAAAAGTTTATTGAAATAAAATTTGCACATGAAAGAGATGAATGATCAATTATCTTTAGAGAATTATTCACCTTTTGAAGTAGAGAAAAAGTGGCAAGAAAAATGGGAAAGTCTAAAGGCTTTTAGTCCTAACCCTGAGGATAATGGTGAGCCTTTTTGTGTTGTTATTCCGCCACCAAATGTAACTGGATCTTTGCATATGGGGCATGCATTTAATACGGCTTTGATAGATGTTGTAGTACGTTTTCAAAGACTTTTAGGTAAGAATGTTTTGTGTTTACCAGGAACTGATCATGCTTCAATAGCTGTTCAAACTATTCTCGAAAAACAATTAAAAAGTGAAGGCAAAACAAGCGAGGATATTGGAAGAGATGAATTTCTTAAAAGAGCATGGAACTGGAAAGAAAAAAGTGGTGGAAGAATAGTTTCTCAATTAAAAAGGATAGGATATTCAGTTGACTGGACTAGAGAAAGATTTACGCTTGATCAAAAATTAAATGAAGCAGTTATTGAGGCTTTTAATATTCTTTATAAAAAGAATTTAATTTATAGAGGCGAATATTTAGTTAATTGGTGCCCTGAATCTCAATCTGCCGTAAGTGATCTTGAAGTTGAAATGCAAGAAGTAAATGGTCATTTATGGCATTTTAAATACCCTTTAATTTCTGAAAGTGGTGAACAGCTAGATAAGTACTTAGAAGTTGCAACAACAAGACCAGAAACTCTATTGGGCGATACTGCTGTGGCAGTTAATCCTGATGATGATAGATATAAAGAATTTATTGGTGTCAAAGTAAAAGTCCCTTTTGTTGATAGACAAATACCTATTATCGCTGATTCACATGTTGATAAAGATTTTGGAACAGGTTGTGTGAAGGTTACTCCAGCCCATGATCCAAATGATTTTGCAATAGGAAAAAGGCATAATTTAAAACAGATTAATGTAATGAACAAAGATGGAACTTTAAATATTAATGCAGGTATTTTTCAAAATTTAGATAGATATGAGGCTAGAAAGAAAATTATCAAAGAATTGGATAAATTAGGCCTTTTGACAAAGATAGAGGAGTATAAACATACTGTTCCTTTTTCTGATAGAGGGAAGGTGCCAATTGAACCTTTATTGTCAACACAATGGTTTTTGAAAATGGATGCTATATCACAAGGATGTCTTGATGAAATTGATTCTAAAAAACCATCGTTTATTCCTTCACGCTGGGAGAAAGTTTATAAGGATTGGTTAGAGAATATTAATGATTGGTGTATCAGTCGGCAATTGTGGTGGGGGCATCAAATACCAGCATGGTATGTTTTAGATGACTCTCAAGACTCAATAGAACAAAATACTCCATATATCGTTGCAAGAAATGAAGAAGCTGCCTTAATCGAAGCTAAGAAAAAATTTGGATTAAATATTAAATTGGTTCGTGATAAGGATGTTTTGGATACATGGTTTTCAAGTGGTTTATGGCCTTTCTCAACTCTTGGTTGGCCAAATACAAATGATCCGGATTTTAAAAAATGGTATCCAAATAATGTTCTTGTTACTGGTTTCGATATTATTTTCTTCTGGGTGGCCAGAATGACAATGATGGGGAATACTTTTACGAATAATATTCCTTTTAAGGATGTTTATATTCATGGTCTAGTTCGAGATGAAAACAATAAAAAAATGAGTAAAAGTTCAGGTAATGGTATTGATCCAATACTATTAATTGATAAATATGGTTCTGATGCTCTACGATTTGCTTTAATTCGAGAAGTTGCAGGAGCTGGACAAGATATCCGGCTTGATTTTGATAGAAAAAAAGATACCTCTTCAACTGTTGAAGCTTCAAGAAATTTTGCGAATAAAATATGGAATGCGACTAAATTTGTGTTAATTAATAAAACTTCTAACAATAATGATTCGCTTAATGAGAGTGATGAAACTTCTTTAGAGTTATGTGATAAGTGGATTTTATCGAAATTGAATCAGGTAAATATAAAAGTCGCTGCTTTGTTGAGAGAATATAAATTGGGAGAATCTGCGAAACTTCTATATGAATTTACGTGGAATGATTTTTGTGACTGGTATGTAGAATTTGCTAAACAAAGGTTTAATAATAAAGAGACTAATAATAGACAAATATCTGAAAAGGTTTTAATAAAAGTGCTCAATGATATTTTGGTGATGATTCATCCTTTTATGCCGCACATTACTGAAGAACTTTGGCATGTACTTCAACTTAAATCAGATAAAGAATTATTATCTCTTCAAAAATGGCCAACCCAAGAAAATAAATTTGTTGATAATAAGCTTGATAATTCCTTTCAACAACTCTTTGAAATTATTAGATTGATTAGAAATTTGAGAGCTGAATTAGGTCTCAAGCCATCAGAGAAAGTTCCAGTTTACTTGATTTCAGATAATGATGAATTGATTGATTTTCTAAAAATTTTAGTTGATGATATTCAAACCTTAACTAAATCTTCTGAAGTATTTATTTTTAAACCTAATGCTGTTGATAAAAAAGAGTTTGCTAAATCTTTTTCTGGGATAATTAGTGATTTAGAGGTTTACTTACCTTTTCAGGATTTTGTAAATATAGATGCATTAAAAGAAAGGTTAAACAAGGATTTAAAAAAGGTGATTATTGAGTTAGATAATTTAAATAAGAGATTATCTAATAAAAATTTCGTGGATAAGGCTCCAAAAGATATTGTTGATGAATGTAGATTTAAATTAAATGAGGGTTCGGTACAAATGGAGAGAATTACTAAAAAACTCGAACTTTTGAATTGAGAATGAATATATTTCTTGACAATATTTATAATTTGTCTTTTTTTTTTAATACTGGAATTGGGATATTTTCGTTTGTTTGTATTTATATTTTAATTGTTTTATTAATACTCCCAGCTTCTTGGTTATCTTTATTATCAGGTTTTTTATATGGCTCATATTTAGGATCAATTATCGTTTTTTTCTCCGCTTCCTTAGGAGCAATAGTTGCTTTTTTTGTATCAAAAAGTTTTTTTGCAAAAAAGCTAAAAAATCTTTTTAGTCGTTATCCAAAATTAAGTGTTATGGAAAAAGTAGTAGAAAAAGGGGGACTTAAATTAATTTTTTTAGCAAGATTATCTCCGATATTTCCCTTCAGTATTCTGAATTATTTTTATGGTTTGAATAATGTTAAATTTCGAGATTTCGCTATTGGTCTTCTTGGAATAATTCCAGGAACTTTTCTTTATTGCTCAATAGGTAGTTTGGCAAAAAATATCCAGGATCTAAAAAATGTCCAATCACCAAATAATTTATATATGACTATCGTTGGAATTATTTCAACTTTTTTACTTGTATATTTCTCAGCTAAATATTCCAGGGAATATTTTGAAAAATCCTAAGAATTTACTCTTTAATATTCCAATCTCTAATAGATGCAATTAAGATAAACCACAAAAGCCTAAATTTACCTGGTAGAGTTTTGTTGGCTTCTAATTCGCTATATTTTGCTTGTCCACAAGGTGTTTTTATGAAGTTGAAAACTGTTTTCTTCGTCATAAGTCTCTCTAAAAGTCCTGATAATTATTCTTACATTCTATAGCCAAGATTTTTAGTTTTTTTACTTAAAAACCACATTTTTTATAGATTAGTTTGTGCAATATTATTTTTTAAAATTTAAACTTTTTCTCCAACTTTAAATCCTCTAAAGCATTTGAATCTAGGAAACCTAAGACTAAAAGCCACCGCATCCTTGGATTTAGTTTTAGCATCAGCTCTGATTTCTACAAGTTGACCAATAAGTTGATCCCGTTTTGACCAATATTCTTCCCGTTGGACATCACTAAATCCGCTTCCACAACTAAGACTGTATTCATGCCCGTCATCTTCACCTTCTACTAGTAAAGCTCCTAGTCTACCTTTATTGCGACCTGTGCCTTCCTCAACAGATACAACATTTAAAGTGACTTCAATGAAAGGTTTTGCTTTTAACCAACTGTGTGTTCTTTTACATTCATATATAGCATCGGGATCTTTAATCATTACGCCTTCATATCCACCTTCAACGGCAGATTTATTCAACTCAACAAATCTTTTCTGTCCCTCAGTGGTGTCGAGGTCTACATTTTCCCATTCCAGAGTTTGTACATGTTTTAGAAACTTAGAATGTTTTGCTACCAATTCTTTTATCAATAAACTTCTTGATGCCTGACTAGTGTTCCATCTCCCTTGTTGAAAGTTTTCAAGGGGACATAAATCAAATAAGTGAAGAACTGCGTCTTTTGTTTGTTTGCCATCTTTTCTATGCACCTGTCTCATTAAATCTTGAAAGTTAGCACTCATTACTTCACCATCTAGGACTATGTCGTGAAGTGCAGGATCTTCTTTTAGGACGTTTTCTATTTCTGAGATAATATGACCAAAATTATGGAATTGTTTTCCATTGCGAGAAAACATTTCTACTTTGTTTTGTCTAATTATTGTTAAGACGCGCACACCATCTAATTTGATTTCAATTTGTTTTTTCCCTATCATTTTTTTTTCATGATTTGCACTGTCATGAGCTAAAGGACAAGAAAAAATAGGAATCGCATATTTGGGAAATTTCTTGGCTATCTTGTTGATTGTTTTTTCAGATACACCACATCTAAGATCTTTAATTAAAACTCGTCTATAAAATCCATTCCACTCTTCTTTTGTGGCAGATTCCATAGCTGTAAAAATTGCATCGCGAGCAGCGTGACCAGTAAGTTCTCTTTGAATAAGTTTGTTTGTCAATTCCCTAAAATCTTTCCATAAAAAATTTTGACTTTTTTCATTTTCTTTTTCAGGAACTATTTTTACACCAAAAGTTACCAATGGATCAAGTGCCATACGGATTCCTTCAAAAAAATCATCTAGCCCTTGTTCCATTGCTTCTGAGATGATTTTTTCTTTATCTAATCTACTTGGGTGTAATTCTAATTGATGTATTATCTCTTCTTTAAACAATTCTTTTGCCTCACAAAAATTATTAATTCACTTTTGCGATTCTGTCAATTTTCCAATCATTGTCAGTTTTTGCGAATGTAAAATCTAATGGGAGCTCATCTTGTTTATCTTCTGATTTTAAATTCAAAGTTATTATGATTTGATCTTCTTGGACCCTAGGTCTTCCTGATTTTAAATTTCTGTATTTATTGAGGTTTAAACTAGCTAAAAATTTAAGAAAGTCCTGACGCTTCACATGAGTTTTATAAGTTTTTGTAGTCAGACCATACGCTGCATCAATTCTACCAGCAGCTATTTGATCAAAAAACTTTCTTACTAATGGATTAATTCCTCTGGCGCTTATAACTAATTTGATTGCATTAAAAGTCCAAAAAGAAACTAGTACAGCTCCGCCTACTAATAATGCTTTAATTCCGATATCTTTAACTAGTGTTGCATCCATGTTGATTTGAGTTTTTTATTACTTTAGGAAAAGAAATCGTTTTTGATGGCTTTTCTTGTCAAAATAATACTAATTCTAATCCATAATGCCTGTAATTCCTCTTTTACCTTTATTTCATAAATTTAATTGCCAATATTTTGAAAATTCTTTAACAGTTAATAATCAACCTTTAGTAAAGGTTAGATGGAGTGATAATAGATTAAAAACTACTGCTGGTTTTTATAAAAGAAAACGAATTAATGGTTTTGTAGATTCTGAAATTATCTTATCGAAACCTATTTTGAGTAAATTATCTAATAGTGAAATAAACAGTACTTTATGTCATGAAATGATTCATGCATGGGTAGATAGGATATTAAAAAAAAATGAGATACATGGTCCAAATTTCTTAGAAAAGATGAATGAAATTAACGAGAAAGAGAAGAATTTTCAAATTTCTGTGAGGCACTCATTTCCTATTGAAAGGAGAGAATTAAAATATATAGGAACTTGCCAAAATTGTGGTGAGAAATTTTTCTACAGGAAACGGATAAAGAATATTGCCTGTAAAAAATGTTGTGTAAATTTCTTTAATGGATCATGGAATAAAAAGTGTTTAATTTTGTTTGATTAAAAATATAAGATGTGTTTTTGTTTCTATATTTGGAATAATTTATTTTTTTAATGTAATTTATATTTTAAAAAGCATAATAATTTATGGATTCAAGGAGAATTAGAAATCTTAGAAATAGTTTTGATAAAAATATTGTTGATAAACAGGTTGATAAAATTTTCGAAACTGGAAGGCAATTCGTTGATGGAGTATCTGGTGCTAGGCCAGGAAAAAGAAGGAACTCAGATTTTCAAGGAATAACAAGTAAAAGTGTTAAAAAAGTAGGAAGATGGGTCTCTGAAAAAGTCGATTTATTTTTTGATGAAGATAATGATGATTGGAATGATGAGAATATTTATGATGATAACAACGATATTAAGACATTTTCCAGAGAATCAAATTCTTATGAATCTGCTAAACAGCACTCAAAAAGACCCTTAGAAGCAATATCTTTAAGGCAACCAAAAAATATACATGCAACTGAGCAAAAAAAATTACCTTTTGTGAAAGAGAGTAAAGACGAAGATTGGCCAGATGAAATGGATTTCAAAGTTGAAAGATGGCAAAGAGCTTCAGAAAAAGAGAATAATACTTCGAAAGATCAATCAAACCAACAAGTTCAATCAAAATCAAGAAATCTTCCCAGATCAAGAAGAAGAAGAGTATAGTTTCGTAAATTCTTTAATTCCTGAATAGCCTAATAAACTTTCTAAATGTGGATTGAATACTTCTCTAATAATTGTTAGGGGCTTTTTGTCTCGAAAAAATCTATAATTTCTTGACCAGAATGGACCTTTAAAACAAAATTGATCCTCTAACCAATTTGAATTGACAAGTGAAATTCGGTCAACTTCTCTAAATAATTCTGATCTGTCTTGTGTCAAATTCTTCCAAATTGGTTCTTCTTTGGCTTTTAAATTTTCATTCACTTGTTCTGCATTCCACCAACTTTCAGCCCATGCTAAGTTTTTATTATTGTTTTTAATCCATACTTGTCTCCTAATTAAAGGTCCATTTAATTGATTTAATTCTTTAGGACCTTCTTCAATGAATAAAGGATCAACTCGCATTGAAATTAATTTAATTTTTGTCTCTTGATTGGTTAAAAGTTGTAAATGTCTAGTTGGACTTCCATCCCCAAGCAGCATTAATTTCCATGGGCCAGATATTTTTGGTAATGAATTTTTCACTAAAAAAGTAGAGGCTTTCTCTTCCCATAAAATTTTTGGTGAGTTAAAAAGTTTACTATTCAGTGCTCAGACGGAATGCTTTTAAGATGATAACTTTTTTTCGACAAAAATATTTGCCTTTTCTTTTTTTATTTCTCTTATTTTTAGCCAAACAAGTAATGCAGTTAAATCAGCTTTGCTTACTCCAGGAATTTTTGAAGCATCACCAAAATTTTTTGGCTTTATCTTATTTAAATTTTCTCTAGCTTCTAAAGATAATGTATCTATTTTTTCATAATTTATTTCTTGAGGCAGAGATTTACAGCTTTGGCGATTTATTTGTTCAATGTTATTTTTTTGTCTTTTAAGGTATCCCTCGTATTTAATATCTATTTCAACACCTTCTTGTATTGAAGAAACTAGATTTCTTTCATTCAAATTATATTTAATTAGATCTGAATAATGAAAGTTTGGTCTTTTTAAGAGTTCTTTCAAAGTTGTTGAGCCTTTGATTTTTGATCCCGTTTCTAATTCTATTTTTTTGGATATTTCATCGGTATTTTTTAAACGAGTGTTATTTAATCTAAATTTCTCTTCCTCGAGGAGTCTCATTTTTTCTTGATAGGCCGACCATCTTTTCTCATTAATTAGCCCTATTTGATAACCTAATGGTGTTAATCTCCTATCTGCATTATCTCCTCTAAGAGTTAACCTATACTCACTCCTACTAGTGAGAACTCTGTATGGTTCTTTGAGATCTTTGGTAATTAAATCATTGATCATTGTTCCTATATAACTGCTTTCTCTAGTGAAGATTATTGGATCTTTTTTGTTTAGTTTTCTTGTCGCATTGACTCCTGCAACTAATCCTTGTGCTGCTGCTTCTTCATAACCAGTAGTGCCATTAATTTGTCCGGCGCTAAATAAATATTCAATTTCTTTCGTTTCGAGCGATGTATGGAGCTGTGTTGCAGGTATATAGTCATACTCCACAGCATATGCTGGTCGCAACATTTTACATTCACGTAATCCAGGTAAGGTCCTTAAAAGTTCTAACTGAATATTTTCGGGTAAACCTGTAGAAAATCCTTGTACATATATTTCAGGGGTATTAATTCCTTCTGGTTCTAAGAAAATTTGATGTGATTCTTTATCAGCAAATTTGACGATTTTATCTTCAATTGATGGACAATATCTTGGCCCTTTACTATCAATAAAACCGCCGTAAATAGGAGTTAAATGTAAATTGTCTCTAATTAGTTGATGTGTTTTGGTAGTTGTTCTTGTGATGTGACAACTAACTTGGGTCATATTATTTTTTATATCTGGGTCAAACGAAAAATATTTATCTGCTGCAGTACTTGGTTGAATATCTAATTCATCAAAAATGATACTTCTTTTATCAACTCTTGCTGGAGTACCTGTTTTTAAACGTTCTGTTTTGATACCAATTTCGTGCAAATTTTGAGTAAGACCTTGTGCTGCTTGTTCGCCAGATCTACCAGCTGACATTGATTTATTTCCTATCCATATTCTTCCTTCTAAAAACGTACCAGCTGTTATGATAACTGATCTTGCTGAATAATAACTACCAAAGAAAGTCCTTACACCTTTGATTCTTTTTTTTAAGATTTTTTTTGAGTTCAATCCAATTTCTTCAGTTTTTGCGATATCTAGATCAGTAATCATTGCTTCTTTTAAAGATAAATTATCTGTATTTTGTAATATTTCAATCATCTTTTTTGAGTATTCTCTTTTATCTGTCTGAGCTCTTAATGCCCATACGGCTGGACCTCTACTTGCATTTAATATTCTTTTTTGTATTGCTGTCTCATCAGCTAATTTACCAATAATTCCACCTAATGCATCAACTTCATGTACCAACTGACTTTTTGCTGGGCCGCCAACAGCAGGGTTGCAAGGTTGCCAGGCAATCCTATCTAAATTGATTGTAAATAAGGCTGTAGAAAATCCTAATTTTGCTGTTGTTATAGCTGCTTCGCATCCTGCATGTCCTCCTCCAATAACGATGACATCAAAAGATTCATTTGTTGAGTGATGATTTTGCATCTTAGGAGCGATTTAATTAGCTAAATTCCTAAATCTCGTAAATTGAGGTTCAAATAATAATTTAACAGTTCCTACGGGTCCATTTCTATGTTTAGTGACAATGATTTCTGTAATTCCTCTATCTTCAGTCTCTGGATTATAGTATTCATCTCTATAAATCATTAATACTAAATCTGCATCTTGTTCAATAGATCCTGATTCTCTTAGATCGCTTAACATTGGTCTTTTGTTTGTTCTAGACTCTACACCTCTACTAAGCTGAGATAAAGCTACTACTGGTACTTTTAATTCTCTGGCCATGCTTTTAAGACCTCTTGTTATTCGTGAAAGTTCTTGAACTCTATTATCAGGGGTTGATCCTTCCATCAACTGCAGGTAATCAATCACAATCAATCCAAGTTCTTTTTTTTGTTCAGCTATTAATCTTCTGCACAGAGATCTCATCTCTAAAACACTTAAGTTAGGCTTGTCATCTATAAATATTGGTAATTGACCTAGTGAATTGATACCTTCTCCGAGTAACGGCCATTCATCTTGTTGTAATCTTCCTGTTCTTAGCCTGCCACTCTCGATTCCAACTTCCATAGAGAGTAATCTATACGTCAACTGTTCTTTACTCATTTCAAGGCTAAATACACATACAGGTAAATCTTGAGATTGTGCAACATTTTTAGCCAGATTAAGAACTATTGAAGTTTTCCCCATTGAAGGTCTTCCGGCAACAATTATTAAATCACTTCTTTGAAAACCTTGAGTCATCGCATCAAGATCGTAGAAATTTACAGGAATTCCAGCTACTGAAGTACCTAATGATCTTGACTCTATTTCATTGAAAGTGCTTGTAAGGATTTCAGCGGCTTGAGTCAGACCTTTTGAAGGTTTTTCTTGACTGATTTCAAATATTTTTTGCTCTGCTTTATCTAGAACTTCATTAGTATCTTGAGTTTGATCAAAACCTAGTTGAACCACTTCATTCCCAGATCTGATAAGTTGCCTTCTCATGAATTTGTCGTTAATTAAATTAGCAACTTGTTCTATGGAAGCTGTAGAGGAAACATTTTCAACTAGTTCTACCAGTTTGCTATTTCCTCCAATTTTTTCTAGTGATCCATTATCTGCTAACCAAGCACTCATTGATGTTAAATCAGTTGGTTTACCCTGGGTATGCAACATTAATGCTGTTCTATAAATCTCTTGATGGGCATTTATATAAAAAGCTTCAGGTTTAATTAAGTCTGCAATTCTTCCGATCGCGTCTGGATCAAGAAGTATACCACCAAGAACAGCTTCCTCTGCTTGAACGTTTTGAGGAGGAACTAATCCAGCATTTTCACTATTAAAATCCTTTTTAAAATTTTTATTTTGCCCATTATTTGGAAAAGGTACGGAAACCATCTCTTTAATTGCTTAGATATATACTCTGGCTACTTTTCAAAATAATGCAACAAATTGATTAACTTGTTACTTCAATATTTACTTCTGCATTTACTTCTGGATGTAATTTTATTTTTGCAGTAAAGGAACCTAAATTATGAATATCAGGAACAGTAATGTTTCTTCTATCAATTTCTTTTTTAGTTGCCGCTTCTATTGCTTCAGCAACATCCCCATTGGTAACCGTTCCAAAAAGGACTCCATCTTCTCCAACCTGTTTTTTGATAGTGAACCTACCTATTGTAGATAATGCAGTTTGGAAAGCTAAAGCTTCTTGCTTTAATTTATCAGCAGCGATTTTTTCTTTTTCTTTCTTTCTTTCAATTTGTTTAAGGACTGCTGGTGTTACATTCATTGCCTTGCCATAAGGTAATAGAAAATTTCTTGCGTATCCTGGTGCTACTTCAACTAGATCTCCTTCTTTACCTAGTGATGCGATTGATTCAGTTAATGCGACTTGTACTCTTTTAGCCATGAAAATATTGAACAATATAGTTAATAATAAGACCTAGAGGGTAACTTTACTTTTTTTGCAAGACCAAATTTTGCAAGAATCTTAATATGTTCCCATGTTATATCTATCTGACCTCTAAATAATCCTTGTTTTGCAGAATTAGGAAATGCATGATGATTGTTATGCCAACCTTCTCCAAATGTTAATGCAGCAACCCACGCATTGTTTTTAGATGAATCACCACTTTTAAATGGTGCTTTACCCCAACAATGCGTCGCGGAGTTGACTAGCCAAGTTACGTGATAAACAACCACAAGCCTTAATGGAATTCCCCAAAGGACTAGAGCCCATCCTCCAACTCCTAATTTTTGACCTATTGCGTACAATGAAAGTCCAATAGGAATTTGTAAGAATAAAAAATATTTATTTAAAAATCTATAGTATGGATCTTTGATTAAATCTGCACTTAGTTTTGGAACAGCTTTTAGTGCTTCTACGTCTTTAAACATCCAACCCATATGACTCCACCAAAACCCCTTTTTACTGTTGTGATGATCTACTTCAGTATCTGAAAAAGAATGGTGATGCCTATGTAAACCTACCCAATCAATTGGCCCATGCTGGCAACTTATGGCTCCACAGGTAGCAAAAAATCTTTCTAACCATCTTGGTACAACGAACGATCTGTGTGATAACAATCTGTGATATCCAAGGGTGACTCCTAAACAAGCAGTTACCCAGTAAAAAAATAATAATGAAGTGACTGCAGGGAGACTCCAAAATTTCGGTTGTATAGCTATAAGAGAAAGAATATGAATTGTAACCATAAAAACTATTGTTCCCCACGTTTTATGTAGTCTTGGGGGATATCTTTTTGAATGACTGGAAGGTTCCAGTAATTTTTCTGAGAGCTCTATAACTTTTTCAGCTGGAACAGGTTTTTTTAATTTTGCTGTTTCTTGGAAAATTACTGAATTCATGATATTGAAATACTATTTTCAAAATTACCGATATGTAATATTATCATACTATATTATTGATAAGTTTAATTATCTGTGAGTCTAGGATATCGCGATAAATTATCTAGAGGTCGAAGGGCTATGGCTCATTTGATACATCTTTGGCATGAAAGAAATGGTTGGTCTCACAGAGTTTTGCCATTACTCTCAGAAGTTCTTGATTTAGGTAAAGTTCATAATTCGCAAATTTCTAATCTTAGGAATGGGAAGTTATCTTCGCCAGGTCCTGAAGTTTTTCTTGCTTTAGCTCAAGTTAATACGATTCTTGATCAAGGCATTGAAAAAATCAGGGATCGTTTTGAAAGGGATTACCCAGAGTTATGGAAATCTTTGGAAGAGTCTGCATTACCCCTAAAAAATGATTCTGGTAATCCATTGTCGGCCGGGGAGTTATTCGAGATATTTTCAGGATTAAAACCTCTACCTTCATCTTTTGACTGGTACATAGAAGATGAAGAAGCTTCTGCTTTAAGTGATGCTCTTTCAGTGCATTTTTGTCAGAATAAGGCTTGGAGATCATGTAAAACGCAGGTAATGGAAGCCTATGATGTCAATAAATCTGCTCGTAGAGAACGTTTTGCTGAGGTAATTGCAGGAATTAGAGATTATACGGCAGAAGAATTAGATGGAGAACTTCTTGATTTATATGAGGCTTCAAAAAAACTTTCTTATTTTCAGGGCAGGGGACCTAATGCTTTCCTCGCAGAATTAAGAAATTTAGCTTCTGAAAAATAACATGAATTTTCATAATAAATGACTCTTGACAATAACTTAAAACTGGCTGAAAACGCTGTTCTTTCTGTCGAAGAGAGTTTAAGTAAAGTTTTCCAAGAAAGATCCAATCAGGTTTTCCAGAAATTAGAAAATATTTTGAATATTTTTAAGGAAGAAAAAGTTTCTACTAGTCATTTCAATCAATCTTCTGGTAGTGGTCATGATGATATATCTAGAGAAAAAATTGATGCGGTCTTTGCGAGATTGTTTCTTGCTGAAAAGGCTGCTGTGAGGATGCAATTTGTCAGTGGAACTCATGCAATAAGTTCTGTTTTATTTGGAATTCTTCGACCTGGAGATGTAATGTTATCTCTTACAGGACAACCATATGACACTTTAGAAGAAGTCATAGGAATAAGGGGAGGCGGGAAAGGATCACTTAAAGATTTTGACATTAAATATAAGCAAGTAAATATCTGCGAGAATTTTGATTCTTTTGAAGAAAAAATTGTTCATTTTTTTAAAGAAAATTCATGCAAATTAGTATTCATACAAAAAAGTTGTGGATATAGTTGGAGAAAGTCTCTTACGAATCATCAGATAGGGAAAATTTGTAGTCTTATTCATTCTCTTGATCCTAACTGTATATGTTTTGTTGATAACTGTTATGGGGAGCTTGTTGAAGATAGTGAACCAATTTCTAAAGGGGCAAATATAATTGCTGGATCATTGATTAAAAATTTGGGAGGTACAATAGTTCCTACCGGTGGGTACGTTGCAGGAGATGCAGAGTTGGTTGAGATGGCATGTTCTAGATTAACCTCACCAGGTATTGGTTCTTCTGCAGGAATAAATTTTGGACTAGGAAGATTAATTTTGCAGGGTTTGTTTTTAGCACCACAAATTGTTCACGAATCACTTAAAGGTGCAGATATGGTTGCAGCAGTCTTTAAAAATTTGGGATTTAAGGTTTTACCAGAGCCAGCAACTTATAGATCTGATCTTATTCAGTCAGTAAGATTGAATAATCCTGATTTGGTACAAAAAGTTTGTCAATCTTTTCAAAATTCTTCACCAGTAGATTCTTTTCTGAATGTTGTTCCATCATCAATGGAGGGATATGATTCAAAATTATTAATGGCAGGAGGTACCTTTATTGAAGGTAGTACAAGTGAATTTTCTGCTGATGCCCCTCTAAGAGATCCTTACAATATTTTTGTTCAAGGTGGTTCTCACATAGCTCACATCAAAATTGCATTAATTCGTTTATTATTTGAATTATTAGAGGAAAAATTAATTTCAAAAGATTCTCTATTTCCTTTATCTACTTAATCATGTCTTACAAGTTTCCAGACAACCTCAACTATGCTGATACTCATGAATATGTCTTGGAAGAAAATGGATTATTAAAAATTGGAGTTAGTGAATTCGCTATAGATCAATTAGGAGATATTGTTTTTGTTGAATTAGCTGATGAAGGTGAGACTTTAGAGAAAGGCGAGACTTTTGGAACAATAGAATCAGTTAAGGCCGTTGAGGAAGTCTATCTGCCTTTTTCAGGGGAAATAGTATCTGTAAATGAAAGTGTTATTGAGAACCCTGAGCTATTACAGAATGATCCGATTGGAGACGGTTGGTTAGTCATTTTGAAACCAGAATCAAAAGCATCAATTGCTGATTTGATGACTTCAGATGCATATAAATCAAAAGTTATGCCAAATTAAAGCAAAATCTTTATACATAGGTTAAGTTATAAAAAAATTGGACATGAAATCCACGGTTAATTCAGATTTATTTATTAATAGACACCTTGGCTTGAGTGATGCTGATGAGCAGAAAATGCTCTCTAAACTTGGGTTTAATAATATTGATCAATTTATAAATCAAGTTATTCCTGAAGATATTCAGCTTAAAGATAAATCTTCAGAAATATTGCCCCAGGGTTGTTCAGAAATTGAGGCTTTAAAAGAATTAGAAGAGATTACGAATAAAAATACTAAAATGAGATCACTTATAGGCCTTGGTTATTATGACAATCATATGCCTAAAGTAATCCAAAGACATGTTCTTGAAAATCCAAGGTGGTACACGTCTTATACTCCATATCAAGCAGAAATTGCACAAGGAAGATTAGAAGCTCTATTTAATTTTCAGACTATTGTTTGTGAACTAACAGGATTCCCTGTCGCCAATGCATCTTTGTTGGATGAGGGTACTGCTGCAGCAGAAGCCATGGCAATGAGTTTTTCCGCAAGAAAAAATAAATCTTCAAAAGTGTACTTAGTGGAGTCAAATGTTTTTGATCACACTTTTAATGTTCTACAAACCAGAGCAAAACCTTTGGGAATATCCTTAAAACGCTTTACTCAAAGCAACCTTCCTAATCATGATGATGTTTTTGGAATGTTGTTGCAATTACCTGGTAAAAATGGACAATTATATGATCCCACATTCTTGATATCCCAAGCACATAGATCAGAAATTATAGTTACGGCATCTATTGATCCACTAGCACAAGTTTTGATTAAACCAATTTCTGAATTTGGTGTTGATGTAGCAGTGGGTAGTATGCAAAGATTTGGTGTACCAATGGGTTTTGGTGGCCCCCATGCAGCATATTTTGCTTGTAGCGAAAAATATAAAAGGTTGATACCCGGAAGAATTGTTGGGCAAACTCTCTCTAAAAATGGAGAAAAGTCTCTAAGACTAGCATTGCAAACAAGAGAGCAACATATTAGAAGGGAAAAGGCCACCAGTAATATTTGTACTGCTCAATCTTTATTAGCCATAATTTCTTCTTTTTATGCTATTTATCATGGACCCTCTGGATTAACGCAAATTGCTAAGAGATTAGTTGAGTTGAGAATAAATTTAGAATCAAGTTTAGCTGCTTTAGGTTTTGATATTCCTGATGGGATTAGATTTGATAGTGTTGATGTTTATTCTGAGCACTCCCAGAGGATCCATAATGAAGCTTTAAAAAATGGCTATAACTTAAGAATTTTGCCGTTGGGATCAACTATTGAAAATTCAACTGGCTTTGGGATCTCTTTAGATGAGCTTAGTAATGAAAAAGAAATAAAAGATATTTTGACTTTCATAGCAAACCTTTTAGAAAAAGAAAAAGATTTAGAGTATATAAAATTTGATAAAGAATTTCATCTTGAAAGTTTAGTTTTGAGATCCAGTGCATGGATGCAGCAAGATATATTCACTAATTACCAAAGTGAAACTGAATTAATGAGATATATATTTCGACTTGCAGAAAAAGATTTTTCTTTGGTAGATGGGATGATGCCATTGGGAAGCTGTACCATGAAGTTAAATTCTGCAGCAGAGTTAAATCCCGTCTCTTGGGCTAATTTATCTTCCATGCATCCTTTTTCCCCACAAGATCAAACTAAAGGCTATTCAAAAATTATATCTGACTTAGAAAAATGGATAAGTGAGATTGTTGGTTTAAAATCAGTTTCTTTTCAGCCAAATGCAGGCTCTCAAGGAGAGTTTGCAGGTTTATTGGCAATTAATTCTTATTTTGAATCAAAAGGTGAACTGTTAAGAAAAAAATGTTTAATTCCAAAAAGTGCTCATGGAACAAATCCTGCTAGTGCAGTTATGGCAGGTTTTGACGTGTTAACTGTTGAATGTGATGACGAAGGAAATATTGATTATCAAGATTTGTCAATCAAGGTCAAGAAATTTGATAACCAAATAGGGGCTCTTATGTTGACTTATCCCTCTACTCATGGAGTTTTTGAATTACAAATCAGAAAGATATGTGATTTAATTCATTCTGTGGGAGGATTTGTCTATTTAGATGGAGCAAATTTGAACGCTCAGGTTGGATTATGCAAACCTGGAAACTATGGCGTTGATGTTTGTCATTTGAATTTACATAAAACATTCTGCATTCCACATGGAGGAGGTGGTCCAGGAGTAGGTCCAGTCGCTGCATCAGAAACTTTAAGCCCATACCTTCCTACTCATTCTTTAATGGATAATAATTTATCTAATAGTTTTAATTTCGTATCTTCTGCCAAGCATGGGAGTGCAAGTATTCTTCCAATAAGTTGGATGTATATAAAAATGGCAGGTCTAAGTGGGTTAAGGAAAGCAACTTCGCACGCAATTTTATCTGCAAATTATATTGCCCATTCATTAAAACATAAATTCAAGATTCTCTATAAAGGAAAAAATGATTTTGTCGCACATGAATGTATTTTAGATTTTAGAGATTTAAAATCTAAAACTGGATTGAGTGTCAATGATTTAGCTAAACGATTAATTGATTATAGTTTTCATGCCCCAACTATTAGTTGGCCTGTTCCAGAAACCATAATGATAGAGCCTACTGAAAGTGAAAGCTTGGCAGAAGTAGATAGATTTTGTGAGGCTATGCTATTGATTGGAGAAGAAATCAGTGAAATAGAAAATAATTATGAATTAAAAAATAATAATGTAATAAGCAATGCTCCCCATACGCTGAAAGAGTTAATTGCTGATAATTGGCAATATCCTTATTCAAAAGAAAAGGCTTCTTTCCCTTATAAAACTCCAACAACTATTAAGTTTTGGTCTTCAGTTTCCAGGATCAATAATGCATATGGTGATCGCAATTTAATTTGTTCTTGCAATGTAAATCAAGATGAGACTTTAGAAGAAAAAAAATGTGCTTAAAGGACTAGCGTCCCTGTATTTACTTAGTTATTATCAATGTGAATAAAAATTTAATATTTTCTTATAGAATTATTTTAAATTTTTTTATTAAAATATTCGAGCATCAAATTTTTTGGGGTATTTGAAGCTATGACCAAAGATTTTAAATCTGGTAATGTTAAGCAACTGCCAGTTAAAAACGTCAACTTACCAAATTTTGTAAATAATTTTTCTGGAGATAACTCAAATATTTGTTCCATTGAGGGGACTAATGTTATAAGAGTACCCTTTGGTAAAAAATTCTCAAAGAAAAAAAGGCCTGAAAAGAATCAAAATATAGCTACTCTAATACTTCCTTTAAGTTCATATAGTAATCCTACGCCCCCACACGTTGCATAATAATTTAGATCAAACTTTAATCTATTTCTTTGAGCGTATCTGAATAATAATTTTGCAGTTGTAACGTTGCTTGATTCCAATCCCATTTTTCTGCTTCGTTTCGTGCCTCTTTTCTCATAATTTCTCTTTTATCTTCATTTTCTAGAATTTTTTTTGTTGCTTCAATCAAACTTTGTACCCCATTATCTTGTTCATCTGGATCATATAAACAACCATTAATCCCATCACTAATTATATCTGGAATACCCCCCTTGTTGGCTCCGATAACTGGACATCCTGCGGCCATTGCTTCGAGTAAAACTAAACCAAGTGTTTCTGTACTAGAAGGAAATAAAAATATATCTCCAGAGGCATAGGCGCTAGCAAGTTCATCACCAGATAAATATCCTATGAAATTAGTCTTGGTATTTTCGAAGATTTTTTCAAGCTGGTTTCTATACGGTCCGTCACCTACAAGTGCTAGACAAGCATTCGGGATACTTTCTAATACTGGTTTAATTCTTTCAATTTGTTTTTCTGCTGATAATCGTCCTACATAAATCAATAAATAATTAGAATCTTTATATTTTCCAAATAATTTATCTCTCATTTTCTCATTTCTTAAATCTGGTCTGAAACTGAAAGTATCTACTCCTCTTTGCCAAAGAGCAGTCCTTTGAATACCTTTATCTTTTAATTCATTGACCATAGCGGTGGAAGTACACAAATTTAATAAGGCTTGATTATGAGCTGCTTTAAGTAATTCCCACAAAAGTGGCTCTAGCATACCCATACCGTAATGTTCCAGATATTTCGGAAGATGAGTATGGTAGCTAGCAATTAAAGGAATATTATTAGTTTTCGCCAACCATATGCCACCTAAGCCAAGTACAGCTGGATTAACAACATGTATCAAATCTGGGTTAAATTTTTCTAACTTATCTGAGACCGCAGGACCTGGTAAACCAAGCTTCAACTCTGGGTATAAGGGTAATGGCATTGCAGCAACTCCCACTACAGTTGCTCCCATATATGATTCTGGACACCCTTCTGGACAAAAAATAATAACTTCATCACCATTTTTTATTAAAAATTCAATTGTTTTAGTCAGTCTTGTGACTATGCCGTCAACTTTAGGTAAAAAAGTTTCAGTAAACAATGCAATCTTCACTTTCTTAAGGTAACTATTTCAAAAATTTTAATTAGTCTTTATTGCCTCAGCTTGTTTTTTTGTCCAGGATGAAACACAAGGTATGCGATTAAGATCACATCTATTGGAGTATTTTTTAGCAACTTCAACAACTTCTTCTAATAAGCCATTATCAAGAGTAGTTGGGTTTAAACCTAATTCTATAAAGCATTTATTATCAACAATTAGATCATTTTCTACTGCTTCATTCCTTGGATTTGGTAAATAATTGATATCAGCTCCAGTTAGAGAAGCAACTTTTTTAGCTAGTTCTCCAACTTGATGACTCTCAGTCATTTGATTAAAGATTTTGACTCTTTCTCCAGATTGTGGAGGATTTTCAAGAGCAAGTTGTACGCATTTTACAGAGTCTTTTATATGTATAAATGCTCTTGTTTGACCTCCTGTCCCATGAACGCTTAATGGATATCCAATTGCAGCTTGCATTAGAAATCTGTTTAAAACAGTTCCATAATCTCCGTCATAGTCAAATCTGTTTGTCAATCTAGGATCTTTTAAAGTTGCTTCTGTATTTGTTCCCCAAACAATGCCTTGATGTAGATCAGTGATCCTTACAAGATCATTTTTGTTGTAGTAAAGAAATAATAATTGATCTAAAGTTTTAGTCATATGGTAGACACTACCTGGGCTTGCAGGGTGTAATATTTCTTCTTCAAAGCGGCTTCCATCAGGTTGTGGAACTTCAACTTTTAGATAACCTTCTGGAATTGTTGCACCTCTATGTGATCCATATCCATAGACTCCCATTGTTCCTAAATGAACAACATGAATATCTAAATTACTCTCTACTATCGCAGCAAGTAGGTTGTGGGTGCCATTAACATTATTATCTACTGTATATCTTTTGGTAAAACTCGATTTCATCGAGTATGGTGCTGCTCTTTGTTCTGCAAAATGGATTACGGAATCTGGTTTTTCATCAATGAGCAAATTGAGTAATTTTTGATATTGCTTAGAGATATCCATGTTAAGAAATCTCATAGGCTTGCCTCCAGTCTCTTCCCATGCAGAAAGTCGTTCTGTTATAGAAGCAATTGGAGTTAACGATTCTACCTCTAGATCAATATCAATTTTTCTACGACTTAAATTGTCGACAATAATTACATCATGATTTTGCTCTGCTAAATTCACCGCACAAGGCCAGCCGCAAAAACCATCTCCACCTAGAACAATAACTTTCACTCAGAACTCCAGAATTAAAAGATTCATAATATATTTATTAAATTACTACAGCGTGCTTCCACTTTGCGAAAAAATATTGTAAATAGTTTCAAATCTTCTTTCTTAATACGATAAAAAAAACCAAATAATAAATTTTTACTTTCTTTTTAAACTTTTCTCAATTTAGAGAATTAGATAGATATATTTTTTTCCGGCGAACTTGCTACTGCTAAGTCTTGTTTTTTAATTCTTCCTGCCAGAAAAGCTTGCCTGCCAGCTTTGACACTGTAATTTATCGCTTGAGCCATTAGAGAAGGATTTGCAGCTTGTGCTATTGCACTATTGATTAGGACACCATCAGCTCCAATTTCCATAGCTTGAGAAGCTTCACTAGGTACCCCAATTCCTGCGTCAATTATTACTGGCACATTTGCATTCTCAATAATAATCCTTATATTTGATAAATTTAACAAACCTTGCCCGGAGCCTATGGGCGAGCCCAATGGCATTACAGTTGCACAACCTATTTCTTCTAGTCTTTTTGCAAGAATAGGATCTGCATTGATATAAGGTAGTACAGCGAAACCCTTCTTTATTAAAATTTCGGCTGCTTTAAGAGTTTCTATTGGATCTGGTAGCAAATACTTTTTGTCAGGAATAACTTCTAACTTCACAAAATTATTTTCCTCTTGACCAGATAATTTTGCAAGTTCTCTACCTAAAATTGCTATTCTGACTGCCTCATCGGAATTAACACAACCAGCTGTATTAGGAAGCATCCAGTATTTTTCCCAGTTGATCTTTTCGAGTAAATTTTCTCCGGTCTGATCATTTTTAATTCTTCTAACAGCGACGGTTATAATTTCCGTTTCAGAATTTGACAAACTTTCCACCATATCTTGAGTAGATTTGTATTTGCCAGTACCAACCATTAATCTACTGGAAAATTGTTTTCCACCAATTAGTAAAGAAGAATAATTTTCCATATTTAGAATCCCTTATCTTTAATACCTTCATAAGGTTTATAGTTGTTTCTTTTTTCTAACTCCTTACTTTTTTTAATTGCTGTTTTGTTTTTTGGATCTATCACCAAAACCTTTTGATAAGTTTCATATGCTAAGTCGTACTCAAGTAAACGCTGTTGTGCTGATGCGAGGTTATTTAGGGCTATAGGATATTTTGGAAGTGATTTTATTGCAGATTGATAGTGTTTAATAGCTTTCTTAAATTCATTTTGAGCAGCATAAGAAAATCCTAAAGCATTATTTATTATCGCTTTGGCTTCATCAGGTTCATTTTCATAATTTTCAATTGCTTTTAAAAAAGTTTTAGTAGCTTCAGAATATAATCTTTTTTTTATCTGAATAGACCCAAATTCATATAATTCTGTAGCTTGAGTGAGAGAATCTAAACCTTTTTGCTCGAATTTTACTAAATTTAACTCTTCACTTCTTGTTTTTAGAAATTGTCTGAATACAAAAAAAGAAATTATTATTAATACAACAAAAAGAATTATTAAATAAGATTGAAATGAAGATATTTCCATTATTTATAACTACTTTTCTAGATTATATTCTTTTTTTCTACTTACTAACGGAAGAAACAATTTGTTCAAAACACTTAGGATCGTTTAAGGCTAATTGAGCAAGCATTTTTCTGTTAATGATAATTTTTGAATTTTTCATGCCATTTATTAACTTGCTATAGTTTGTTCCATTTATCCTCGCAGATGCGTTAATTCTAGATATCCAAAGTCTTCTAAAATCTCTTTTTCTTCTTCTTCTATCCCTATAAGCATTACAAAGAGCTTTCATCACTCTTTGGTTTGCGGTTCTGAAAAGATTTTTATTGCCGCCTCTGAAACCTTTTGCAAGATTTAAGATTTTGTTTCTTCGTTTTCTGGCTATGTTGCCTCTTTTTACGCGTGCCATGAATATCTAATAAAAATTGGTTAAAGATTTATGCGTATGGAATCATTAATCTTACATTATCAGCATCTCTTTCATCAACTACGGCTTTTGTTGATAGATGTCTTTTTAATTTTGAGCTTTTATGGTCAAGTAAATGATTATGGAAAGCTCTTCTTCTCATGAATTTACCCGTCGCAGTAGCTTTAAATCTTTTGGCAGCTGATTTACGAGTTTTTAGTTTAGACATTTAAGTCAAATGTGTTTAATTAGGATAATCTAAACCTTTATACGCATTGGTGCAAATAAAAGTTTTTAATTGATAAGGAAAGTTCTAATTTATGAAACTTAAATTTGCCTTTTTAAACTTATTGTTGGGCTGTATTTCTCTTTTAATAATAAACACTAAATTGATTTCAAATGCAAAAGGAGAAGAATTTCTAAAGGTTGAACTCCATAATGAAATTAAAAAAGGAAAATTTTTAATTGGTTTAAAGCAATATTTAGGCGGGGAGAATGATAGTTTTTCGCAGAAAAAGAATATAAACTTTACAACTAATAAAGGTTTTTTAAACTTGATATCGTCCAACGGTATTAAACATAAATCGAAAAAGATAAATATTACCTGGGTGGATATTCCCGTCAAAAATCCAAAAACAATTGAAAGAATTGTTTTTGGGCCTTTTGCTAGCTATGAATCGGCAAAAAAACAATCAGAGAAACTAAGAGATAAAGGATTTGAGACGACTGTTGCCTACCCTAAAAATTGGGAAGTATGGATTCCATTTCAAGATAATCTGCCAGAGTTTGAATTAAAAAATAAGATTTTCAGAAAAATAAAAAATTTTCAAATTACTCCTGTTCTTAGGAATGACTACAGTGGTATGAAACTTGAAGGTCCCATATATATTTATTCTGAAGAGGAAGTATATATTAATGGTTTTAATTTTGGCAAAAATTTTTATTTAATAAAGGATTTATATGGAACTTGGACCTTAGTTCAAAAAATTGAATTTGATGACTATTTGGAAGGTGTTTTGCCATATGAAATTGGACCGAATTCTCCTTTAGAAGCACTCAAGGCTCAAGCAGTTATTGCAAGAACTTGGGGCATATTTAATTCTGATAGATTTAATATGGATAAATATCATTTATGTATAAGCACTCAATGCCAAGTTTATAAGCCTTCTGAAATTTCATATAAAAACGTACAAAAAGCCATAGACGAAACTTCAAATTTAATTCTCACTTATGAAAATAAACCAATAAATGCTTTTTACCATGGTTCTAATGGTGGAGTATCTGCTACTGCAGGCGAGTCTTGGCAAATTCAAGATTATTCTTATTTCAATTCAATCATTGATGGTTCTAAATCATTAAATAAAATTTTTAAACTTCCAATTACAAATGAATCTTATTTAAATAATTTTTTAGATTTTGATAAAGAACAGTTTTATGGGAGTAATCATTCTCTTTTTCGATGGAATAAGAAAATTTCTAGTCTTGAAATTAAAGAAAAGTTAATTAAAAACAAACTTATCAATATTAATGAAGATGTTTTGGATTTAAATTCTATTGAACGTGGCTCTAGCGGCAGAGTGACAAAATTGGAAATACAAACGGACAAGGGTAATAAATCTATTGTTCTTGTTAAAGATGATATTCGACGGGTATTAAATTTTATACCTAGTAATTTGTTTACTATTAATAAATTAAATGATGATTTATGGCTTTTGAGAGGAGGAGGCTTCGGTCATGGTGTAGGTTTATCTCAGTCAGGAGCAATTGAAATGGCTAAATTAGGATTCACTTATGAACAAATATTGAATCATTACTATCGAAATGCAAAACTAAAAAAATTTGAGATATTGTCTCAATGAAAGTTAAGTAATTAAAAATTTACTTTTATGAGTAAGGGTTTTTATAAAAATCGAAGATTGAAGTCGTTAATATTTCTTAGTGCTTGTTTTTTAGTAGCTTTTATTCCTCATGCTAATAATATCGAAAATTTCTTTTACATAATATTGACTCTTTCTTTTGTGATTGTTTTTTACGGTTTAATAGTTATTTCTAGAAATTTCAAAAGGAACAACGTTTTAAATACTGTAAGCAGAAGAATTAGCAATAAAGAGTTACCTGTGCTTGATATTCTAGTCGCAGCTAGAGATGAAGAGAATGTCATAGCAAGATTAGTTGAAAGATTATTTAGTTTAGATTATCCAACAAATAAATTAAATATTTACATTATCGATGATGGTAGTTCTGATAAGACGCCTTTAATTTTAGATCGATTATCTAGACAATATGACAAGTTAAAAGTCATAAGTCGTTCTCCAAATGCAGGAGGAGGAAAGTCAGGAGCTTTGAATTATGCCTTGAAATTTACCCATGGTGAATGGTTATTAGTTTTGGATGCTGATGCTGAATTAAAACAAGATTCTTTGATAAGGTTATTTAGTTTTGTAGAAGAGGGTGATTGGTCTGCAGTTCAACTAAGAAAATCAGTAACAAATGTAAGTAAGAATTTTTTAACTTCCTGTCAGTCAATGGAGATGGCTATGGATGCAATCTTTCAGTATGGAAGATTATCAGTTGCTGGAGTTTCCGAATTAAGGGGAAATGGTCAATTAATTAAGAAACAAACATTATTAGCATGTGGTTCTTTTAATGAAGATACAGTTACAGATGATCTTGATTTGAGTTTAAGATTATTATTATCAAAATCTCGAATTGGAATCTTATGGGATCCTCCAGTCATGGAGGAGGCAGTTGAGAATTTAAATGCTTTATTAGCGCAAAGGCAAAGATGGGCAGAGGGGGGGTTGCAAAGATTCTTCGATTATGGAGATCAATTATTAACTAATAAAATTGATTATTTGCAGAAATTTGATTTAACTTACTTTTTTATCTTGCAATATGCATTACCAATCATTTCTATTTTTGATTTAGTTTTCAGTATTACTTTTTTAGATTCACCAATTTACTGGCCTATTTCATTTACAGCTTTTATGTTATCTGGAATTGCTTTTTGGTACGGTTCTTCTTGTAAAAGTGAAGTGCCTGTATTGCAAAAAAGCAATTTTTTGATGGTATTTGTATCGGTTTTTTATTTATCACATTGGTTTTTAGTAATCCCTTGGGTAACTATGAAGATGTCTATTTTTCCCAAAAAGATACTCTGGCGAAAGACTCTTCATACTGGAGTTTAATCTATTCATCAAGGTCTATAATTTCTCCATTAAAAAAATTTGCCAAGTTTTTTGAACTATCATCATAAGTTTCCTCGTTAGATATTTTTGTTGACGAATTAGTTTTTGGTTCTACTTTTTTTATTGGTCGGGAATTATTTACTTCATTTTGGGTTATTTCTGGAGTGTTTGTTGGGTTACTTTTATTTAATTGTTTGGTTGAAAAATTAAGTATTATTCCATCTCCAAATATCTTTTTTACAGTATTTTCAATTATAACTTTTCTGCTCTTTATCATACTTTCCCAGTTTGGAGATAATGCAATTGTGATTTTCTCAGAATCAAAACTTTCAAGTTCGGCTTGTTGTGAAAGTAACATTCTTGTTGATGGTAACTCTACTTTAGAAAGAATTAATTCCCATTTATCTTTTAAATTTGATCCAGGATTATTTTGGTTATTTTCAGACATATTTTCAATACTTTCTTTTTCAAGAACTTCAAATTTTTCTAATTTTTCGTCTTTTTTTTCGATCAATTCCTTGTGAGTTATCTCTTCTTGGATACTTGGTTTTGGAATCTCATCTGAAATATTTTCTTTATGAATTGGAATGTTTTTTCTACTTTCATGCTTCTCCTCAGTCGTATAATTATTACTTTCTTTTTTATTTTCAAAACTATTTATCTCTTTATTACCCAGAAGGCCAGTTAAATGTATTTCAAACCAAAGCCTTGGATTATCACTTGTTTTGATTTGATATTCAATATTTCTCAGATTATTATGCCAATTAATTATTGTTGATTTATTTATTGTTTTTGAGATTTTATCCAATTCATCTCGAAATTCGTCAGACGTATAATAAAGATCTGAATGTTTATTATCTGTAGTGTGGAGTAGTAGATCTCTTGTTATATTCAATAATCCGATAATTATTTGAAGAGGTTCGTTTCCGGCGTCATATAGTTTGTTGCAGGTGATAATTAATGACTCTGGATTATTCCCAACCAATGATTGAATCAGATTTGTTAATTCACTTTCTGATACTTCTCCTAGGAGGTTTTGGATATTATTAATTGTTATCCCTTCTGGGAAAAGATTCACTTGTTCAAGTAGGCTTTGTGCATCTCTCATACCTCCATTAGATCTTTTTGCAATCATTTTTAAGGCCTGAACTTCGTACTCAATGGATTCTTTTTCGGCGATTTCTGATAAATGTTGAAAAATATCACTAGGGCTTATTCTTCTAAAATCAAACTTTTGGCATCTACTTTTTATTGTATTTAATACTCTCTCAGGATTTGTTGTCGCAAGGATAAATACAACTCTTGAGGGTGGTTCTTCAATAGTTTTTAGTAATGCATTTGAAGCTGCCGTTGAAAGCATATGACATTCATCAATAACATATACTTTCCATCTCGCTTGGGTAGGTGCAAATCTCGCTCTCTCTATAATTTCTCTTATATTTTCTACTCCTGTATTTGATGCTGCATCAATCTCGATAATATCTAGAGCGCTCCCATCTGCAATTTGTCTACATAATTCACATTTACAACAAGGAGTTATCGTAGGTTGATCGAATGCCTGGCAATTTAGAGATTTTGCAAATATTCTTGCACTTGATGTTTTTCCAGTGCCTCTTGAACCATTAAAAAGATATGCGGGAGCAATTTTTTTTGTTAATAGTGCTTGTTTGAGTGTAATGGATATAAATTTTTGACCAACCAGTTCGTCTAAGTTGTTTGGTCTATATTTTTGATGAAAAGGCTTATGTATATTTGGCATTTATTTTTCATTAATTGGAAAAATTCTGGATTCATTTAAAAAAATTAAACTTTAATTTTATGCAGACTCTTTAATGATTCTTTTTGATCCTGAAGGTAGTTTAACAATTTTAGATGAGAACAAATTATCTACCATTTTTTTCGTAATTGTGAATTCTTTTACATTTTTTTCAGAAGGCAAAGTGTACATTATATCTAGCATTAGCTCTTCAATTATTGATCTTAATGCTCTTGCACCTGTTTTTCTTTTATATGCTTCATTTGCTATCGCCTCAACAGAATCAGGTTCAAATGATAATTCAACATTATCCATACTTAGCAAAGTTTTGAATTGTTTTACTAATGCATCTCTTGGTTGAGTCAAAATAGATTCTAAAGTTTCTTTTGTAAGACGATCTAAAACAGCACAAACCGGAATTCTCCCAATAAATTCTGGAATTAGGCCATATTTCACTAAGTCATCTAATTCTAAATTTTTCAGGGAATCTCTTGGGTCTACTATTTTTTTTGTATCAACTTTGTTTTGATCTGAATTGGTGGTAAATCCTATAGAGTGTTTACCCATACGCTTTTGAACGATATCCTCTAAACCTATAAAAGCTCCCCCGCAAATAAATAATATTTGACTCGTATCAATTTGGATGCAGTCGTGATAAGGATGTTTTCTTCCGCCTTGTGGTGGCACATTAGCAATTGTTCCTTCAAGCATTTTTAATAATGCTTGCTGTACTCCTTCACCAGAGACATCTCTTGTAATTGAAGGATTCTCGCTTTTTCTTGCAATTTTATCTATTTCATCAATATAAATAATTCCTTTTTGAGCTAGTTCTACATTCATTTCTGATTTCTGTAGAAGTCTTAAAAGTATGTTCTCAACATCCTCCCCAACATATCCAGCTTCTGTCAAAGTCGTTGCATCAGCTACTGCAAAAGGAACATCCAAAAACTCTGCTAAAGTTTGCGCCAATAATGTTTTTCCACTTCCAGTAGGGCCGATAAGTAAAATGTTTGATTTTTGTAATTTAGTTGCTTGTGAATCTGTTGAATTGTTATTTTTACTATCTTCTTTAACTTTCCAAGCTAATCGCTTGTAGTGATTGTATACGGCTACTGATAGTATTTTTTTTGCAGATTCTTGTCCAACAACTTGATTATCTAGAAAACTTTTAATTTCTAATGGCTTAGGAATTGAGGTTAATTCTAAAGGAACAGATTTTTTTGGATTATCAGTTGGTAATTTCTTTTTTACTTGCGGAGAGTCGTTTGTGTTCGCTTGATTATCAAGTAGTTCTTCATCGAGAATTTCATTACAAAGATCTATGCACTCATCACAGATATAAACCCCAGGACCAGCTATAAGCTTTCTTACTTGGTCCTGTGATTTCCCGCAAAATGAACATTTAAGATGGGCGTCGAATTTAGCCATCGATTATAAGTTTTTAAAGTGAAAGGTGTTAAATATTCCCTATTCACTAGGATTGCTTATAAATATCGATTCGTCATCATATTTTTAAAAAATCAGTATCCCTTGTCACTTTTTGATAACTTTATCAATTAATCCATATTCGACTGCTTCTGATGGGGATAAAAAGTAATCTCTTTCTGTATCTTCATTAATTTTTTCTAAAGGTTGACCAGTATGTTCAGCTAAAAGTGAATTTAATGTTTTCTTGAGAAAAAGTATTTCTTTAGCTTGTATTTCAATCTCTACTGCTTGACCTTGTGCACCTCCCAGAGGTTGATGAATCATAATCCTAGAATTAGGTAAAGCCAATCTTTTCCCCTTTGCTCCTCCAGAAAGTAGAAATGCCCCCATACTTGCCGCTACTCCAAAACATATTGTCACTACATCAGGCGATATTTGTTGCATGGTATCATAAATGGCCATTCCTGCAGTTACTGAGCCTCCAGGAGAATTGATATAAATTTGTATGTCTTTTTCGGGATCTTCAGCTTCAAGAAATAATAATTGTGCAACAAGGGAGTCAGATACTTGATCATTAATTCCAGTACCTAAAAAAATTATTCTTTCCCTCAATAATCTTGAATATATATCAAAAGCTCTTTCTCCTCTACCTGATTGTTCTATAACGGTGGGAACAGCGGCAAGAGTCTTATGATTACTTTCGTAAGAACTTATTGAGCTTTGAATTAAATGTTTTTTTTCTGAGTTCACAAGTTAGTTTTCATCTTATAAATAATTTAGGGGGTTTTTGTTTAATTAGTAGGAAATTTCATAAATTATTTTTTTTCTTTTTTATTTCGAGTTTTTGTAGTTCCTGTAGTTTTTGTAGTTTTTGTCGTAGTTTTTGTGGCTTTTGTTGTTTTGGAGGTTTTTGTAGCTTTAGAAGTTTTTGTAGTTTTTTCTTTTACTTCAGAATTTTCTTCAAGCCAAATTATTAATTTTTCTTTGAGTAGATCGTTACTTACTACTTCTGTTAATCTTTTAATATCTATTTGTTTTGAAGATTGAGAGATTGCATCTTCATAATCTTTCATTTTTAAATCAATTTCATCTTTCTCGACTTTTATGTTTTCTGTTTCAGCCAATGCTTTTAAAGCTAAATTTCTTTGAACATTTTTTTCAGCTTGAGGCCTAGTGGACTCAGCTAATGATTTAACTAATTCCGGAGTGAAAGTAGATTTTACATCAAGACCTTGTTGAGCAAATCTTTGAGCAGTTTGTTCAATATTATTCCTCACTTCTATATCAATCATAGATTTTGGAATTTCAGCAACCAATTCGTTTGTTAAGGCATCTAATAAAGCTTCAATTTTGATATCTTTTTGAGTTTTTTCAAAATTGTCTTTAAGTTGCATTTCAATATCTTTCTTTAACTCTTTTAATGATTCTTTGTTGCCAGACTGTTTTGCAAAATCGTCATTAAGTTCAGGCAATTCTTTTTCCTTAAGATCCTTAAGATTTACTTCAAAAATTGCTTCTTTGCCTCTTGAATCCTCATGAGAATAATCATCAGGAAATTTAAGGTTAAGTGTTTTAGTATCACCAATTTTCATCTTTATGATTCCCTCAACGAAACCTGGAATCATTTTGTTCTTTTCTAACTCAAGATCCATTGATTCGCTTGATCCACCATCAATCTCTTTACCAGAATCTTTATATTTTCCTTTGAAACTAACTACAGCAATATCTCCTAATTTTGCTGCTCTATTGGTAACTGGAATAATGTTTGCAAACTGATTTCTAGATTTTTCTAGCGCTTCATCTATTGACTTAGGATCAAACTTTGTCTTTGATATTTCAACACTTAGTCCTTTGGATTTTTTAAGTTTTAATTCTGGGGCAACATCAGTTTGAAGAGTAACCTTAAGTGATTTTTCAGGACTAAACTTTGCAAGTAAAGCTTCAAATCCATCTACCAATTCTGGCTCACTTAGTGGCTCTATAGATTTTATTTTTAACGCTTCTTGCCATGATTTATCAATAATTTTTTCTAAAGCAGAAGCATGTAATTGTGTGATGCCAATTCTTTGGATTAAGACTTGTTTAGGAATCTTACCAAGTCTAAATCCCGGAATTTTAGCCGAACGACTGATAGAGCTGATTGTTTCATTTACACACGTTTTGCATGTTTCAGATGGTATTTCTAATTCGAATGAAATTCTACTTTGAGGCAGAGGAGTTGTTTTTACTATTAGTGCATCTTTAGCCATGTTTTTCTAAGTTATTACTATGAGCCGAATCTTAATTATTTCACATTATGTGATTTCCTTGAAAGTTAATTTTTTGATAAAGTAAAAAAAATAGTCAATCTATTTATAAAAATCATTTTAAAGTGTGAGACAATCTCCTTATTTGCCTAATAGGCCATTAAAAGTTGCTGTTTTAGGTTCTTCAGGTGCTGTGGGATCTGAATTGCTAAAAATTCTTGAACAACGTGATTTCCCAATATCAGAATTGGTTTTGCTTTCATCAGAGCGTTCAGAAGGAAAAAAAATTATTTGGAAAGATGAAGAATTAGTTACAAAAAAAACAACAAAGGAAGAATTTAAGAATCTTGATTTAGTTTTGGCTTCAGCTGGCGGAAGTATTTCAAAAAAATGGTTATCTACCATTCAGGAACAAAATGCTTTACTGATAGATAATTCAAGTGCTTTCAGATTAGATAAGAACGTTCCTCTTATAGTCCCTGAAGTTAATGCTATTGACGTACTTAATCATGATGGGGTAATCGCGAATCCAAACTGCACTACCATTTTGTTGACATTAGTTTTAGCTCCATTAAACAAACTTTCGACTATTCAAAGAGTTATTGTCTCAACATATCAATCTGTCAGTGGTGCAGGCCAACTGGCGATGGAGGAACTAAAACTTTTAACTGAACAATATCTTCAAGGAAATCCCCAAAAAAGTGAGGTTTTGCCATACTCCCTTGCTTTTAATTTGTTTTTACATAATTCCCCTATGCTTTCAAATAATTACTGCGAAGAAGAGATGAAAATGGTTAATGAGACAAGGAAAATATTAAATATTGCTGATTTAAAGCTCTCTGCTACATGTGTTCGAGTCCCAGTACTGAGAGCACATTCTGAATCGATTAATATTGAATTTGCTGGTGTAGTTGAGCCTAAAGATGCTCTTGAAGAATTAAAAAAATCTCCTGGAATTGAAGTTATTGAGGATTACAAAAATAATAGATTTCCTATGCCAAATGACGTTATGGGAAGGGATAATGTTGCTATTGGCAGGCTAAGAACTGATATAAGTCAGCCTCATGGATTAGAATTATGGTTATGTGGAGATCAGATAAGAAAAGGAGCAGCTCTGAATGCTGTTCAAATAGCTGAGTTATTAATTCCAAAAAAATGATTACAGACAAAACTGAGTGTAATAATCCACTATTTGGAAGAATATTGACTGCAATGGTTACTCCATTCACTGAGAATGGAGATGTAGATTATGAACTAGCTATAAAACTTTCAAATTATCTTTGTGAGAATGGTTCCGATGGAATTGTGTTGTGCGGTACTACTGGAGAATCTCCGACTCTTTCATGGGCTGAACAGCATGATTTATTTATTGCGGTTAAAGGATCTTTGGATGCAAGCTGTAAAGTAATAGTTGGCACTGGTAGCAATTGTACAAGCGAAGCTGTGGAAGCTACAAAAAAAGCTTACGACTCTGGTGCCGACGGTGCTTTGGTCGTTGTTCCTTATTACAATAAGCCGCCTCAAGAAGGTCTTTATAAACATTTCAGTTCTATTGCTAAATCTGCAAAGGATTTGCCTCTTATGCTCTACAACATTCCTGGTAGGACTGGATGCAATTTATTACCTGATACTGTGAAGAAACTTATGGATTTCTCAAATATTCTCAGTATTAAAGCCGCAAGCGGTAGAATAGAAGAAGTAACAGAACTAAGAGCTATTTGTGGCTCCGAACTCTCTGTATATAGTGGCGACGACTCATTGTTGCTTCCAATGTTATCTGTAGGTGCTGTAGGAGTAGTAAGTGTTGCAAGCCATTTAGTTGGATTGCAATTGAAAGAGATGATTAATTCTTTTCAAAGTGGAAAGGTTTCTAATGCTCTTGCTATTCATGAAAAACTTCAGCCTCTTTTCAAAGCACTCTTTATGACTACTAATCCAATACCAATTAAGGCTGCTTTGGAGCTATCGGGATGGGATGTAGGAAATCCTAGAAGTCCTTTGTCACCTTTAACCAATGACATGAAA